>NZ_JAWOTX010000003.1:0-363415 GCF_033339115.1 Vibrio sp. 947 | reverse complement strand
ACACTAGCTCAGTTGGTAGAGCGCAACCTTGCCAAGGTTGAGGTCACGAGTTCGAACCTCGTGTGTCGCTCCAAATTATTCAGATATGGCCATGGCGGTATCTCGATGCCAAGTGCATCAACTTAAAACCAGCGAAAGCTGGTTTTTTTGTATCTGAAGACTGATAAATTCACACCATCTCTTTTTCATTACCTGTGAGCTTAGCAACCCCATCTCTGTCACGAGTTTCTGATATTAAGTGTGACCCGATGTTTCGCACCTCAGCCAATTTCAGTTTACAATACGGGCTTCCAAAGGATTTGACGAAGACGCATGAGAAATACCGACGATTACATCATTTTTTATCACTTGATCGAGCAAGGTTCATTCAGTGCTGCCGCGAGACATATGTCACTGACCAAATCGGTCGTCAGTAAACGGATTGCCAAGCTTGAACAAGAGCTTGGTGTACAGCTTCTCTACCGAACAACGCGAACGCTAACGTTGACTGAAGCAGGACGAGCGTTTTTTACTCATGCAAAAGCGGTTTATCAAGCGGTGGCAACGGCGGAAGAATCCATTGTGGGTTTAGGTAAAAACTTATCTGGAAACATTAAAATTTCGGTGCCTACTATCTCTGGTGAATTAATTCTTCCTCAAGTGATTAATGAATTTAATCAGAAATACCCAGACATCAATATCGATATGGATCTAGATAATCGTTTCGTCGATATCGTGAATGAACGTTTTGATTTGGCAATTAGAACGGGTGTGTTGCCAGATTCTAGTCTGATTGCAAGAAAGCTGGTGGATGCAAATTGGATCATTTGCGCGTCACCCCAATACCTAGCTAAACATGGCATACCTAAACAACCTCAAGCCTTGGCTAAACACAATTGTTTAGTCTATTCCTACCAAGAAACCGGAGCGCATGAGTGGGCGTTTAAAGATGGAGACGAGGTATATCAAATCACCGTCGACGGTAACCTCTGTACTAACAATTCTTCTGTATTGAGAAATGTGGCGCTGTTAGGGCAGGGAATCATCTATGTGCCGCGTGTATTGGTTTATGAAGACTTAAAGCAAGGCAGTCTGATTCAGTTATTTAAAGACGAAACAGCCAAATGTTTGGGTATTTATGCGGTGTACCCTTACACTCGTCAGCAACCAGAAAAAATTAAGATCTTTATCGATCATCTATACACAAGCTTTCAAAGTCAAAACCATCGATTTTAAGCCAATAACTCAACACCGATCGTTATGTTGGTGTTGAGCTTATGTTTCCATCTTCATTTCTAAGAGTCCTCTTAAATTTAGGAGCTTACGCTTCTCCTCGTTTTCTTCACTAATATTGATAACAAGATACCCCGCACAACTGTTAACAAATGGTTTTGCTATTGTTTCTTTTAAGAAACGGTCTGTTTCTTACGTTAAATTTCTCAAATGTGAAAGATAAGTAACAGAAAAATAAAGAATTATTTTGTTTGTTGTTTATTGATTACGTATTGTTCGTCCGCCTGACATAGACGCAGAGAAATGGACTGCTTATAGTGGCTCAAACGCCATGCCTGCCGCTAAGCGGTGTTGTGAGCGAAGTACAATAACTAGAGATACGGATATGAAACAAAAGCAGCTGATTGAAGAATTTAAAACCATCGTGGGGGAAGAAAATGTTCTAACCGACGAGGTTAAAACGAAATATTACCGCTCGGGGTTTCGTTCGGGTAGTGGTAATGCGCTTGCTATCGTGTTTCCTAACACTCTTCTAGAACAATGGAAGATTATTAAACAGTGTGTTGAAGCAAACTGCATCATTATCATGCAGGCGGCTAAAACAGGTTTAACAGAGGGCTCAGCTCCGAGTGGTAATGATTATGATCGCGATGTGGTTGTGATCAATATTACCAAAATCAAGAAGATTCACTTATTAGATGGTGGTAAGCAGGCGGTTTGCTTGCCTGGTGCGAGCTTACACTCTTTGGAGAAAGAGTTGAAGGCAGTGAACCGAGCACCGCATTCTATCATCGGCTCTTCATCGCTAGGTGCCACTGTGGTCGGTGGTATCGCCAATAACTCAGGCGGTGCGCTAGTTAAGCGTGGTCCTGCTTATACGGAACTGGCGATCTACGCGCAGGTCGATAAGCAAGGCCAGTTACATTTGGTGAACCACCTTGGTATTGAAGGATTAGGTGAAACGCCAGAAGAAATTCTAACAAACCTGCAAGAAGGGAACTTTGACCCAGCGAAGATCATTCATGATGAGCGAATGGCATCAGACAGAGAATACGATGAACGTGTTCGAGACGTGACTTCTGACATTCCTTCTCGCTTTAATGCCGATGAACGCCGATTATTTGAAGCCAGTGGCTGCGCTGGTAAGTTGGGGGTTTTTGCCGTTCGGGTTGACAGCTACCCAGTCCCCGAAAAAGAGCAGGTTTTTTACCTTGGCACCAATGACCCTGCGAAACTAACCAAGTTGCGACAAGACTTCTTATCTACGTTTGATAACTTGCCTGAGATGGGAGAATACTTGCATCGAGATATCTTCAACATGGCAGAGAAGTACGGCAAGGATGTGTTCTTATCCATCGACTTGTTAGGCACAGATAAGCTGCCAAAAATGTTCGCACTTAAAGCTAAGGTAGAAAACTTCTTAGAGCGCATCCCGTTTGTCAGTAAATATTTGCCAGACACCATTTTGTACTACGCGAGCAAGTTGTTCCCACAACATTTACCAGAACGAATGCTGGATTTCCGTGACAAGTATGAGCATCACCTGGTATTGAAAATGAGTGATGGTGGTATTGCTGAGGCGCAAAAATACCTCAAAGAAGTTTGGGCTGTTGAAGACGACTGTGATTTCTTCGAGTGTACGCCGGAAGAGGGTAAAAAAGCTTATTTACATCGCTTTGCAGCAGCAGGTGCAGCAATTCGTTACGAGACGATTCACCGAAAAGACGTAGAAGACATCGTTGCACTTGATATTGCTTTGCGACGTAATGATGAAGAGTGGCTAGAAACTTTGCCTGAAGAGGTGAGTAAGAACCTTGTTCAAGCGCTCTATTATGGTCACTTTATGTGTTACGTCTTCCATCAAGATTACATTTTCAAAAAAGGGACTGACACGAAGTTGATGAAAAAGCTGATGCTAGAGCACCTCAATAGCCGTGGTGCCAAATACCCAGCAGAACATAACGTGGGTCACTTGTATGAAGCCGAAAACTCGTTGCAGAGGTTTTACCACGAATTAGACCCAACCAATACCTTTAACCCTGGTATTGGTAAAATGGACAAATATAAGCGCAATTGTAACTGCTGTGCGTGATGTGCTGTCTCACCATGATTAATAATCGTTGTTCATCGTTAAAATGATGAGCATAAGATAAGCCCTGATGACACTCGTGACATCAGGGCTTTGTGTTTTGGGTCTTTTATTGATGACTGGTATCGGCGTTGAAACAGCGACTAAAGAGCACGTACCGCGGCGGCGGCGATGATGCCTGCTGCAATTGCGGGTAGAGGCTTTTTCACGATGAACATGACAACAGCAGTAGAAAACAGTGCTGCTCTAGCACCATTATCACCCTCTACTGCTAGCGGAGCTAAAAGGGCAACCAGTACGGAGCCTGACATCGCAGTAATGAAACGTTGAACCCGTTCGCTAATTGGAATGAATGACATAACATACACTCCGCCCCAGCGGGTTATGAGCGTGACTAACGCCATAGCGATAATGATAAGCAGTGTGCCACCTAAGGTTGTTTCGATGTTCATGCTTTCTTCTCCTTCCAACAAGCACCCAAGACTCCGCCAGTAATGGCGCCAACCACTACGTGGCTATTCTCTGGCAAATACCAATACGCCAACATAGAAGAGGCTGCTGCTATGGCCCAAATAGCAAAGATTCTTAAGTCTTTCGGCCCGGCCACCACCATAGACAGCAGGAAGCATCCCATAACCATATCGAGCCCTAGGCCCACCGGATCTTTGATTGCGCTACCAAAATAAATGCCGATCCAGGTGCCCACAATCCAAAAAGACCACATCGCTAAGCCGCCACCAACAAGCAAGCCAAAGCCTGGTTCTTTTCTACCAAATGCATTGAGTGCCATTGCCCAGTTAGCGTCTGATGCTACCAGCATTACACCGTAACGTTTTGTTGGTGGGAGTTGTCGTAACCATGGATAAAGTGTAGCTCCCATCAAGAGGTGACGAGCATTAATAGCAAATACAGTAATAAGAACTGGAATGAGAGGGACTTCTGCTCCCCACATTTCTAACGTGGCAAATTGTGAAGCACCGGCGAAGACCAGTGTGCTCATCAACATAGTGGGAAATACATCTAGTCCAGTCTGTACCGCAGCAACACCGAAAGCGAGGCCAAATATGACCACGAACATAGAGAGGGGTAAAAGTTGGGTGAAGCCGTTCCAGACGTCAAGCCGATTAAATTCGTGCAACTCAGTGGAGGAGCGTTGAAGATGTTGAGTATTTTCTGTCATAGAGATACCTAGCTAGCAGGCAAAGGGGCAGTGCCATACGAGTGTGTTTGTTATTCTTTTGTAAACTTCATGTTTAACATCAATTGGAGGGGCTTTCAAACTCTAAGTGCTATATAAAATTGAGCCATCCAAGCGGCTTTAAGAAACAGAGTGTAGAGAGTCGCGCTTGGTAGTGCTAAAGGAGAATAAAACAACAGAAATAGTAAGCTCTGTTTAATTGATAACATCACGAGCTAGTACAGATTAGTAAATAAGAAAGAAAGCGAGCACGAGGCTCGCTTTTTCGCTCTGTTACGAATAACTGAATAGGTTTATTTTACGTAGACACGAGGGTTCGCGCTTCCCCAAACCGTGTATAGTTCAGGGAAGATGACTTCTGCGTGTTTTTCCATCTCAGCAGCTGAAATCGTTTTGCCTTGTTGGGAGCCAAACAAAACAACTTCAGAACCAGGCTCAACATCTTTGATCCCTGTAACATCTACCATAGTAGTGTTCATTGAAGCAACGCCCGCAACTTTTGCACGTTGGCCATTGATCAGAACTTCTGCCGTATTCCCCATTTTTCGTGGATAACCATCAGAGTAACCAACAGGAATGTTCGCCATTAAGCTTTCTTTGCTTGTTGTGTAGCTGCTGTCGTAACCGACTGTGCTATTTTTTGGCAGGTGGTGAACGGATGCCACGCGTGTTTTGAAAGACACGATAGAAGGGTACTCAGGGTTAGTTGGTAAGTCTCCGTATAAAACGCCACCAGGACGAACCATATCAAGCTGCGCCTCAGGAACATTAAGCGCGGTGTAAGAGTTTGCTACGTGCAGTAAAATGTTGTCGCGTTTTAGATTCGCTTCTTTAATCAGCCATGCAGAACTGTCTTTGAATGAAGCTAACTTTTGGCGCACGTCGTCTGCATTGTAGTTAGGGAAATGAGTCATGATACCAACAATATTTACGCCAGCTTGTTGAGCGATTTTTAGCGCTTCTTTCTTGCCTGCTTCTGTCGTCATATCAACACCATTACGTCCCATACCACCGTCGTTCAGAGCAAGGTGAACTTTGATTTCTTTACCAGCTTTCTCGGCTAGTTTAGACAGTGCTTTAGCTTGCTCTGCTGTGCCTATCAACTCTTCGACATTTAGGTTGATTGCGGCTTCAATCTCGCCAATATCCGCTGAGCGTACACGCATAAGTTGGCCTTTAAAGCCACTGTCGCGAACAGTTTGTGCTTCGGCGTTACTTGCAACGGCAACGCAAGGAATTTGTTGCTCGATAATAGTCGGCATCAGGCCTGCGATACCATTGCCGTATGCGTCGGCTTTCATCACGGCACAAATTTTCGTTTTGCCATCCATGTGCGATTTAAACTGCTCAATATTATCGCGGAACTGACCTAAGTTTATTTCTAGCCAAGCGTTAGCACCTTGAACTTGCTCTGCTTTTGCTGCTGTATTGCTAATTTGAAGAGGAGCAGCAGTAGCTTGCATTACAGGAACCGCGATTGCAGCAGCGATAGTCAGTGATAGTAAGGTTTTATTTAAGCGCATAAAGTCTCCGTACGCGTTTTTTGTATTGGTTATGTTATTGAGTACTTGGGGAAAGTACCTGACGAAGTAAAACGCTCCAAGTGGTGCTTTGGAGCGTTTATTAAGATAGTGATTTAATATATACCTAAATATACCTCAGTGATGACATTCAATTTAAGCAAATCGGGATTGATTTGATATCTACTAAGGTACCCACTGAGTTTAACTCAGTTTAAAGCGGCTCATTACATCTTTAAGAGAAATGGATAGCTGGCTTAGTTCGCGGCACGCCTGTGCGGTTTGCTCCGAGCCTTGCGAGACCTCTTGAGATGCTAAATGTATGTTTTCAATGCTGCGGTTAAGCTCTTCCGCAACAGAGTCTTGCTGGTTACAAGCCGTGGCGATTTGGGTACCCATGTCTGAGATGTCCGAAATCGAATGCTCAATGTCGCTCATCAGCTGTTTTGATTGAATGCCTTGTTCTGCACATTCTGAGATACTGGTTCTAGAAAGTTCAGTGGCTGATTTTGCGTCTTTTGCAAGTGATTGTAGCTGCTCAATGATCGAAGTGATTTCACTCGTTGAATCTTGCGTACGGCCAGCAAGAGTTCGAACTTCGTCTGCAACGACGGCAAAGCCACGACCAGACTCACCAGCACGCGCCGCTTCAATGGCTGCATTAAGTGCAAGTAGGTTGGTTTGATCGGCGATGTCGCGGATAACATCCACGATAACGTTAATTTTATTCGATTGCTGTTCAAGCTCTGCTACGGTATCGCCTGCAGCGCCAATTACATTTGAAACTTCTTGAATCGCGTCAACCATACCTTGGGTTTCACGAACACCGTGTTGTGTGCGGCGGTTTGCTTCGTTAGCTTGGTTCGCTGAGTCTTCAGTGTTACGAGCAACATCGGCTACGGCCGCTTTCATTTCTGTCATTGCTGTTGCGATGTGCGTAATTTGCAGCTGTTGATCTTTCATACCAGACGCAGAAATATCGGAGATTTGGTTCATCTCTTCGACAGCGCTGCTTAACTGAGTAACTGCAGCAATCACGTTATCGATAACTTGGCGTAAGTCATCTTGCATCTTAGTGGTCGCGTCTGCCAGTTCACCAAGCTCATCATTGCCGATTGCTTTACGGTCAATGTCACTTGATAGATCACCTGTTGCGATGGCATTTGCTTGCTCAACAACAAGTTTAAGTGGGCCACAAATTAGGCGAGTCAGCACGTATGTCATGCCTACCATGATCAGTAGAATAATCACGTTACTTGCAATTGAAGAATTACTCAATCCATTTACAGAGGACAGGATGTGAGTTTTGTTGCTGTCCATAGCTTCTTTAAGGAGACGGATTAGTTCGCCTAACTCTGAGTCAACCGCTTCGAAAGCAGACAAAGAGTTCGCCAAAATAGGGTGGGCCTTGCTTTTGTCGTTAGCTAGCATCGCTTCATTGTACTGGTCCATAGTAACCAAGTACTTTTTCCATTGACGCATAAGACGCTGGTAAGTTTGCTGCTCTTCGCCAGGCCAGATAGTTTCACCGTAAGCGTTGAGCTCTCTAGTGATCTTTTCGCGTTCTCTAATATTGTTAGAAATTTTAGTTTTGACTTGGTCTGCGTCTTCATAAGTGTACGCAGCAAATTGAGCTCGGCGCCAGCGAGACAAATGATCTCGAATCGAATCGACCCTTTCCATTGCAGGAAGCGTATCATCGGTATAGTTTAAAAGCTCAGATTTGATGCTTTTGAGCTCTGTAGATAAAAACACGCCAAATGCAATGTTGACGATGGCAATGAGTAAAAACGATAGCGATATCTTTTTCGCTATAGAAAGATTCTTGATAGACATTAGTGATATACCTTGTTTTTCTTATGTTGTGTCGCCAAAGTAAACCACATCCTTATATGTGATATATGTCCATTAAATTACTGCAACTCGTGTAACGTACCATTATTTATTGATATTTTCGATAATGAATTGAGCTTTGTTTGAAAATAAAAAAAGTCAATGATTTTATAAAGGTACGACCACATTCGATATAAAGTTATCAGTAACAAAATATGATGTTCTGTACGCAATCGTGCCAAGAGTAGGGAATTAAATTGTTACAGATGTTACAGCGGTGAAAAGATCAGCGTTCATAACGTGATAGTCGCGTGTTTACCTCGAAGCAGTTACGGACACTAGTATGCGTATGACTTCAGGGCTAATGAAAGGGAACGGGTGCTTATTGGTCTAATTGAATGCCAAATGTACTAGTCAGATCGCTTTTTAAGCACTTAAATAAAAAAGATAAAATTTATTGTTGACCAGATAAATTAATCCGTTAAAGTACGCCTCGTTCTCACGGCAAAGGTCGATGAGACAGATGGTGTCTAACCCATCGCATGATTGCGTTGCCCTGGTGGTGGAATTGGTAGACACAAGGGATTTAAAATCCCTCGGCGTTCGCGCTGTGCCGGTTCAAGTCCGGCCCGGGGCACCATCAAAATCTTTGGTGACAGAGATACAATATCAGAAAGGCGCCTTGGCAGAGTGGCTATGCAGCGGATTGCAAATCCGTGGACCTCGGTTCGACTCCGGGAGGCGCCTCCACTATTTCGAAAGCCAGTCTTAAATGACTGGCTTTTTTCGTTTTTAATCCGCCTTTTCGTAACCCTTCGCGCTTTCCTAAAGTCTCCCATGTTTTGATCACCATTCAATATTTTTAACGCGCTAATTATTGATTTTATAAATGTTAGACAACTCAATAATTGTATAGTGTGATTGGTGATAGTTTCTCTTCGATTGTAATCCGAACTTTTTGTATTACAGGCAGCAACCTAGCTAGCGTCATAGTTAGTATCGCTTGGTGCGTATATGCAGAAAGGAGGATTCTAGTCCTTAACGTGAGAGAAAAATAATGAAAACATTCAACCTTAAACCTACACTTTTACCCTTAACTTTGCTGCTCAGTTCGCCTGTAATGGCGGCACAAAATGGCACCATGATGCAGTATTTCCATTGGTATGTGCCAAATGACGGTGCACTCTGGACACAAGTTGAAAACAACGCGTCGGCACTATCTGATAACGGCTTTACTGCGTTATGGTTACCACCCGCCTATAAAGGTGCTGGTGGTAGCAACGACGTCGGTTATGGCGTTTATGATATGTACGATTTGGGAGAGTTTGATCAAAAAGGTTCGGTGCGCACCAAGTATGGCACCAAAGATCAGTACCTAAGCGCCATCAATGCTGCCCATAAAAACAATATCCAGATTTATGGCGATGTGGTGTTCAACCATCGCGGTGGTGCGGATGGAAAGTCTTGGGTTGATACCAAGCGAGTAGATTGGAACAACCGAAATATTGAACTTGGTGATAAATGGATTGAAGCGTGGGTAGAGTTTGATTTCCCTGGGCGCAACGACAAGTACTCAAACTTTCATTGGACGTGGTACCACTTTGATGGCGTGGATTGGGACGATGCTGGCGAAGAAAAAGCTATCTTCAAATTCAAAGGTGAGGGTAAGGCATGGGATTGGGAAGTTAGCTCGGAAAAAGGCAACTACGATTACCTTATGTACGCTGATCTAGACATGGATCACCCTGAAGTGAAGCAAGAGCTGAAAGACTGGGGTGAGTGGTATATCAACATGACGGGTGTTGATGGGTTTAGAATGGACGCGGTGAAGCACATCAAATATCAATACCTGCAAGAATGGATTGATCACCTACGTTGGAAAACAGGGAAAGAACTTTTCACGGTCGGAGAGTACTGGAACTACGATGTGAATCAGCTGCATAACTTTATCACCAAAACTTCTGGCAGCATGTCTCTATTCGACGCACCGTTACATATGAACTTCTACAATGCGTCTAAATCGGGTGGTAGCTACGATATGCGTCAAATCATGGATGGTACGCTGATGAAGGACAATCCAGTCAAAGCGGTAACCTTAGTAGAAAACCATGATACTCAACCTTTGCAGGCTTTGGAGTCGACGGTTGATTGGTGGTTTAAGCCGCTCGCTTACGCATTTATCTTATTGCGTGAAGAAGGTTATCCATCCGTGTTTTATGCAGATTACTACGGCGCGCAGTACAGTGATAAAGGGCATGACATCAATATGGTCAAAGTGCCTTACATTAAAGAGCTAGTAACACTGCGTAAAGATTATGCGTATGGCAAACAACATTCTTATCTCGACCACTGGGACGTAATTGGTTGGACTCGAGAAGGTGATGCAAAGCATCGACATTCAATGGCCGTGATCATGAGTGATGGACCTGGCGGCTCGAAGTGGATGTATACGGGTAAACCAAGTGCTCGCTACGTAGACAAGTTGGGTACCCGAACTGAAGAAGTTTGGACTGATGCGAATGGTTGGGCTGAGTTCCCAGTAAACGGCGGATCTGTCTCGGTTTGGGTTGGCGTTGAATAATCCATTCCTGTGATTTTGATACAGAGTAGGCAATTCTTGATAAAACTCTTCAATGAATCAATGTGTTATTTGATATTCATTCGACAAATGAGTAACTTATAGTTGAGCATAATCTAGAGGAAGATAAAGAATGGAATCTATTGCTGATGTATTGGTTGTGGCTATTGTGTTCGGTGCCATATTTGGGGGCGGGATAATAAGGTTAATCTTGAACCATCGTAAAGAAGTAAGAGCGTTGGAGATATCTGAACGTAATACGATGAGCCGAGAAGAACAAGATAACCTTAACAAGCAAATTGGTGACTTGAAGCGACGTGTTGAAGTGTTAGAGCGAATTGTCACAGATAACAAATATCAACTTGAAAAAGAAATTGCCTCTCTGTAGATCACCACTTAATCGTAAAGCCGGCGAAGTCCGGCTTTTTCGTGTCTGTACGTCATACCTTTCGGATGTTTAACTCAGCGTTCATCAAAAAAGTCTTTGTCGCGAATGTATTTACTCATAAAGTGATAAGAGAACGGTCGCATTAGCCAACTAAATAAGGAGCGCCCAAGCCGTATGAGCGTTGGGGTGTTCTCGTATATTCTCCCGTTATATAACCATAGCATTTTGCCTACATGCCAATACAAAAAAGGTACGGGCGGCATAAAGGTCACGATGTCGATGTCGCAACAAATCCTGTATGTTTTGTGCCCCAAACGGTAGCGTTTCTTAAACGTCCAATCCCCGACAGCGGGCTGTCCGAAAGTGACCACGCGTTTAATGCTTTTTGGGTATTTTTTCTCAATATAGTCAGCAAAAACACTGCCAATCGCGCCACCTGAAGAGTGGCCAGTAATAGTGATTCTTTTCCCCGTGAGAATAAGTGGTACAACGATACCTTCGAGGCGTTCGATCACGGTCAACCCTAACCGATCTTCATTCCGGCTCGGTAAACTTTCTTGGAACAACAGATGATAGAAACCCGCGTGAATGCGATAGTTTAGTCCCAACCTTCGACAGCTTCTCGTCCACATCGCGAAGTTCAACAACCAATCACTGATACTGTGTGAGCCTTTAATCACTACGACCACTTCACTCTGTTTTTTACTCCAGAGCACGCGAATCATAATCTTACCGTGTTCATTTCTAATGACTCGTTGCCCATTAGGATCGAACCCGTATTGAGTTTGCCTGAAGACGCGAGGGTAGGCGAGATTACAAAGCACCGCATAGCGCTCGTATTGGTATCGTTTTAATGGTTTCACGTTAACTTTCTTAGTGGAGCCTAACGTTTGACTGTAATTAATGAATATTAAAAATACGTGAACCTTGATTTAGGGTCGGTAGAGATTCTGTGTATTGGTATCGCGAATGAAAGAGTCAAACTGGCTTAAATGCGTCAAGATGGTTTGGCGAGAGAGTGCATGATGTTCGCTAAGCACGTTAATTAGCTTTTTCAAAGCCTTACGATCTTGTTTATCAAGATTTGCTGTCTCTTTGAGTTGTGCGAAAAATTCAATTTGACTTGAAGTGTCGTTAAAGTCACCGAGCTTGTCTTGCAATAGTTTTAGTTGTTTCACGTTGTTTTTGTGCTGTTGGGAAGGATAGAGCGTGGAAAATCCTTCTAACAAATAACGAAGCGCTTTGCACTTTATCCGCATCGAATGAATCACGCTGTCACGACTTTTGTCCGAGATCTTGCGCCGTGCTTTATCAACTTTTTTAGATTGATCGGAGATTTTTTGGCTTGCGAAGAGTAACGCAGGTACGTTGCTATCCACTCGTTCGTGTTGCGTACTTCGCAGCAGACTATTCCTGACCAAAGTGCAGTGCGTTGTGTATTCTTTTGTAGCTAGCCAACGCGTAACTCTTGCCTGTTCGTAAGCACGTTCGGCTTCGATAAAGCCAAAAAGCTGCTCAAGAGACGATTTGTGGTTTGGGAGCATTTCAATGTATTGTTTTTTGCCCAAGATAAATACGTCCAAATCACGCAGCTTATTTGTTTTCTTCATCATTATTTTTAAATGAGGCTTCAAAATACGCTGTTCAAAAGGAGGGATCAGTTCGCGAAGTAGTAAGCATAGTGAGCGTATGCGCCTTAGTGTGACGCGATACTGGTGTGTATATTCAGGGTCCAAGTCATGGACGATCCCCTGTTCCAGAGAGCGTGCATAATCAAATTCAGTAAGTAAGAAGTGGGACACTACGAAGTCGAGTTCGGAATCAGTATGTAGCGGTAATTGAAATGATGACTTTCGAAACATGATGAGCGCTTATTTGTCCCCTGCAGTACGAGTTAAGTTTATACCCATACTGCCAATTTGTGCGACTTGTCGATTCCTCATTGACATGAAGTGATGAAGCAAAGTAAACGAGAGCAAAGCATGCTGATGTTCTTGTGAGCAAAATGATCGCCCTTTGTTCGTTTGAGTTGGCTTTTTAACCATTTGAATAAAAGAGACTAATTTTTTGTTGACCAGATAAATTAATCCGTTAAAGTACGCCTCGTTCTCACGGCAAAGGTCGCTGAGACAGATGGTGTCTAACCCATCGCATGATTGCGTTGCCCTGGTGGTGGAATTGGTAGACACAAGGGATTTAAAATCCCTCGGCGTTCGCGCTGTGCCGGTTCAAGTCCGGCCCGGGGCACCATCAAAATCTTTGGTGACAGAGATACAATATCAGAAAGGCGCCTTGGCAGAGTGGCTATGCAGCGGATTGCAAATCCGTGGACCTCGGTTCGACTCCGGGAGGCGCCTCCATTCTTTTACTTGTCCATGAGTTCCGATAGTAACCTGTAGGATCTCAACTTCTCAGATTGTTCAAACACCATCGTGTTTACCATAATTTCATCTGCCCCAGTGCGTTCCAAAAGTTTCTCAATTTTCTGTCTTACATATGTTTGATCACCATGGATAGATTCACGTAATTGAGTTTCAACGTGAAGCTTTTCCTGTGCTGACCATAGTGGTGCCATACTTTTCACTGGTGCGCGAAGTTTTTCGCGATTGCCGCGAATCATTTTTAAGAATTTTTGCTTCTCTGTTGTCGCGAGAAAATCTGCATGTGACTGAGTATCCGCTACGATAACGTTGGCACAAATCATCACATAGGGTTGAGCTAAATGCTCGGATGGGACAAACTCATCTCGATAAAAGTTTAGAGCACGAGACATTGCATCTGGAGCAAAGTGTGCAGCAAATGCGAAAGGTAAGCCTCTCTTAGCTGCTAAACGTGCGCTGTATGTACTCGACCCCAGAAGCCAAATCGGCAGAGATGTGTTGTTACCTGGATAAGCCGCGACTGGTTGATTTCGAGATACGGGACCAAGAAAGAAATTAAGTTCCTCCAACAGCTCTTCAAAGTCAGGATCCATATGCTCTGGTTCCCGCCTTAATGCATGCATTGTTTGGTAGTCGGTGCCTGGTGCGCGTCCTAATCCGAGGTCAATACGACCAGGGTATAATGCCTCTAACGTTCCGAATTGCTCTGCAATAACTAGTGGTGCATGGTTAGGTAACATGATTCCACCTGATCCTAAACGGATCGAGTTCGTGTGCGCTCCAATATGACTGAGTAATACACTGGTTGCGGCACTGGCGATGTCGGGCATGTTATGGTGTTCAGCCATCCAAAACCGATGATAGCCCCAGGACTCGATTGATTGAGCTAATTCAACGGAGCGTTCGAACGTTTCGGTGAAGTTTGTTCCGTCGGACACGGGGGCCAAATCCAGAACAGATAAACGAGGAAAAGACATAGGATAGTTATAGCCTGTTAATGAATCTTAACTATCATATGGTGGTGAAAGTTGACGTTTAAAAGGGGAGGATTAACCATTCACAATGGATTATTTTTCTTCAATGCCTGGAGAGCGTTTAGCTTACGAGTTTAGCTTTTGCTATGTGATAAAAGCGGCTTTATTACTGTAAGTGGCCACAGTGGTCGATGTCGTTGAATATTCGCATGTAGAACGTTTCCACAGCTACTTTAGATTAAAACATAGGCCTCTTTAACAGCGAACTGCTGTTGTCGACAATAGTGAACGAGCTAGCTTTAGAACGTTTTGACTGATACATAGACTTGTCTGCCGCTGTTAATAATTCATGTACATTCGACCCATGCTCAGGATAGAGTGCAATACCAATGCTAGCTCCGACGCCTAACTCTTTACCTTTAAAATGAATTACTTTTTCTATTTCTTGGATATAGCGTAGTGCACATGCAGACAGAGACGTACCTGTTGTGTGTGAACGATGAATAATAATAAATTCATCTCCACCAAAGCGGCCTACCATGTCTGATTCGTCGATAATACTTGATAATCTACTAGCTACAGATTTTAACACTGCATCACCTGCCTCATGGCCATGGCTATCGTTAATATCCTTAAATAAATTTAAATCTATAAAAAACAAACTAAAACTATTCTCACTGCCTCTGAAATTACGCGTAAGCTGGATCAAATGTTTTTCTATTGCTCGACGATTGTAGATATTAGTTAAGGAGTCGTGCTCAGACAAAAATACCAAACTTTCTTTTTGACGATTTAGAACTGAAGTTTGATTCTCTACTTCTTCTTTAAGTTTTGATTTTGATATTGTTGTGTGGTTTAACAATGCCGCCATTTTATTGAAGTAACAAGACAGATTTTCAAATTCCGTGAATTGATTTTCTGAAGGGATTTTATAGTCAAAATTTGACCTGCTTAATTGTTTTATTCCATTTATAAATCTTTGAAAGCTTCTTTTGAACTTTATTTTTATATAAAAGCACAATAGCATAACAGCCAGAGAGATAAAAATAATACCTGCTTGAGTGTAATAATTTAAATTTTGTAGTTTTGTAGACTTATTATTAAGTATTTTTTTATAAATATATATTATTTCATTGTTCATATCCTGGGATACAATGTTTATTCTGGATTGTATGGCAGGATTTGATTTATTATAATTTACGACTGAATCATAATGGCGATCTTTGTCTAGTAAATGATTATTTTCGTATTGAACTAAAAAATACAGTTCGAGATTCATTTTTTTTAGGTCTTTAGTAAGGTATAAAACATCTTCATTTTGAGATAATAATTCGTTTAATTTGTTATGAGAAATCATGAATTGTGTGAAATTGTTTTTTTCCCTATTTTGAGTGTAAGCCCAAAGATAACTACTTAATGATTCTAATGATATTTGTATGTCCATTATTTGGTTTAATTGTTTCTTGGCTTTATAATCTTCTATTTTTATGAAGCTTATGTATACTATAACGCTGATACATAGTATTACGCTTAGACTGAATAGTGATGCTAAATAGTGGTTTAACGAACGATGCATTTTAATCTAGACCATCAAAATATGAATTGATATAGTTTTCTTTAAATATTTTTCTGTAATTTGGAATCTGTCCTTCTACATAGTTTTGTTTTAATGCCCAATTAGCTTCTGATTGTAATGTAAATAATAAAGAATTCGTTAAATTTAATCGAAAGTTATAATCATCCCAGCTCCAAGATATTTCTTCAACTGTTGTGTTAAGTTTTTGTGATAGTATTTTCATTGTTAAATGAGGGTTTTTATCCATCCAGTTAATTGAGTGATGAAGTGACTTTATTATTTTCATTACTTCTTTATCTGATTTTTCAATGTGTATTTCTTTTGATACAAGCAAAAAGTAAAGTTTATACACGCCAATAATTCCTATGTTCTTTACTTCTTCATTTATTCTATTCTTGGCCATAAATCCGTATGGCTCCCAGGTAGATATTGCATCGACGTTTCCTTGTATTAAATGATTTATAATAACCTGCGTTGTTGATGATATTTTTTCTACTTTTTCTAAATCAATGTCATTTACCTGTAGCAACAAGTCTAAGTAATACTCGCTAGCGCTCTTTTTTATTACACCAACCTTTTTTCCTGGTAATTTATCTATACTTTCTATACCAGACCGCTTTTTAGTTAGCAGCTTAATATCATTCGTAGAAGATGCAAAAGAAGTGATTAATGCTAAATCTTTGTATTCAAAGCTTTTAAACATCAGTACGCTTTCAGAAAAAGTGGCGTAATTAACATGGTTTTCTAGAAGTAGGTTTGAACATTCGACCCCTCCAAAGCACATGATAAGTTCGACGTTTAAATCGTTTTCTTCAAACGCACCTATGTGCTCTGCAATGATAAAAGGGGCTGACAGAGGCGTCTTAGATATACCGATTGTTGTAGGTTTGTGGATAGCATTTGATACCGTTGTTAACTTTAAATAAGTAACTACTAATACAGAAAGAACTAAAATTATGATAACTGTAGAAATCTGTTTTGTATCCATCAAAAACAACTCCCTTCATAATAGTAGTAATTAATCTATCAGTTAAATGAGTGTAGTTGCTTATTGGGTTGATGCTAGGAGAGGAGGGGATTTATTTGTATCGTGCCAAATTTATGAGTACCTAGGGGTAATTTCGGTAACTGGCTTAGATATAAAGAATTTATCTTGAGTTAGTTCAAGTTGTAGCAAATGACTGATTTCATAACATGATGATTTATGGAGAGATATCAACTTTTTAAGTTGAAAAATTGTACTCCATTTTTGCCATTTTTCTTTATCTCATACATTGCGTGATCGGCTTTTTGATACACTTCATTAAACGGTTGCTTTCCTTTGTTAAAGAGACAAACACCGATACTCATTCCTATCGTTACTTTATGTAAGTCTTGATTTATCGCTGGAATGATTGAATCTAAGAGTTGATTGCAAAGTTGGGATATTTCCTCTCGACTTGAATGCCAGTTTAAGATAACAAATTCATCGCCTCCTATGCGTCCAACTTGAGACTTGCTTGACGCAAGCTCTGTTAAGCTATTGGCGATATTGATGAGGAGGGTGTCGCCAGTATGATGGCCTAGCTGGTCGTTAACTGCTTTAAAATTATCTATATCAACAAACACTAAAGCAGACTGCTGAGACGGTTCGGTTTGAGGTTGATGATTAAAGTTTTCCTCAATTGCTTTTCTATTTAACAATCCAGTCAATGGATCACTCGAAGCCAACTTGGCCAGTTGCTGCTCATAACGCTTTTCTTTTGTAATATCGATATGAGTACCCATCATCCGTAGTGGTTCGCCATCAGAACCACACTCGACGATGCGCCCTCGATCGTAGACCCAGCTATCACTGCCGTCTTTATGAATCATGCGATGCACTACCTCATAAAGGTCGGTCTTGCCTGCTAGGTGATCTTCAAATGCACCCACCGCAAGATCATAATCTTCAGGGTGGAGATTGTTTTTCCACGTTTCAACCGTCGCGGTTAACTCATGGGGCTGATAACCTAGCATTTTTCCCCACTGCATATTGAATATCGTCAAAGTACCTGAAGGAATATGCTGCTCCCACAAACACAGTCCATTACTGTCGAGTGCAGCATTCAACTTTTCTTGTAGTCGCGCATTCTTCCGCTTCAGCTCTTCATTTTCTTTTTCTAAGCAGGCAATTCGAGTTAGATATTCTTCCATTTTGCGCATAATTTACGTCGTTTTCGGAGCGACAATATACGAAAAATACTTTGCAATTTCTATGATTGAGCTTGGAGATATAAATATTGAATATGCGGTAAATAATAAAGAATCGGTGATGTTACTTAAGAGCAGTAAAGTAAATGCTTGGAAAACAAAGAAGGAAATAGGGGTAAGCGAGGGGCTCTCCTGGTGCAAAGTCTTAAATGGAGGCCTTTGCACCGGGACTACTGAGGGTTAGCGGTTTAGTGCACCACAACGCTCAGGTTGGTATGTGATATCGACAATTTCAATTGTCTTCACTTGATTATTTGGCATTGGCCAGTCAAGTTTTTGGCCGACAGACAAACCGATCAGTGCGCTGCCTACGGGTGCAAAAATAGAGATATCATCACTGCTTTTCAGTTCAGAAGGGTAAACCAGTGTCTTTGTCATGGTTCTATCTTCACCTGAAAATTTAAACTCTACAGTCGAGTTCATCGTGACCACGTTATCTGGCATTTGTTCTGGCTCAAGAACTGTTGCTCGGTCGAGCTCTGCTTCTAATTCCACAAGCTCCGCTGCGATGTTTGGCATTTTATCCAACAAAGCCGTGATTCGGTTCATATCTAAGCTTGAGATGTAGATAGAATTGTTTTCTGACATTTTATGACTCCCAAATAAAAGGCCGCCTCACAAAAATGGGACGGCACTCTATATGTCAATTACGGTATCAATCATATGGACGCTATTCCATATGAACTAAACCCGATTTTAGTCTTTATAGTGCGACTTAGCTAGTAAAAAATTTTTGTTGTGAAGCTTGATTTTTCTAAATCTTTCAATCACTTCAGATATTGTTCTCTGATCACCTTGAAACGGTGAAGTCAAGTGAGTGCGTCGTTTAGAAGCAAAACAGGATTTATCGTAGGTGTGCTCGGTTTCGATGGTCAGCCTTACTTCATTAAGCAAAACGGTATAGTCCGTTGCTAGCATGGCTTCGGTTATCTCAATTTGTTAAAACTACAAATATCCGTTAATAAATTACTTTTTATTTCGCAATAGTCAGATAAATACGTTCATCTACCCCTTTAGGGTAGTTTGAAATTGTAATTGATTTACATCATGTATTAATTTTCTTTCACAATTAACAATGAGCTCAGTGATAAGAACCTAACCCTTAGGAATTATAATGAGCAAGTTGAAGCTAGTAGTCATCGGTAACGGTATGGTAGGGCACCGTTATATTGAAGACTTAGTCGAGAAAGCTGATATGTCTAATATAGACATTACGGTTTTCTGTGAAGAACCTCGTGTCGCATACGACCGTGTGCACCTTTCCTCTTACTTTTCTCACCATACTGCAGATGAACTTTCTTTAGTAAAAGAAGGCTTCTACGAGAAACACGGTATTAACATGCTGATCGGCGAACGCGCGATTAACATCAACCGTGAAAACCGCATTGTTTACTCAAGCACTGGCCGTGAAGTTCAATACGACAAGCTGATTCTTGCTACTGGCTCATTCCCATTTGTTCCACCTATCAAAGGTCACGAAAGCAAAGACTGTTTTGTTTACCGTACTATCGAAGATCTTAAAGCGATCGAAGCGTGTGCGAAGAAGAGCAAATCAGGCGTTGTTGTCGGTGGTGGTCTGCTAGGCCTTGAAGCAGCAGGCGCACTGAAAGCACTGGGTGTAGAAACGCACGTTGTTGAGTTCGCGCCAAAACTAATGGCTGAACAACTTGACCTTGCTGGTGGTAACCAACTTCGTCAAAAGATCGAGCGTATGGGCGTGAACGTTCACACCAGCAAAAATACGCTTGAGATTGCGCCAGAAGGCACAAATGCACGCAATGTTATGCGTTTTGCTGACGGTTCAGAACTAGAAACAGACTTCATCGTATTCTCTGCAGGTATTCGTCCACAAGACAAACTAGCACGCCAAATGGAGCTAGAAGTGGCACCTCGTGGCGGTGTTGCTATCAACGATCATTGTCAGACTTCTGATGAGAACATCTACGCGATTGGTGAGTGTGCGTCTTGGAACGAAATGTTCTACGGCCTTGTTGCTCCTGGCTACAAGATGGCGACAGTTGCCGTTGATCACCTACTAGGTAACACAGAAAGCAAATTCGAAGGCGCTGACATGTCTGCGAAGCTGAAACTTCTAGGTGTAAAAGTAGGTTCAATCGGTGACGCGAACGGTCGTACTGAAGGTTGTAAGAGTTACGTTTACCAGAACGAAGAACAAGAAGTCTACAAACGTCTTATCGTTTCTAAAGACAACAAGAAACTGCTTGGCGCGGTTATGGTTGGCGATACGTCTGACTACGGCGACCTGCTTCAACTTATGTTGAACGAAATCGACCTACCAGAACACCCGGATGCGTTGATCCTTCCTGCACACGCAGGCGCTGAGAAACCAGCACTAGGTGCAGACGCTCTACCAGAAAGCGCAGTGATCTGTTCTTGTTTCGACGTGACAAAAGGCAAGGTCGCACAAGCGGTCGCTAATGGTCACCACACGTTGGACGACATCAAAGCAGTGACGGGCGCGGGTACAGGCTGTGGTGGTTGTATTCCTCTAGTGACCTCTGTTCTAAATGCTGAGCTTGCTAAGTCTGGTATCGAAGTGAAGAACGACGTGTGTGAGCACTTTGCATACTCACGCCAAGAGCTGTTCCACCTAATCCGCATTGAAGAGATCAAAACGTTTGATGAGCTTCTAGAGAAATACGGCAAAGGTTACGGCTGTGAAGTTTGTAAACCACTGGCTGGTTCTATCTTGGCTTCTTGCTGGGGTGAGCACATTCTTAAGCCACAACTGGTTAAGCTGCACGACACGAACGATAACTTCCTAGGTAACATCCAAAAAGACGGTACTTACTCTGTTATCCCACGTATGGCGGGTGGCGAAGTAACACCTCAAGCACTGAGTGCACTAGCGAACGTTGCAGCAGAATACAACCTATACACCAAAGTAACCGGTGCTCAGCGTATTGGTCTGTTTGGTGCTCAAAAAGACGATCTTCCAGAGATCTGGCGCAAGCTTATCGACGCTGGTTTCGAAACAGGTCAAGCGTACGCAAAAGCACTTCGTATGGCGAAGACATGTGTGGGCTCAACTTGGTGTCGTTACGGCGTTCAAGACTCTGTTGGTCTGGGTTCTTACATCGAGAACCGTTACAAAGGCATTCGTACACCTCATAAGATGAAGTTCGGTGTTTCTGGTTGTACTCGTGAGTGTGCGGAAGCACAAGGTAAAGACCTTGGCATCATCGCGACTGACGCAGGTTGGAACATGTACGTATGTGGTAACGGCGGCATGAAACCTCGTCACGCAGACCTACTTGCAAGTGACCTAGATAAAGAAACACTAATCAAGTACATCGACCGCTTCATGATGTTCTACATCCGTACTGCTGCGCCACTACAACGCACATCAGTTTGGATGGAAAACATGGAAGGTGGCGTTGACTACCTACGCGAAGTGATTGTTAACGATAAGCTTGGTATCAACGCTCAACTAGAGGCAGACGTAGCGAAGCTTGTAGACGAGTACGAGTGTGAGTGGACTGCGACCATCAACGACGAATCACAACTGACTCGTTTCGCGCACTTCATCAACTCTGACAAGCGCGATGAAAACGTCGTGTTTGTACAAGAGCGTGAACAGCACCGCCCAGCAACCTTCACGGAAAAACACCCTGAAGCGAAAGGCGACATCCTACACGTAGCGATCACTGAAGCATAAGGGAAGGTTGATTATGTCATTTGAAAAGATTTGCCAAATAAGCGACATCGTACCGGGCACGGGTGTTTGTGCACTGGTTGATGGTCAGCAAGTTGCGGTATTCCGCCCAACACAAGCAGAAGAAGTGCTGGCGATCAGCAACACAGACCCGTTCTTCCAATCAAACGTGCTTTCTCGCGGTTTGATCTGTGAGCACCAAGGCGAGCTTTGGGTGGCTAGCCCACTTAAGAAGCAACGCTTTAACCTGACAACAGGTGCGTGCATGGAAGACGAGCGTTTTAGCGTGAAAGCGTACAAAACCCGCGTAACAAACGGCGAAGTAGAAATCTCTGCGTAAGCTTGGTTTTCATTCCCTCCTCTTAGGGGAGGGAATGAACTGAAACCTAGATTTAATAGACAAAGGCTTTCCAAGCATCAACTCAGGGGAACAGGGAAGCGAGGTGTTGTAGACAGCGTTCAGGTGTCAACGGGAAGCCTTTCTCTATTAAATCTTTAACTTTTTAACTTTCAATTTTGGATAAGGACACATTCATGTCTACTGATTTTAAGCCTGCAGAATTCGTGCAAACCATGATCAATGTTGGTGAAGCGAAAACCAATACAAGCACGCGAGATCTTCTGCTTCGCGGTACGATGGCTGGCGTTATTCTTTCGCTTGCGGTGGTGGTTGCTATTACCGCGATTGTACAAACGGGTATCGGTCTTGTAGGAGCACTTGTTTTCCCCGTTGGTTTCGTAATTCTAAGTGTGATGGGGTATGACCTAGTAACCGGTGTTTTTGGTCTAGCGCCTCTGGCTAAGTTTGCTAACCGTCCGGGCATCACTTGGGGTCGTATCTTCCGTTGTTGGGGGCTTGTAGGCTTGGGTAACCTTATCGGTTCTCTGATCGTTGCTTACCTAGTGGCTATCTCTCTAACAGGTAACTTCTCTCTAGAACTGAATGCAGTAGCGAAGAAATTTGTCGCTGTTTCTACCGCGCGTAGCCTTGGTTTTGAAAACATGGGTATGGACGGATGGATCACGTGTTTCGTACGCGGCATCTTCTGTAACCTAATGGTATGTCTAGGCGTTATCGGCAACATGACAGCACGTTCAGTATCTGGTCGCGTAGCAATGATGTGGTTCCCAATCTTCATCTTCTTCGCTCTAGTATTCGAGCACACAGTAGTAAACATGTTCCTATTCCCACTAGGTATGATTCTAGGTGCGGATTTTGGTATCGCGACTTGGTTGAACTTCAACCTTATCCCAACCATCCTAGGTAACATTGTTGGTGGTCTAGTAATGACTTGTATTCCACTGTACCTAACTCACGCTAAAACTGCGCCTTCTATCAATGCTGAAGAAGAAGTAAAAGCGCAACCTGCAATGGCTAAATAACCATTAACGGGTAATTCGCTTAATATGGTCCCGCTTCTGGATGGGCGGGACTATTCTCTAACTAGATTTCAATTTTTAACTTTCACTTTCGCGACATATTTTATTGATTTAGCTATAAAAAGTAATAACTCCTTAGAGTGGTTTTAGCCCTAAGTGCATAACGCGAGTGTTACTCTTTATATCTAAATTTTTCGATAGGCGTTGATATGACTACTGCTCACTCATCTTTAAACAGCGGCTTTGTTTCTCTTGTTGGTGCAGGTCCAGGTGATCCTGATTTGCTCACAGTAAAAGGCTTAAAAGCCATTCAAGCGGCTGAAGTTGTGGTGTACGACCGATTAGTGTCGAAAGACATTCTTGAATTGGCTCACGCATCAGCAGAGATGATTTACGTAGGAAAAAAATTGGACTTTCACTGTGTGCCTCAAGATCAAATTAACCAAATCTTGGTGCAGAAAGCGCAAGAGGGTAAACGCGTTGTGCGCCTAAAAGGTGGGGACTCATTTATCTTTGGCCGTGGTGGTGAAGAGCTAGAAGAGCTAGCCGAATTTGGCATCAAATACGAAGTGGTTCCGGGTATTACGGCGGCGGCGGGCGCGACGGCTTATGCTGGTATTCCATTAACACACCGCGACCATGCACAAAGCGTTCAATTTATCACAGGTCATGTACAAAAAGATGGTCGTGAGATTGAATGGCATTCACTAGCGCAATCCAACAACACACTTGTGTTCTATATGGGTTTGAAGCAAAGCGGCCATATTATGGATAAGCTGATCACTCATGGGTTAGATCCTGAGATGTCATGCGCCATTATTGAAAACGGTACGCGCCCAGAGCAGCGCGTGTTCCAAGGAAAGTTGAACGAGCTATCGATCATGGCAGAGCAAGCCGTGAGCCCAGCATTGATTGTGGTTGGCAGCGTGACTCAACTTCACAACAAGTTGGATTGGTTCGCAAAGTAATACTGCTCAGAAGTGACTATATTTTACAGGGGCTTTGTTGCCTCTGCATTTCTTGCTTACGCATAGGCATTTGATCAATGAGGTTGTTGATAAACGGCCAGTCTGTTTCTGCGCCCCAGCGGTGCTTTTCTAGACCATCTTTACCAAGCAAAATAGCGGTATGAGAACCTTTTTCGACCTCATAAAGACGAGCTAGCATTTTTAAGTCGAACTCTTCTTTAAGCCAAGCAGGAAAGGTATAACCTTGTTCTGTAATGACAAGTGTGACGACATCTCTGTCTTCCAACTCACACTCATTCATAAGTGTTTCTAGCAAGAATTGTTTGACGTATTCATCATTTTCCGGCGCAAAGTAGAGCACACTTCTATGTGGCCAGTATTTGGAGTGCGCTGGATAACCAAATGCTGTCGATGACAAGATACAAGAAAGTAGTATCACTAGTAACTTTCCGCCCATGACAGTTCCCCTAGAAACCCAAATAACTTTTTATACGTTAAGTTTAGTGGAATTGGCTCATTGTGCTTTTTCCAAAACTGGCATAGGGTAGGCAGCAAATAAATTGAGCGTAGAAATAGATGAGTTCGGAAAGCAAACAAAAAATCGCCATTTTGGTTGATGTACAGAATGTGTATTACACCTGTCGCGAAGCGTATCGAAGCAACTTTGATTACAACCAGTTTTGGTATGTTGCCACACAAGGGAAAGAGGTGGTATGTGCTCGTGCTTATGCTATTGCGAGTAACGACCCTAAGCAGCGTCAGTTCCACCATATTCTTCGTGGTGTTGGATTTGAGGTGATGCTTAAACCCTACATCCAGCGTCGTGATGGCAGCTCGAAAGGCGATTGGGATGTGGGTATTACTCTCGATGCAATTGAAATTGCTCCCGAAGTTGAGGAAGTGATTCTAGTTTCGGGAGATGGAGACTTTAGTCTGCTAGTAGAGAGAATTCAGCAGCGCTTCAATAAAACGGTGACCGTTTATGGTGTACCTAAGCTAACATCCCAAACTCTGATTGATTGTGCCGACAATTTTGTCGCGATTGATGACGATTTCTTGCTGTAGTTAATAGTGCAATAAAGAAAGGCGAGTCACTCAGGCTGTACGAAACGTACAATGACTCGCCTCTAATTTATCCTTGATTTGGCTAGTTACGAAGGAATGATCATTTGCCCTAGCAAGTAACCCAAGCAACACGCACCAATCACGCCGATTAAGCCCACAGACATGAATGAGTGGTTGAAGTACCACTTACCAATCTTAGTTGTGCCCGAGGTATCGAAGTTCACAGTCGCGATATCTGAAGGGTAGTTTGGAATAAAGAAGTAGCCGTATACCGCAGGCATCAAGCCGATAAGCAGCGCAGGTTCCAAACCTAAGCCGAGACCAACAGGCAGCATCATGCGAGCCGTTGCAGCTTGAGAGTTCACCACAACCGACACAATGAATAACGCAAGCGCGAATGTCCAAGGATAGTTGGTTACCATCTCTACGATGCCAGATTTAAATTGAGGCATAGCGTACTGGAAGTAGGTATCTGACATCCATGCAATACCGAAGATAGCAATCGCCGCCACCATACCAGATTTAAATACCACCCCATTTGGTACGTCACGCGGGTCAGTTTTGGTCGCAAGCAAAATGATACCGCCGAAGCAGAGCATCATCATTTGAATCACAACTGCCATGCTGATTGGCTTCGAGCCATCTACGATGGTACGAATGTCTGGCCACATCGCGATAACGACGATAACCAAGATAGAAGCAATGAACAGCAATACAGAGTTACGAGCACTTGTTGGTAGTACTTCATCAAGAGACGTCGCAGTTGTGTTGAGGATCTTTTCGCGCCACACAGGATCTTTCAAACGCTCTTGGTATTCTTCATCGTCGTCTAGTTCTTTACCACGCTTTAGGCTGTAAAGTGACATCAACAACGTACCGAATAAGGTTGCAGGTACAGTAACGAGCAGAATTGAGAGCAGAGTGATCTCGTGTTGAATATCAGAGAGTTGCGCCAAGTAGTAAACTACGGCCGCTGAAATTGGTGATGCCGTGATTGCGATTTGAGAGGCGACAGAAGCGGCAGCCATAGGACGCTCAGGACGAATGCCGTTTTTAAGTGCAACGTCGCCAATGATTGGCATGATAGAGTAAACCGCGTGACCTGTACCAAGTAGGAAGGTCATAAAGTAAGTCACGAACGGAGCAATAAGGGTGACGCGTTTTGGGTTCTTACGAAGCACACGCTCGGCAACTTGCAGCATGTATTTCAAACCGCCAGCGGCTTCAAGAATGGAAGCACATGTTACCACCGCTAAAATGATCAACATAACGGTGACAGGAGGAGAGGTTGGCGGCATCTTAAAGATGAAGACTTCAATCACCAAGCCAATTCCGGATACGACCCCAAGGCCTATACCACCATAACGTGAGCCGATATACAGCATCACGAGCAAAAATAAAAACTCAAGATACAACATGTGGATTTCCTTATTCAAAACAGAGGGCTACATAGCCAAATTACCTCTTTGTATTGTCTCGATATTCAGAAAGAAAATACTTCATGTTGTTCACAATCCGCTGGATAAGAAACAGCAATATTCAATTATTGGCAATAACTCACGCTACACAGGGAAACTGTTAACACAGTTTTATCAGGGTGTTTTTATGCTGTGTATTTTTGCGATCATGTGAGCGTTAAATGCGAAGAGGTTTAAGAGTTTGTTGCTATTCATCGCATACGTAACCAGACCTTACAGCTTCACAGAACTCGGAAATACATTCATAACTAACCCTAAGAGTGCTTCTTTGTTATGAAAACGCAAAGGATAATAGTTTGCATTGCGATTGGTGCTTGGGTATAAAGGTGTCAGAATGACTACACCAACAATAAGCCATCATGTCTGAGCAATTTTTCCCGCAACTGTTTCAAACTTCGAGTGAGATTACACCTTACCTACACGGTGATATCGGCGAGATAGGGCAAGAAGCTATCCATATCGAAAATGATATCAACCCGATCATCCAAGGCCTTTACCAGCAAATCTCGGAGGCTCATCCGGAAGCGGGAAAAGCATATTGGTTGACAAGAACGTGGGATTTACTTTGTTGGCAGCCAGTTTATGTCGCATTCATCTCTATTTACGGTTACCACACGTTGCCAAACATTCGCGAGATAGCGCAGCACCTCAAACCTTGTTTTGTTTCTGGGTACCGATTCGCTGACGAAGCGCATATACATGGCGAGCCAGAGGCGTTGATAAAAGAGGCGGGGCGTCAAATCCGAGAACTGTTCGACTTCTATCAACAAGAGATGAGTCAATGGACACGCATTCGTCCTGGCTTCACCCATCAATTGATGTCGGACGGAATCATGGCTTGTTTAATTCGTCTCCAACAGCGCTTTCCGCAAATGACTAACTCGACACTTCAGGAGCATGCGGTCTTGTGGCTAAGCGCAATGGGTTTGGATGTTGATAATAGCCGCTCACTTCATGAGACGGAATCAGATCAGTCGCTAAAGTTAGTAAGAAAAAGTTGTTGTTTAGTCTATAAGTGTGAAGGCAGAAAGCTTTGTGCAGATTGTCCTCGTTTAGAGGAAAATCGACAGCTTATGAGCAAGAAGGTTCTTAATTAACATTTATTTAACTTGTGTAACAGTGCTCGATTTGAGAGTGAGAATAAGTATCATTGCATGCTCTTGTTGACAACAAAAAGATAAATACAATGATGAAAAGGACGTTTTCTTTCAATCTCATCGTACTTGCGATGAGCAGTGGATACGCAGTTAGCTCAATAGCAGCAGAAGATCTTCAACAAACATCGACTCCAAGCGATGAGCAATTGGTTGTTGTAGGCAGTGTGATGCCGAAATCGATCTCCGATATTCCAGGAACGGTTTGGTTTGTTGGCCAAGAAGAGATTGCTCAGCAATATCGTGCGGGCAAGACACTGGGTGATATTCTTTCTGCAACCATCCCTTCTTTAGACGTCGGCACCGGTGGTCGAACTAACTATGGTCAGAACCTTCGCGGTAGAGCAATGTTGGTAATGATTGATGGTGTCTCGTTACAATCTTCTCGCCCGATTAGTCGTCAGTTAGACGCAATAGACCCATTCAACATCGAGCGAATTGAAGTACTATCTGGTGCAACCTCCATTTATGGTGCAGGCGCTACTGGTGGTGTTATTAACATTATCACCAAGAAAGCGTACTCGGATGACTTGTCGTTTGAATCCTACGTGAGTGGCACTACAGGCTTTAATAGCAGCGATGACTTTGATTACAAACTCGCTCAGTCTATCTCGGGTGGTAATGAGCGAATTACCGCTAGAGGTTCGGTTGTGTACACCGAGACACAAGGTGCATTTGACGCAAATGGCGACATTGTCACCCCAGACATTTCACAGGGCTCTTTGCAGTATAATTCAACGCTCGATGTTATGGGATCGACCGAGATTCAAATCTCCGATGCCAGCAAGTTAAACCTTGTCGCACAATACTATGACAGCCAGCAAGACTCGCCATACGGTTTGTACATTGTTAACAATAAATTTGTTGATGTACGAGAGGGGTTCGATTCCGACCGTGAACATGGTACAGAGCGAGTTCTCTTAAGTGCGAACTACGCTCACGACAGCGTATTCGGTCATCAACTGATAGGCGAGTTATCTTACCGTAGTGAAGACCAAACCTTTACTCCTTATTACCAAAGTGCCTCTCAACAAAAAACAGAAGTTTTTGCTGGGCGCTTAGCGTTAGCTAAAAGCTGGGAGTCATTCAAACTTGTTTATGGTGTCGATGCGTACTTAGACCGTTTTGAAAGTAACCAGGCTCTGTTCGATCCAACCATTGCGAACAGCTCTGGGAACTTAATTAATCGAACCTATGCCGAAGTGGGGCGTTACCCAGATGTTGATGTGGCGTCTTACGCAATGTTTGTCCAAGGGGATTACCAAATCAATCAAGATTGGTCAGTACAAGCAGGCTACCGCTACCAATACATGGACAATAAGATTGATGATTTTGTTGCCTATAGTATACAAAAGAAGATCGCATCGGGTAATGGTGTATCAGCGGATGCGGTACCAGGTGGCAGCACTGACTACTCTGTGAGCTTATTTAATTTGGGCACCATTTATCAGCTTAACGATGAATCTCAGCTTTGGGCGAACTTCTCTCAAGGTTTCGAACTCGCTGATCCTGCAAAGTACTACGGCCAAGGTAGCTACGATGCCGCGGATGCAAATGGTCACTACGCGTTGAACAATAGCATTAATGTATCTGACTCAAAAATGTCGGGCATCAAAACGGACAGCTATGAAATTGGTTACCGATTAGATACGGATACTGTCGCACTGCAAGCGGCGGGTTACTATTCGGTTTCGGATAACTCAATCAAGTATGACAAGAAGACGCTCCTAATCACCAATGTTGATGACGAGCAACGTGTATACGGTGCCGAAGCAAACATTAACTACTGGGTAAACCGTGATATTTTGTTAGGTGCATCAGGTCACTATGTGGTTTCTGAGCTTAAAACCAACGGTAAGTGGGAAGATCTAAGCGCGGGTAAAGCAAGTACATCAAAAGCGAACGCGTGGGCGGCTTACTATCAGGATGGCTATTCAGTACGTTTACAAAGCCAGACGATGTTTGATTACAAAGATGACGCAAACAATAAACTAGATGGATACACTACGTTTGATCTTCTTGGTAACGTAACACTACCTATCGGGCAGTTAGGTTTTGGTATTCAAAACCTATTTGACGAAGACTACACAACCGCTTGGGGACAACGTGCGCAGATTCTTTATGCAGCACACTACGATGCTGCAGCGTACGACTACAAAGGAAGAGGTCGCACATTCACACTGAACTACAGTGTCGAATACTAAAGCTAACTATCTCCGAATATCAAAAAAGCCGCTTGAAGCGGCTTTTCTTTTAGGCTTGATCTGTCTGCGCTGTGTCTACAACGTCGTGTGTTCTGAAGCTTGGTTTTGTTCTTCAGCTTCCATTTTCGCGCGTTCAGCTTTGGAGATATAACGCGGCTTATTGCTCTTATGTAGCTTAGCGTTATGCTTCTTCTGCTTCGCTTTCAAGATCTGATTGATTTTCTTCTTGCGGTTCATGGTGGTGGTCCTTTAATTTAGCGAGGCAGGATAGTTACTTTTTTATCAAGTTACAACTAAATAAGCGCCGGTATCGGTCGCAAAATTCAAGTACGTTCCTATGTCCAATCATCTATCGCGTTTTAATGGAGCCCAAATGAAAACACTGTACACCGAACGTTTGATACTGCGTCTTGTGAGTGTAGATGATGCACCATTTATACTAGAACTTTATAACCACCCAGACTTCTACCGTTTTGTCGGAGACAAACAAATTCGTACCGAATATGAAGCGGCGCGTTACATAAAAGAAAACATGCTACGCATGCAACAAATTAAAGGCGTGAGTTTACTCGTTGTAGAGAAGAAAGAAGATGGGCAACCCATCGGGATTTGTGGGTTGGTTAAACGTGACACATTACAACACTATGATCTCGGATATGGATTTTTACCTTCCGCTTATGGCTACGGCTACGGAACGGAGTCTGCAACCGCAGTGCTGGAATACGCTAGAGAGGAAATGAAACTCGATAATTTGGTTGCCATCACCAACAATGACAATATTCGTAGTATAAGTTTGCTCAAAAAACTGGGCTTTGAGTTTGAACGAGTTGAGCAGCAATATGATAATGGCCGCACGTTAGAACTTTACACAATGATGTTGTGATTTTTGGATAGCGCATGAGCGATATTTTACTTGGCAAACTCGCCACTGAATTTAAGACAGTAAAAGCCATGGTAGAGGTTTACTGTCATGACCATCATGGAACAAAACGTGACTTATGCTCAGAATGTCGTGAGCTGCTTGAATACGCAGAAGTGCGCCTCGACCGCTGTCCTTATGGAGAGAATAAACCGACGTGTAATAAATGTCCGATTCACTGCTACAAACCAGAGCCGAAAGAACAAATGCGTTTGGTCATGCGTTACTCTGGCCCCAGAATGTTACTGAAACATCCCATCTTGGCGGTTCGTCATTTGCTTCATGAAAAGCGAATGGTACCGGAAAAGCCTGCAGCGAACGCGTCAAACCGTCACAAGCGTTTATCTAAACAAAAATGCGAAGAATAAAAAAACGAGGGCGACATGCCCTCGTTTTCGTTGAGTAGAAGCGGCGTGGTTAGAGGCCAGCGGCCATACGCTGCTTGGTTTTGCTCGCAGCAAGTAGCATGTATACGCCAGTCGCAACCAAAGCGGCAAACAAGTAGCCTAGTAAGCCGTGTTCTTGGCCCATAAATTTATCAGCGACAACTGGGCCAGCAACAGAGCCGATGCTGTAGCTAAACAGCATGACTTGTGTCGCAGAGACAATAAAGCGTTCATCAAGACCTTCGCAACCTAAGTTGATTGCAATCGGGTACAAAGCAAAAGTAGCTGCACCTAAAAAGAATAATGCAGCAGCCAATACCACGGCTGACGAGGAAATAAAGGTCATACCGATCGAAAAAATACCCAAAATACAGAAAAACGCCATTAGCACTGTGCGGCTCATGTATTTGTTTAACGCGGTCACCATTGGTTGAACTAGCATGCCACCTAGAATCACTAGCGCCATCAATGTACCAATGTCTTGATGGCTAATTTTACGGTTAGTTAACTCAACTGGCATTAATCCGTAGATCGCACCTAAGGTCAAACCTGAAACAACACAACCAATAATTGCTGCATGGTTTAGTTTGGCAATTTGCTTAAATGATAAAGCGGTTGATTCATGGCTGTTTGGCTGCTCACAATCAATGAACATTAACACCAGCATAGCCATTAGGATCAACGTCGTGATCGCAATAAACGGAACGCCGCCACTTACGCCAAGCACGCCAATACCAAACTGGCCTAATGCTGAACCACCATAAAGCGATAGCATGTACAAGCTCAAACGTTTCGCACGCGATGCTTCGTCTCCAGACATTAGCCAAGATTCAACAATGACAAAAACACCAGCAACCGCGATACCCGCAATAAAGCGAGCGGCAAGCCACATCAATCCGTTAGCAAACACGGGTAGTGTGACGATAGTTAGCGAAAATACGGCCAAGCAACCAATAAACGCGTTACGGTGACCAACTTGACGTACGATACGTTCAATAAAAATAGCACCGGTTAATAAGCCGCCATAAAACACACTCGCCAACCAACTCGCGTAATCTGCTGAGATGTTGTATTCACCGAGCATGAGAGGGATCAAGCTCATTAAATAGCCCGAAGCCACCGCATAAAGAGACAGTGCGACGACTGGAACTGTAACTCGTGGTGATGCTGCAGGAACGACTGTGTTTTCCACTGTTTTGCGCCTATAAGTTAAATGAAATCTAAGGGTTATTCGGCGCGAATATGAGGCTAATAGTTAGGCAAGTAAAATGATAAATTTAAGTCGTTTCGACAAATAATATTTATTAACTAGATAGGTTGATAAGTTGCATAAAAACGCCAACCTACAAACAAGGTTGGCGTGGAAGATTATTTAGTAAGTGCTTGATTTAACCATTGATCGAATTGAGTTTTAGGTAACGCACCATTGATCATATCAACACGTTGACCATTTTTGAAAACCATAATGGTAGGAATGCTGCGAATACCAAATTGCGCCGCAAGTTGTTGTTGAGCTTCGGTATCAATCTTAACAAAACGAGCCGTTCCGGCTTGCTCATCAGCAACATCAGAGAAAACAGGAGCAAAACCAACGCACGGGTTGCACCATGGGGCCCAAAAATCTACTACAACAGGCATATCACTTTGTAATAGAGCAGAAAAGTTATCTTGTGTACCTTCGATAGGCGAGCCGTCTAAAAGTGCACTTTTACATTTACCGCAAGTTGCAGATTCGGCAACGCGCTCATTAGGGACACGATTTAGACCGCCGCACGAAGGGCAGCGAGTTTTAAACGATGACATGACTTCTTCCTTTATTACGTATTGATGAAAACATGACTTACCAGTCAGCCTCATTATTTGTATACTTATTTTTTAACCTGCCGAAATAACGCAGCGCAGGTTTGTATTTGAGCCTAAGGTTCTAAGAAATTTTATTAAAATACAACAATAAATAGGTCTGCGATGACAAATTACTACGCTGAAATTACAGGTTGGGGGAAATGTGTTCCGCCAGCCGTGCTCTCTAACGATGATCTTAGCACTTTCCTCGATACTTCCGATGAGTGGATTCGTACCCGCACTGGTATCGAAAACCGCCGTATTAGTCATGTAAACACGTCAGACATGGCGACCGTTGCTGCTAAACATGCATTAGCTCGAGCAGGCGTCGATGCGACAGACGTGGATTTAATCATTGTGGCGACTTGTTCACCAGATTCATTGATTCCAAATATCGCGTCTAAGGTACAGCAGAACCTAGGTATTCGTGCTGCCGCTGCCTTTGACTTAAATGCCGCATGTACGGGATTTGTCTATGGCCTAGAAACGGGCACACGTTTGATTCAATCAGGTAACTATCGTAACGCGATCATTATTGGTGCGGAAAGATTGTCTTTCTACATCGATTGGGCAATGCGAGATACCGCTGTTCTATTTGGTGATGGTGCGGGCGCCGTTGTGTTATCAAGAACGGAAAAAGAAACGGGTTTACTACAGTCTCAAATCGGTTGTGACGCAAAAGGCCGCGATATTCTGTCCGTACCAAAGTTTGGTACTTGTATGGATCGCTTTGCGGAAGACAACGGTTACTGGGATTTCAACTTTGTAGGACAAGAAATTTTCAAACGTGCAGTAAAAGGCATGGGGCTAGCTGCGAAAACCGTACTGAAAGCATCACAGTTAACGACGGAACAAATCGATGTTGTGATTCCGCATCAAGCGAATATTCGTATTATTCAAACCTTGTGTGACCTGTCTGGAATTCCACACGACAAAGCGTTTGTTAACATTCAAAACTATGGCAATACTTCAGCTGCGACGGTGCCAATTGCATTGTGTGAAGCGGTAGAGCAAGGTCGAGTTAACCCTGGTGATAACATGCTTCTTGCTGCGTTTGGTGCAGGTTTGACATGGGGGGCGGCAGTATTGAAATGGGGTGACCGTGTAACGCCAATTTCTGAGAGTGATGCTGCATTACCTGAATGTAAGCAATCGGCACTTGAGTTGTTAGAGCGCGCAATTAAGCTGTGCAACGAACGCCGTCGAGACGAGGTGTAACGGACACTCTGCAAACATAAGATGGGTAAGGGAGCGCGAGGCTCCCTTATTTAATGATGCGTTCTACAGCTAACCTGTAAAATATCTTACGACATAAAACCCAGGTTTGAATGAGTAAAATTACGGATGTTCGGGAACACGTATTCCAGTGCAGCGTTATCACTCACGCCCATCCACTGCGCTAGTGTTGAACCAACTTGATCAGCGGCAATTTTGGGTATGAGTCGGCCTTGAGAGTAATCATCGTTTCCGCCCAGTATTAGTTCCGGCCATGTACCGATAGGTTGTTTCCCATTTACCGCGCCTCCAATTAATAGTTGATGGCCACCCCAGCCATGATCGGTACCATTTCCGTTGCTCATCATCCGTCGACCGAAGTCAGACATAGTGAAGGAGGTGACTTGCTTGTTTAGCCCTAACCGTTCGACCGCACGATACATTGCTAAAAGGTTTGTCGCGAGATCCTCAAGTAACACTGGATGACGTGCCAGTTGCGAATCGTGTAGGTCATACCCAGAGTGTTTAACGAAAAAGACTTGTCGTTGCTGCTTCAGGACATCTTGGCTTGCTATCAATTTGTACACGGTTTGCATCTGCTTGCCGAGCGTCGACGACGTAAACAGCGGCTCGTCAGCAATGTGGTTGAGTTGCTCGCTCAGTACACTGCTCATTACCATCGACTCATCAACCATCAAATTAAAATGACCATTAAATGGATTGTCAGTTTGATGAGAGAGAAGGCGATCATAGATACCTTTGTATAAAGGGTTATCAATCGCGGTAAGCTGAACCGCGCGATCTTTTTTCAGGACGGTTTGGCGGTGTTCCATTGCCCGTAACCAAAGCGAGTTGCCATGCACACTGTATAGCGGTGTTATTTCTGATTCAGAGTTTAATACATCCAACATTCTGCCAGCCCAACCAAGATTTTTAGACTCGCTCATTCCACCAAGTAACCAAGCGTCTGTTTGAGAATTATGAGAAAACAGTTGCTCGGGAAGTGATGCTTCACCTTGCTCAATAGCTTGTTTGGTGACGGGATGGTTGAGAATGCCACTATTGAGCACGATGCTGGCATCGCCTTGTTCGAAAACGGAAGTTAACGCATTTAACTTTGGGTGTAAGCCGAGCTTCACTGGGTGATTTGAGCTATCGACAGCACTCAAATTGATAGGGAGTATGTCTTCTTTGGCGACAGAGAGTGGGCCTCTGACTTTGGAATATTGATGATAGTGCGCCTCCGATAATGGCAGTATGGTGTTGAATGCGTCGTTTCCGCCTGCTAAATACACACATATTAATGCTCGAAAGTCATTGGATGGCGCTGCGAGAGAGTAACCTGGCAGACTAAGAGAGGCTAGTGCGCCCATCGATAGCGTGCTTTGTATAAAATGTCGTCGTGAAATATCCATAATTCACTCCTAATCCTGAATATAGAATTCGTCGCCAGAAATGGCGGTAAATATCACTAGAGCGAGTTTTGTTGTTGGCACATAGTCCCCACGATAATCATTCAGGGCGGTGAGCATGAGCTCTTTCAATTCAGCAGAAGCCGTTCCAGCAAAGAAACGCTCGTTAACCAATTCGACTAAGGCACGGTGATTGTCCAGAAGAAGATAAAACTCGTTAAGATCGAAGTGGTAGGAATCACCACCTCCTCTACGAGTGCTGGTTAACATATAGTTGACCAAATCGGTATAAACAGACCAATTGAGAAGTTCATACTCTGGAGAGTTAATACCAGACTCCGTAAACTCGTTAGACGGCTGATAGTCTGGAGAGTAAAAATTAAACACGGAAGGAGAACGAAGCGGCCCTTGATTAGCGATGTTCATCATCGTTGTTGCGTCTTCGTAACGTGATCCTTTAACCGTAAAACCTGATGCTCGATGAAAATTAGTCAGGACCAGTATCGGTTCTTTCACTTTTATAGGCCGGGTATCCGTCATCCCTAATGCTTCAGGGTCGAGCAATATGGCTCGAACAACGGCGGTTAGATCGCCTTTTTCTCCTTCCCCATTGTTGTTAAATATCGTAGCAACACGCGCGACGTACTCTGGGCTTGGATTTGAACTGACCAAACGTTGGATAAGTAACTTTGAAACAAATGGAGCAACATTTGGGTGAGACATCAACATATCAATCACTTTTGAAAGCTCTTCTTGTGCGGTTAGACCCGGTGGGATCACGTTCCCTAGAAATCGCTTCTCGCCGGTGTCGTGTCTTTGACTGATAACTCGCATCGGTTTCACGAATGCGATGTCGGAATTTTTCCATCCAGTTAATGCTCGCGCGAGCTCTTGAATATCAGTTTGATTGTACGTGGGGATAGGTTTGCCTGTTGCGTGGTTTAGCTTTTTACTGCCATCTAAATTGAGTTCATACAAACCGATAGTGAATAACTGCATTAACTCTCGAGCAAAGTTCTCATCGGGAAGCGTTCCTGTCGCACTATTTTCTTTTGCACTACCGAGCATAGACAAATAGCTCCCCATGACTGGATGGATGGAAACGTCATACAACAGGTCTCGGTAGTTGCCAAACGCATGCTCAACCAACAGATCGTAGTAATTCACTAACCCTGTAGGTTTGCTGGAAAGAACGCCGCCATAACGAGAAACGACTACGATCTGACTCAATGCATAAGCCGTTCGCTGCCTAAGCTGATCTTCAGCAGTAACAACAATTTGATACCAAGCATTTTCGCGGTTTGACTGTAGGCCTTTAGAAAAAGGCGTTTGATAAAGTGGTTGATGGTAGGTTGCTGGCAGGTTGATTTGTTTCTGTATCCAATCCTCTAACCCGTTTTCCCTAACCTCATTAATTAACGCAGGTGTTGGTCCAAAAGAGGTTTGATAGAGAAAACGCGCAACGGTTTGATCGGATGGGGATTGCTGTATTTGTGCTGATACATTAGACACATGGCTCAGCAATAAGATAGCCAATCCTAGTACCCAAGCAGAGATTTTATTTAGCTTCTGACGTCTCATAGTTAACTCGCTTACCCGAAGTAACGATTTAAGTCCATTTAACGGGAGTTATTAAGCTCTTTTGAGCTGTTTAGTAAATTTATGAAAATCAAGCAGCTGCATAGGCGAGTATAGTAGCTATAAGTGGTGAACAAAAAACTCAAACGATGAATTTGGTACTATAGTGCTAGAAGTTTTTGATGCTATTTTTTCTAAGATACTGATATTAAATATGGCCAGTGAAGAGTAATAAGCAGAGATATCGCAATGGATATAGAAGGGGGACAGCTAAAGTACTGTTAACAAGAGATTGGTATGTTTGTTAAGGCTTAAGTTAGTTTCAAAAAATTATTGAGCCAATAAATAAAGTCCATTGGTTTGCACAAGAGAAAACCACACGGATGTTCTCTTGTACAAAGCAACAAAGGTTATTTTCGGGCAAGCTTATGGTGAGCACGAGAAAAGTGATCGGCACAAAATGCGCCCACAATCGAGAGTTCGCCAGCCAGACAAAGCGCAGCTGCGACTTCGGCTAACGCTTTCGCATTACCGTTGCCGTGCAACCCCAAAATATCCAAACATGCTTTTTGCGTTGGAAGGCCAGTGCCCCCGCCAACTGTTCCCACCATGATGTTTGGCAAGGTCACGCACGCGTACAAGTTGCCTTGAGCGTCCACATCCATACGAGTGATTCCAATGGCAGACTCTGCAACGCAAGCGGCATCTTGACCACAAGCAATGTACAGCGCGGCAAGGGCGTTTGCGTAATGCGCGTTGACGCCAATTGTCCCGCTGAGTAAACCGCCCACTGTGGTCATTTTGCCAAATTGAACCATAGACTCCGGCGTCGTATGCAGATATTTTTCCACCAACTCAGCAGGAATGGTCACTTCGGCGGATACTTTCTTACCGCGTACCGAGCGCAGTGTGTGCGCGTTTGGTTTTTTGTCGCCTGATAAGTTGCCATCCAAGAATGCTTGAGTTGGTTTGATTGGGCTGGTCGCCAAAATATGATGGAACACTTCGTTTGTTGCGATGGTCACCATGTTTTGTCCGGAAGCGTCACCAGTCACGTATTCAAAGACCAAATAAACATGGTTTCCTTCGATATTTACATTGATGTCTTTGAGTTTGCCATGTGAGGTGGTGGATTCCGCAATTTGACGAAATACGTCAAACTGGGTCACAACCCAACTGACGAACTGGCCAGCGTCGGCAAGGTTATTAAAGGCGAACACTGGTGTTCGGCTCACCCCTTCACTTAGTAACAATGCGCTCGCGCCACCAGCGGCGGTGATAAGATTTGCGCCACGGTTGTAGGAAGCGACTAACGCGGCTTCTGTCGTTGCAAGCGGAACCAAAAAGTCATCGTTCGCATACAAGCCGTTGACGCGCAAAGGGCCTGCAATGCCGACCGGCACATTAACAGTACCAATGAAGTGCTCGATGTTGTTGGAGTAAGCATCGCAATGTGACTGCGTGAAAGGATCAAGGAGATGATCTTTATTGGTCACGTGTTCCAATACTTGCCAACGGCGCGCCAAATGCTTATCCGATAGGCCAGGGCTTAAGCAGAGACGTTTCTCTGGCTTGTGAAACTTCGGTTCTAATGCCGATTGAATCTTACTGCTGGTTTCGATATCGGAAAGGGCGGAGCTTTGAACAGGGTTATCTTGGTTTAACTTCGGCATACAAACGTTAACTGAAAAATCGAACCAGAGATTGTAGTGATTGAGGCTTTGATTACAACGTTGATTATACGTTTTGCAACAAATACCACTGTGCAAGCGCTTTTATTATCCAAGTGATTTGATATTGGAGCGACGAATTTATCGGACATAAATGGGTTTTGACAATGAATGTTGAGTAAATGGTAGATCCGGGAGGTTATGGCTTTTAGAGAAACTGGCCTGTAGGTGTTTGGATTCGACAAGGTGTAAGCATGAGTGCCTTAAGAGCGGAATGGTTCAATCTATGAAAGGAATAAATTGTCTAACCCAGTCCCTTGGGTCAGACGTTAGTTTGAATCGGTTGTTCAAAAACTAGTTGAAGGCGCGAGCCACACGTGCCGCACTTTGAATACGGTAATGGCCAACGTAAGCAGGAACAAATACAGATTGTCCCTTCGCGGCGGTTAACGTCTCACCGTTATCACTGATGAGTGTCAGGTCGGCATCAATCGCTATCAAAATCTCTGCGCTGTTTGCCTCAACCACGTCGTGATTCGGTTGGTTAAGAATGCTGAAACTAAAGTCTTCCACTGGAACGGGGTAAAGGCTTTGGCAACCATTGGCATTGGGTTCTAGAACAAGGCTGTCAAAAGGCTTAGGCACAAAATCTGTGCATTTAACCAGTTCTTCAACATCCATATGTTTCGGCGTGAGTCCTGCACGTAAAACGTTATCTGAGTTCGCCATGATCTCTAATCCCGTACCTTTAATGTAAGCGTGTGGCGTTCTTGCGCTCAGGAACATCGCTTCGCCAGGTTGCAGCGTGATGACATTCAACAGTAATGGCGCAAACAAGCCGACATCGCCGGGGTATTGAGTGGATAGATCCAAGATGAGCTGGAAAACGTCGCTGCCAGTGCCTTGCTCCGATTGACGTGAAGCGTGGGCAAGAAGCTGTTTCAGTGCTCGCTCTTTTGTTTCTCCTTCCATGGTAAGAATGTGCACAAAGAAATCGCGTAAACCTTGTGAGTTGATTTCGCGTTTGAATGTGTCAAGAGGCGCGCGTAGCTCATCGATATCGCAAAGGCTAAATGCCTCAATAATCTCGGCATACGAGCGAAAACCGTTCATGGCTTGGTAACTTGTCAGCGCGTACACCAACTCAGGTTTATGGTTTGGATCCTTGTAGTTACGATGGCTTGCGTTTAGTGGGATCCCGGCACTTTGTTCTTTTTCGAAGCCTATTTCGGCATCTTGTTTGCTTGGGTGAACTTGAATCGACAGTGCATGTTCGGCCGCTAAGATCTTAAACAGAAAGGGCAGGTCGCCAAATTTCGCTGCGGTTTCTGCTGATAAGTAAGCGGGTTGGTTTTGTTTGATCAGTTCAGACAAAGGCAGCGTGTTTTGCTCAATCTGAACTTCAGAGCAGCCGTTTGGGTGAGTACCCATCCATACTTCTGCTTGAGGCTCATTCGTTTCGTTAGAAAAGCCAAACAAATCTTGAATAGAAGAGGTGCTTCCCCAAGCGTAGTTTTGGATTTTGTTGTTCATTTGAAAGAAGCTATGCGATGAAATAGTGTTCAAATTCATGAATTTTTCCCATAGTTAACCCTCCGAACTGAATCGGAAGAAAAATTGAGCAGAGATACGTTAAATAAGGAGGGCGAGCGCGGTTAGGTCACTCGCCAATTTGCCCGAAGGGCGATAAGTCGATTTACAACCGAGGTTTTGGTTCGAGTGGTTTTCGTGATGGTTGCGCTTGCAAAAATGGCAGCAACAAAAGGCCAATGACGGCTGCACAAACTGAAATGGTGATGAAGAAACCCGTCCAATGATATTCTTCAAGAATTAACGCCAGCGGATAGCCAGACAATGCTGCGCCCATGTAGGCGAACAAGCCCACGAATCCTGTTGCCGCGCCGGCAGAGTCTTTGTGAGAGCACTCCGCCGCCGCCATACCGATCAGCATTTGTGGTCCAAAGACAAAGAAGCCGATGGAGAACAATCCCGCTGCTTGGAATGCAAAGTTGGTCAGAGGCATTAGCCAAAGCGCGGAGACAGATAAGAAAATCCCAATCGCGAACAGCAAGTTCATTGGCCCACGGTTACCGCCAAAGAGTTTGTCTGAGCCCCAACCCGCAACCAATGAACCAACAAAACCGCCGATTTCAAACATAGACAGAGCAGCGTTGGCATTAATCAGGCTATAGTGATGCTGCTCGGTCAAGTACAGGTTTCCCCAGTCATTGATTGCGGTTCGGACGATGTAAACCAACACATAACTGAACGCGAGCAGCCAGATGTATTTGTTGTTAAATACGTACGATTTCAGAATTTCGCGGTAGGTGAGGCCACGTCCGTAATTTTCTTGCGCAAGTTCTAGTGCGTCGTTGCGCCATTGGCCGACACTTGGTAAACCCATTGTTGTGGGTTTGTCGCGCAATCGCCAACAAACGAATAGACCGAGCAATACCCCGATGATGCCGGGTAGAATAAAACCTTCACGCCAGCTGTAGTGCAACGTTAAATAGCCCACCAAAATAGGGATCAGCGCGCCACCAACGTTGTGTGCGGTGTTCCAAATCGCCCATAAGAAGCCACGCTCGGAACGTGAATACCAAGTGGTTAACAGCTTGGAGCATGAAGGCCAGCCCCAGCCTTGGAACCAGGCGTTTAAGATCCACAGAGTAATGAAAGCCGCGAGTGAGCTAGAAAAACCGAACGCGATATTGACCAGACCTGTCGCAATCAATCCTAATCCCATGAAATAACGAGGGTTAGAGCGATCCGAAATCGTGCCAGAAATAAACTTCGAGCAGCCGTAGGTGATGTAGAAAAGTGTACTGATAAGACCCAAATCGCCTTTATCTAAGCCAAGATCGGTAATCATCGCTGGTGCGGCGTAGTTAAAGGTCTTACGGGTAAAGTAGAAACCTGCGTAGCCGATGTACATCCCCAACATAATGTGCAAACGCCAATGGTGGTAACGCTGGTCGATTTGCTCGTTGCTCAGACTCGGTTGAGTAAATTTAGGTGAACGTAAAAATCCAAACATCTTGGGTTACACCTTAGGTAAAGTAATGCTGATTTGTGTGCCGATCACTTGATCGCTGGTGGAGTAGATAACCATTTTTCCACCTAACGCGTGCACACGCTCTTGCATGCCGCGAACGCCCATGCCTTTCATGCTATCCTGAACTTTGAAACCGACACCATCATCGTGAATCATCAGTGACACCGCCGTTTCTCCAATTGTCAGCTCAATATTGATCAACTGCGCTCCTGCATACTTGGCTGCGTTATTCAATGACTCTTGGCATAAACGGAATAGGGTGACTTTGAGTGTGTCACTCAGGCTGGTGTAATCGCCTTGCCAGTTCAGTTGAACAGTCGTTCCGTGATTGGCGAATTCCATCTCTCGCGTCAGTTGCTCGACGGATTCTTTCAAGTCCAAATCATCCAGCATTTTGGGTCTTAGCTTGCTTAACAGTCGCTTAGTGGTGTCGTACACGTTGAGGGAAAGCCCTTCGATCATGTCGGCGCAACCCACGCGTGTTTCAGCGTTGTTCACTCGTTTAATGATGTTGGCTTGTGTGCGGATTGCCGTGATGTTCTGTCCGATTTCGTCATGCAGTTCGCGCGCAATATCGCGTCTTACGGACTCTTCCGCTTTGATAAGCTGGCGAGACAAATTCTGATTGCGCGCAAGTTCGCCGCGCAGTTTGTGATTGAGGTCTTTTTGTTTCTGAACCCCTAAGCCGAGCATAATGCCGGTGATGGTTTGCGCCGAGAGAGATAATAACAAATCGGTGATTTCTAGATTTGATACGCCGCTGCGAGCCGCAATCAGCGCTATGCTGTTGAGCATGGTGGCGAGCAGAGCACCTTGCCAGCCGTAACGCAGAGCAAGCACGATGATTGGAATCGCCATACAAAACGGCGCAAATCGTTTTAGCTCTTCAGGCAAACTGGTTTGCACCAAAATACTGCCGATCAAAAGCAGTGCATAAAGCACGATATGACGCACCTGAAATACAACGGCATTGCTAAGTAGGAGAGAGCTAAGCGGAGACCAACGACTTTGGAACAAATAGCTCCACAACAGGTAACACATAGGAACCAGCATCAGCCCACCAGAAATACTGGCTAACCACACCATATAAACAGAAGGCACGTGAAAGCCGACCGCCATTACGTTGATGAAGGCGGTAATGATGATCACAACGCCCATGACGGCTAAGTGGCGGTTTTGGTCACCGTAGTAGTATTTTTTCGCAATCAGAGTGACCGGGATACTGGCAATGCTCGCAATCAGCACGGTAAGCCACTGCGGTTGACCCAGTAAGATCGCAAGTGCGATGGAAAGTCCCCACTCCGAAAGGTAAATCGTCGGCCAATAAGCGGTGCGAGTGTGCAGGGCGACACCTAATCTTAAAGCGAAAGGAAACAATAAGATCGCCAGTTCGGGATCATTGACAAAGTAATAGGCAATCACCCATAAGCAGAACCAGGCGCAAGCCATAACAAATAGTCCGCAAATGGTGGTAACAGCGTAAGCTCGCATTAAAAGGACTCTTGAGAAAATAGTTTGGCGAGCTCAACGTTGTTTTTCACGCCGAGTTTGTCGATAGCATTCGCACGATGAACATGAACAGTCTTGTGGCTCAAGCCAAGCTCTGCCGCGACAGACTTTACATCCAACCCAGTGGCAAGTAGATGACATACCTCGTTTTCACGTTTTGTTAGTTGGCATAGAGAGGTGGTGTTGTCGCTAGGCGTTGCAAGTTTAAGTGCAATATCTGATGTGAGGTAACAGCCGCCAGAAGCACTGGTTCTTACGGCTTGAATAAGTTCGTCTGGGCTACAGCGTTTACTAAGATAGCCTTTTGCACCTAGCTTTAGTGATTTTTCCACCATCGCAGGGGAGTCATGCACGCTAAGCATCACGCAGGCAATGCCAGTTGGTATTTCGCTGAGAAAGTTTAAGCCGCTTTCATCTGGCATGGAGATATCTAGGATGACGACATGTGGGTGTACCGCAGGCAACCCTTTTCGCGCTTCGGCGACAGAGCCGAATTCACCAACAACGGTAATATCACTTTCTAAATTTAATAATTGTGCGAAACCCGAACGCACGATGACGTGATCATCAACTAGAGCAACATGAATCATTATTACAACCAAATAGAGCAGACGACTAACAACAATAAGCTCCAACAGGAGCCAATAGAAAAATCTTTAATGATACTGAATTGAGCCATGCTTTTTAATGATCTTGCGCGCTTTACCGAAGTAAAGCGCGCAGAGAAGTTAGGCTTGGTTTTGTGCAAGTTGAAGCTTCTTCGCGTGTCGAATCTTCTTCTCTTCCGCGATAGCGACGAAAGCAAGCAAAACAATACAAATCATGGCGGAGGTATCTAGGGCTGCGAAGGTACCTTTCCAACCTGTTAAGCCGAAGATAGGTGTACCGTCTGCAATCATACCGAGACCAAGTTTCGCGAAGCTGTCACCGATTAGGTAAGCGAATGTACCTTTTACTCCGTCAGCTACACTGATTGCTTTTTTAGGGACAAAACCAACCGCGGCAACACCGATAAGAAGTTGCGGACCAAACACCAAGAAGCCCAATACAAATAGAGAGGCTAAGTACATGAACTCGCTAGTGGCGTGTTGGTAGAACTCAAGCGATACGATGATCAAACCAAGAGACACACAAGCAACCAATGCGCGGCGACCGTTTGCTAAGTCAGATAAGTAACCCCACATCAAAGTACCCACAAGCGCACCGACTTCGAATAGAGTAAAGCCAGAGATTGCCGTTTCTTTTGACAGACCAAGTTCTTGGTACGCGTATACCGTTGACCATTGGTCGATACCAATACGCACGATGTAAAGGAAGATGTTGGCAAAGCAAAGTAGCCAGATAACTTTGTTTTTAAGAACGTATTCAACAAAGATTTCTTTTTTGGTCATCTGGTTTTCTTCAGCGGCGGTGTCTTCTTCACTCACTGCTTCATCGAAAAGTTCTTCTACTTTACCTAGACCGTAAGCTTCTGGTGAGTCGCTACCAAAGCGCATACCGATAAAGCCAACGATGATCGCGATGATAGAAGGGAACACGAACATGCCGATTACGTGGCCGTCGAATAGGTAGTTGGCACCGAAAAGAGCAACACCCGCTGCGCCCGCACCACCAACGTTGTGTGACATGTTCCACAAGCCTAGGTAAGAGCCGCGCTTGTTACGAGGTGTCCATTTTGTAATGGTTGAGTAACTAGAAGGGCCACCAGTACTTTGGAAGAAACCACTCAGAGCGTAGAAAGCCACCATCAAGAACAGGCTTGCACTACCGCCGCCCATGCTGAAGCTGAAACCAAGCATTGCAAGACCAGAAAGGATCAGCATAAAAGGGAGGAATTGCTTGGTGTTCTTACCGTCAGCGTAGTAAGACACAACGGTTTTACCGATGCCGTATGTGATGGAGAAGCCAAGGCCAATAAGACCTAGGTCTGTCATGCTCAAACCGTAAGTTGAGATCATGTCGTTTTGCGCGACATTGAAGTTCTTACGAATCAAGTACATGGTTAGGTAGCCGATGAATACGACCAAGTAAGATTGGATGAATGGTTTAAACCACATCTTTCTTCTAACTTCGACAGGAAGATCGAGGGTCGGCTTCCGCACCTGTTCGAGGAATTTTAACATGATGAACTCTCTTGTAATTGTTTTAGAAACACAACGGAGACCGTTATGTGCTCTTGTTACCTTTGACTGAGCGGAATTCTAGAGAGTGGTTTTGTGAGGCACATGAGATGGTTGCCTAGATCGGCTAGGAAAAATTCCTAGAAATGCCTAGGAAGGCGGAAAAGCGTGAAAAGAGTCACACAAAACCCTTACTAATTTATGGTTTTTTGACAGCGTTCTTATCGGATTGGAAAGCGTTCAAATGCAAGCAGGTTAATATACGCAAGCTTAGTGCTGACAAGGGGTGAGCTCGTTTGGTTGGAGAGAATAGTGTCTTGTCGCTAAGTATCAATTGGGAACGAGAAGCAAACAACAGAGACCCAGAGGTCTCTGTTAGAAATATTAGGAATTCGGCTAGGTTGACGTGTTAAGGTGCAGGGCTGTATAGACGCGGCGAGCTGTGTTTTGGCAAGTGAATTAGGTTCAAATGGTTTCTTCTTGCCCATTCGACAGTTAACGCTGTAGGTGCAGATAAGCAAACCAGAGTGGGGATACGCGCGCGAACGGCTTTGTGGATCAACTCCAAGCTGCAACGGCTTGTCATGATTGCGAAGCCACTTTGAGGCTCGATGTGATTGTTGGTCAATGCGCCAATCAACTTATCTAGCGCGTTGTGACGGCCGATGTCCTCTCGGCACAACTTGATGTTGCCTTGTAAATCTGCAAATAAAGCGGCGTGTAACGCGCCAGATTCACGTGCGGCTTCTTGATGCAGTGCGACTTTGTCTCGCAGCCCTTCGAATACATCGGAGCGCGGAGGAAGAGACGGTGTTAGCGGTGCCAAATCAGGCAAAGCTTGTTCCAGAGCCTCTACACCACAAATGCCGCATCCGGTTGTGCCGGCAAGATTTCGGCGCTGTGTTTTTAACGCCCAGAAAGCGCGGTTGCTGATTTCCACTTCCGCATAGTGAGATTCGTGATCGCCACCAATTTCAATGTCTTTAATCTCTTTGAAATCGTGGACGATGCCTGTGCTTAGGCTAAATCCTTTCACGAAGTCTTCCAGATGGCCTGGCGTCACCATCATGACCGCTTGGCTAATGCCGTTAAAGCTGATAGCTAAGGCGGATTCACTCGCCAGCGACATTTGTTGCACTGGGCGGCCATCAATCAATTCTCGGTAATTGAACGCACTTGGTTGAGGTGGTGCTTGATTGAAATCGGACAGTTCTAAATAAGATTGAGTAGTACATCTCATGAAATCACCTCATAAGCCGTTATGTATGCCAAAAATTGACGTGTGGATTCTTGTTATCGATTGAATATGTTTTTTGCTTCTGCGAAGCACTGATCGGTTAGCGCGGAGAAGGGTTCTTGTTTTCGCTTTAACAAACCTAGCGGGGCGTGAACGGCGGCTTCTTCGATAGGGATAATGCGAAGCGTATCGTTCAACTCTTCCAATCCACAATTCAGCGGCATAATGGCGCAACAAAGGCCACTGGCTACTGCTTGGATCAAGTGAAAGGTGGAGTTACTTTCAATGACGGTTTGCGGAACCAGCCCTTTACTCACAAAGCTAAGATCAATGGAGTGGCGATAGTGCATGCCCTTCGAAAGCAGCCCTAGCGGAATGTTATTGAGTGACTCCCACAACACTTCAGATTCGGCAAAATCAAAATGACGCTCATCGAATAAAACGCCAAGTTTGGTTGAATCTAGTTCGATAACATCGAAGTAAGCGGTGTTGACTTGATCGACATAACACATCCCCAAATCAAGTTGATTGCGATTGAGTTGGTCTATGATCTGTTCGGTCGTCATGGAGAGTATTTGAAAGCGTAACTCAGGGAACTGTTGAGCTAATGGTTTAAGCAATTGCATAGGGTTTTGGCTGGCGAGTGGCACCATTCCAAGCCGAAGAGAGCCTACCAACTGACCACGGCAGTTGGCGGCTTCGGCTTGCAATCCATCATGAGCTGCTAAGACGGTTTTTGCCCAAGCTAAAATGCGTTCTCCGGCTTCAGTAAATCCTTCAAATCTTTGACTTCTTTGGATTAATTCGAGATCGAGCTCTTCCTCTAAGCTTCGGATTCTCATGGACAAAGTAGGCTGCGTAATGTGGCACAATGCGGCGGCTTGACCAAAGTGTTTGGTCTGTTCAAGTGCGATGAGATATTTAAGTTGTTTGATATCCATAATGGCTTGTTAACCTTGCGTTGTGAGTCACATGTACGGGGGAACTCCCTAAAAAGGGCACAGCACTACCGTACTTTTTAAGCGCTGGAGCGTTTTAACTGGGGAATGAAAAACCAAGTCAAGAATAAAACCACACTCAAAATTGATCTGAATCAAGGCTATTCCTGATATTAATTAGGGTCAAATTTAAAGTATCTATAGTGTGATAGATATTATCTATTATCAAGAGTACCGATTTTATTGAGCTCGTTAAGCGAACTAGGTGGAATCGGATGGGAAAACGATTAACCTCATAAATTGTATTGATTAAAAATGTTATGACCGTCAGTGGAAAAATTCGTCATAGATTTTGTTTATCACTCGGTCAGGATTATCAATTGGACGCATATTGAATAACGACTTAATCTTTGATTTAGATCAAGACGCAACAATGCGAATTGAATCTACCAGTCTTAGAAACAGTAGGCGGGTATCCGATATCAAGAATCTAGATAAGTAAACGCTCGGACAAGCGAGAGCATGTTGAGTGGTTACTTATTTGGATTAAAAAATACATGGATTAGAAACTAAGCCCTTCAATACTTCCGCATTATCTCAATAAATAACGCGCTTGTTTTCACGGGCACCCTGCTTGCTGGTATATCTGCGAGGAGTAAAGTCGTGAGCCAAAAAGAACAAATAAAAACATACAAAGGTCCAGCTGGTGGTTGGGGTGCACTGAAAGCCGTAACCAGAAGTTGGTGGGGCAGTGAAAATGCAGTTAAAAACATTCGCACTATGCTCAAAACCAACCAAAATGGCGGTTTCGACTGCCCGGGATGTGCATGGGGTGAGTCGCCAGATAGTGGTAAAGTCAATTTCTGTGAGAATGGCGCGAAAGCGGTAAACTGGGAGGCGACTAATCGTCTGATTGATCCTGAGTTTTTTTCCAATCACAGCGTTTCTTCTCTCTCAACTCAAACCGATTACTGGTTGGAATACCAAGGCCGTATCACGCACCCAATGCGATACGATGCTGAATCCGACCACTATGTGCCTGTCTCTTGGGATGAGGCTTTTTCTCTTGTGGCTAAACATCTCAACCAATTGGATTCACCACACCAAGCGGAGTTTTATACCTCTGGCCGTGCAAGCAACGAAGCGGCGTTTTTATATCAGCTATTTGTGCGCGCATTCGGTACCAACAACTTCCCAGATTGTTCCAACATGTGTCACGAAGCCAGTGCAATCGGGATGAAAGACACCATTGGCGTTGGTAAAGGCACAGTGATCTTTGATGATTTTGAAGAAGCCGACGCGATTTTTGTGATTGGTCAAAACCCGGGCACGAATCACCCACGAATGCTTGAACCTCTGCGCGAAGCGGTAAAACGTGGTGCTCAGGTTATCTGTCTAAACCCGCTGAAAGAGCGCGGATTAGAGCGTTTCCAAAACCCACAAATGCCGATTGAGATGTTGAGTAACGGCTCAGAGCCTACAAACACGGCGTACCTGCGTCCTGCTTTGGGCGGAGACATGGCAGTATTTCGTGGCATCGCGAAATTCTTGTTGCAATGGGAACGCGAGGCATTGCAAAACGGTGGCAAAGCGGTATTTGACCGTGAATTCATCAAGCAGCACACGATAGGTATAGATGACTATTTGGCTGAAGTGGACGCAACCGCTTGGGAACACATCACGGAACAATCGGGTCTTGATTTAAGTGAAATCGAGATGGTGGCGAGCATGTATCGACGTGCAGAACGTGTGATCATGTGTTGGGCGATGGGGTTGACTCAGCATCGTCACTCTGTACCAACCATTAAAGAAGTCGCAAACGTGCAAATGTTACGAGGTAACGTTGGTAAGCCGGGCGCGGGTCTTTCACCAGTACGTGGTCACAGTAACGTTCAGGGCGACCGTACGATGGGCATTGATGAAAAACCTTCAGATCTGTTGTTGGATCGCATTGAAAGTCGATTTAACTTTGCCGTCCCGCGCGGTGAAGGCCACAACACTGTGCAAGCCATTAAAGCGATGGAAGAAGGGCAAGCGAAAGTATTTATCGGTTTGGGCGGTAACTTTGCACAAGCAACGCCAGACACAGAACGTACGCACAACGCGATGCGAAACTGTAATTTAACCGTACACATTTCGACGAAGTTAAATCGTTCTCACCTTGTCACAGGTAAAGATGCGCTTATTCTTCCGTGCTTAGGCCGTACCGAGATTGATCAGCAAGCAACTGGCCCACAAGGCGTGACGGTTGAAGATACTTTCAGCATGGTGCATATCTCATTTGGTCAGCTAAAACCGCGTTCGGAGCATTTGCGTTCAGAACCAGCGATTATTGCCGGTATTGCCAATGCTACACTCGGGGCAAAACCAATTGATTGGTTGTGGGCGATTGAAGATTACGACCGTATTCGCGATTTGATTGCCGACACGATTCCGGGCTTTACCGACTTTAACCATAAGCTTAAACACCCGGGTGGATTCCACTTGGTAAACCCAGCTGCTGAGCGTCGATGGAATACACCAAGCGGCAAAGCACAGTTCAGCTCTAGCGAGTTGCCGAAGCAGTTGATCAGCGAAGCGATACTCGAAAAAGGCCAAAAGCCAGATTTGATCTTGCAAACCATGCGCTCACACGACCAATACAATACGACACTTTACGGCTTGAATGACCGTTATCGTGGAGTATTTGGTATGCGCGAAGTGCTGTTTATCAATGAAGCGGATATTCGTAAACTCGGTTTTGAACCGGGCGACAAAGTGGACATGGTGTCATTGTGGGAAGATGGCGTTGAGCGCCGTGTGAGCGGATTTACGCTTGTTGCCTATGATGTACCAGCAGGTCAGGCGGCGGCTTACTATCCAGAAACAAACCCATTAGTTCCTTTGGACAGTTATGGGGATAGAACGTTTACGCCAACCTCTAAGTTTATTGCGATAAAATTGGAAAAATCGACATCCGATAAGATCGCTTTGGTGGAAGCGGAATAGTGACCAAACCGGCACAACGACATTTCCGATAAGCAAACGGCTGATATTAATTATCAGCCGTTTTTAATTGCGCTCAGTCTGCATTTAGTGCGCATAGCTTGTGTATAATGTTAATGACATTATGCTGCTCGATAATAGACAGATAAGGCCGATTTGAATCTAATTTCAAGTAGTAAAACTAATAAGAAGATGCTTATGACCTTGAAAAATATAATTAAATTAACAATCAGTCACTTAGTGGCAGTTTCTATTGGCATTGCGATAGGTATCTATACTTTACCGATCCTTATTGCACCACCTGCGCCGACCGATGAACAAGTTGCTAAGAGCAAGCAAGGTGCAGAATACAGCGCAGTGTTTAAGAGGGAACTCAAAGGTAGCGATGCTTTTCATTGGGGAGAGGGAGAAATTCATTTGAGTTCTGAAGTCATTACGTTGGTAGGAAAACTCGCTCCCGGACCAGACTATAAACTCTATCTATCTCCTAAGTTTGTCGAAACGGAACAAGAGTTTAATGACCTTAAATCTGAGATGGGCTTAATTGGTGATGTCAAAACGTTCGATAACTTCGTTGTTGAGGTTCCTCAAAGCACTTCAATTTCTGAATACAATACGGTTGTTGTATGGTGCGAGACATTCGGTGAGTTCATTACTTCGGCAAAGTATCAATAAACCTTAGCAGTAGAGTGAAAGGCTTTTCTTTTCACTTTACGCTAGGATGTTGTTTCGCATAATTAAGAGGCAAAGACTCTTAAACATTCTAAATTTAAGAGCCTTTGTTTAGAGTTATTGACAGAACCATTCGACTTGTAAGTCGTTTGCACCTTTCAGGCTACGTTCTGGAAAAACAAGATTTCGAACTATTTAGAGTTATTCTCTGTTTGGCTTGTTTCGTTCGATGACGCTAATCGCAATGGCTAAAAATAGAATATCTTTTACTAAAAAGAAGTTTGTCACCAAAACCCCATCAGACACTTTCCATGTATTCGGTGTCGTAATTAGAAAGCTGAGTGTCGCAAGAAAAATAATTGCGGCGGCTATGCCAGAAAAATAAGCGACTCGTGTGTTTTTAAGGCCAACGATTAATCCAATAGCGACAATGATTTCTGTTGCGCCAATGATGTTTGATACGGCTTGAACTGACATCACATCATACAACCAACTCATCAGAAAATGATTTTCAACGAGCGGTTGTATAAGCTTGGCCTCTGTAGGTGTGAATTTATAAATACCAATCCATATTAGAACTAAAGAAACGCCGAAAACTCCGATAAGATATCCAATTGAGTCACATTGATGATGGCTTTTTACGTTTTGCATAATTAACTACATTCTCCTGTTTGTTAGCGCTTCCAACAAGACCTATAAGGTTGGTAGAAAATTTCATAGGTTTTTTTCGCTCAAACAACAGATATTAAAAATCACGTGATACAGAATTACGTGTTTGATAGAACTTAAGGATATTTCGTGGAAGTTAAAATTTTTCAGGTTGACTCGTTTACATCAGAGGTTTTCAAAGGTAATCCCGCGGGTGTTTGTATCACAGAGTCAAGCTTTGATGAGGAAACGATGTTGGCCATCGCGGCCGAGATGTCGTTATCTGAAACGGCATTTCTGTCACTCAATACAATGCAACTTCGTTGGTTTACACCGAGGACGGAAGTTGCTTTGTGTGGACACGGCACACTTGCAACGGCGCACGTTCTGAAAGAGCAGGGGTTATATAATACTGGAGATACGATTGAGTTCGTTACGCTATCTGGGGTTTTAACTGCACAACTCGATCATGAAGAAATTCATTTGGTGTTTCCTGCGCCAACTTTAGATATGAGAGCGAGTATTAACAAAGACTTACTTCATGGCTTGGGGCTAGATGCCGCCAATGTAGTCGCCTACGGTCAGTTTGATAATAAGCAGTTGATCGTCATTAATGATGAATTTGTGCTTGAACAGCTCGACCCTGATTTTGGTGCGCTGCTTAAACAAAAGGGCCGTGGCGTCGTCATCACTGCTCAATCAAGTACTGACGCCGATTTTGTCTCTCGATACTTCGCGCCTTGGGTAGGTGTTAATGAGGACCCAGTTACAGGCTCTGCACATTGCGCTTTATGTGTTTACTGGGCTAAAGAGCTCAACAAAAAGCAACTGAAAGGCTTCCAAGCCTCCGAGAGAAGTGGGGTCGTCCATACAGAGTTGTTAAGCACTGAGCACGTTAAGCTTTCTGGAAATGCAGTAACGATATTGCGAGGATATATGAGAATCGCGTAGCGGTCCTTGTGGGAATGATTTTATTTTCGTGTTACCCAATGCTCAATAGTGAGGACGCTTGAATGCTACTTATTTAAGTGGCTGATTTTTTTTTGTAAAAACACCCCTGGCACGGTGGTGTATAACGATTGGAGAGTTATATGAAAACTATCGGTCTTCTAGGTGGTATGAGCTGGGAGTCGACGCTTAGTTATTACAAATTGATCAACGAAGGAGTCAAAGAGACGTTAGGCGGCTTAAATTCCGCAAAAATTTGTATGTATAGCGTGAATTTTTCGGAGATAGAGAAACTTCAACATCAAGGTAAATGGGAAGAAACGGCAAGCATTCTATCTGATGCTGCATCTTCAATAGAAAAAGGGGGCGCTGACTTCATTCTTATTTGTACTAACACAATGCACAAAGTTGCGCCTCAAATTGAAGCCAGTATTAATATCCCCATACTACATATCGCAGACGCGACTGCTGAGTTACTTCGTGAGAAAGGGGTTCAAAAGGTCGGACTCCTTGGTACTCAATTCACAATGGAGCAAGACTTTTATAAAGGAAGGCTTTCAGACCTCTATGGGCTTGATGTCATCATTCCCGATCAAGACGACCGCTCTAAAGTACATAACATTATTTATAAAGAGTTATGCCAAGGTGAAATCAAAGAGGAGTCAAGGACGATATACTTGCAAATTATTGAAAAACTAAAAGAGCAGGGAGCTGAAGCTGTGATTCTCGGGTGTACTGAAATTGCCTTACTTGTAAACCAAAGTCACACCGATGTTACACTACTCGATACCACTTCTATCCATGCTCAAGCAGCAGTCCGTTTGGCAATTGAAGGTGAATGATCTACGCTTTCTTTCCTGCAAAAAAAGAGAAAACCAAGCACGTGGTTTTCTCTTTTTTATTATCAAGTTATAAGCGAGCAAATTTGAGAGTTCTGTATCCACCAATCAAGTTGCGGGCTTTGTAACCATTGTTGACCAGCTGACGGTATGCTACGTTACCGCGTAACCCAACTTGACAGTAAATCACGATCTCTTTGTCTTTAGGAAGTTCGTGCATGCGACGACGTAGTTGATCGACAGGAATATTAATTGCACCTTCAAGATAACCAACGGACTCCAATTCACCAGGATTACGAACATCAAGTAACAGTTGGTCTTCTGTCAGTGAATCCATTTCATCATAATGAATCGCGGTCGCATCGCCTTTGATGATGTTATTTGCCACAAACGCCGCTTGGTTAATTACATCTTTAGCAGAGCCATAAGGTGGCGCGTAAGTTAGCTCGAGGTGTTGCAGTTGCTCTACCGTCATACCAGCACGCTGAGCAACTGCCATTACGTCGATACGTTTATCAACACCGTCTTTACCTACTGCTTGTGCACCTAATATTTTACCTGTTACTGGATCAAACAGCATTTTGAATGACACGGTTTCTGCACCTGGGTAGTAACTCGCGTGACTTGCTGTATGCACATACACTTTTTCATAAGCGATGTTTTCACGTTTCAGCTGTTTCTCGTTTTTACCAGTAGAAGCGACGGCTAAATCAAAGATCTTACAGATCGCCGTGCCTTGCGTACCTTGGTAAGTTTCTTGGCGGCCAAGCATGTTGTCTGCTGCCATTCGGCCTTGACGGTTTGCCGGGCCCGCAAGTGGCACTAGAGTTTGCTCGCCAGTCACGAAGTCTTTCTTTTCTACCGCGTCGCCGACAGCGTAGATCGAAGGATCGCTGGTTTGCATGTATTCATTGGTATAAATACCACCAAGAGCGCCGATTTCTAAGCCAGCTTCTTTTGCTAATTTGGTCTCGGGGCGAACACCAATTGCCATAATCAGAATATCGGTGGTGAGTCTTTCACCATTGTTTAGTGTTAATTCCAATTCACCTTCTAGATGTTGGTGTTTTTCGCTCTCACCAGAGTCGAAACTTGCCACGTGCTCGTTAGGTACGAATTTCACCGACTCAAGTGCGACGCCAAGTTTAAGGTCGATGCCTTTCTCACGAATTTCAGCATGTGCGAAGCCAGCCATTTCACGGTCAACGGGCGTCATCACTTGATCCGCCATTTCAACTAATGTGGTTTTTATGCCTAGCTGGTGGAAGGCTTCCATCATTTCCAAACCGATAAAACCACCACCAACGACCGTAGCGTGTTCAACTTTGTTGGTTTCGATCGTTTTAATGATGCGATCCATATCTGGAATATTGCGCAGCGAGTGCGTTAACGGGTTATCAATACCCGGAATAGGCGGCACAACTGGACCTGCGCCAGGGCTGAGTAGAAGAAAGTCGTAGCTCTCTTGGTATTCAGAGCCATCAAGCAAATTGTTAACCGTAACCGTTTTGTCTTGACGGTTAATAGAAACCACTTCGTTCATCACACGGACATCAACATTGAAACGCGCTAAAAAGCTCTCAGGCGTTTGAAGAAGCAGTTTGCTGCGCTCTTGGATATCGCCACCAATGTGATAGGGTAAGCCACAGTTTGCAAAAGACAACTGTATGATAAACAACTCTATGATACTATGAAGTATAGATTTGTTGTGAGGTAAATATGAGTAAATACTTTCTTTATCACCGAGTTTCAAAAAAAGTCCAATCTACCGATGGTCAGGGCATGGAGCGCCAAACGGAAGCTACTGAAAAATGGATTGAAATTCACAATGAATCAAGGATAAGCGAAGGGCTAAAACCATATATCTATGGTCGTAGGTATGAAGATAAAGGGCGATCGGGCTACACCGAAGAAAACATCAAGAAAGGGCAGCTAGGGAAGCTATTTTGTGATATTGAAAATGGGCGGATTGAGCCTGGAGATATCATTGTTTTTGAACTTATAGACCGATTTAGTAGAGCTGAACCTGGTATCGTTCGTGAACACTTAGAAAAAATAATGAAAGCAGGTGTAAAGGTAGCGATTACAAAGTGGAACATTGTTTTCTCAAGCGAAATGCAAGGGCCTCTAGGGTTGAGTGCGAGGATTATGCTTGAAATCGGACTCTATCTTGCGAATGAAGAAAGCAGAATCAAGTCTGAAAGGATTCAAGCAACTATAAGACAACTCGAGAGGCAAGGGATAAAGAGCGTAGCGAAGACGCCTATTTGGCTTCATAGAACAAAAGATAGACGAGACTATCGGTTAATAGATGATAATGTAAAGGTCATTCAAAAAATTTTTGAGTTGAGAAAACTGGGACTTGGAGCCAAAAGGATTATCAATGAAATAGGGCCAGTTGAACTACCTCGCTATCGGTATGATGAGAACGGTGATCTAATAACGACAACTTCAAACAAACCGCTGTGTGAGTCTGCTGTGAATCGGTATTTGAGAGATGAGGCGGTACTTGGATATAGAGACGGTAAAAAGATCTATGATGCTATTGTAGATGAAAAAACATTCAATTCATGCCAGCAGAAAATATCGAAGACCAAGGGAGGCAAAGTTACAGTCGTCAAGAATGTGTTGAGCGGCATAGTGTATTGCGATCACTGCAATAAAAAAATGGCTTTTGGTGGTGAGCAGGTATCTAAGTTCGGGAAGGTTCGTTCTTATATAAAATGCAATGGTAAAACAAAGGCAAATGGTTGCAATGCCAAAGATATAAAATATGCCCCTTTAGAAAGCAGTGTATACAACTTGCTCAAACATATTGAAGATAAGCAAGAAACGACAGTCGATATAAACGCTTTGGAGTCAGAGATGCATGCCGCCAGTTTAAAGGCTAAAAGAGCGATGACGTTTATGCTTGATTATGATTATGACAGTCAATGGAAAGATGTTTACGAAGAGCAGCACAAAATTATTAACGAGTTAAAATCCAAGTTATCACAGGCAAAAGCAGAAAGAGCGGGAAAGCTAACGGAGCTAGACTTAGATTTATCCCAGCATAAGGAAAAAGCCAAGTTCAACCAAATTCTCAAAGATTATGATGTTAAAGCTTATTTAGGTCATGACCCTGTAACAAAAGATCCATATGTACGTTTGATTATTGGCGCTTGGAATGATTTCGAAGCTAGAACCACAATTGGTAAAGATGTAAATGCAAAACGAGTTAAAGCTGGGATGAGGCTTGGTGCGAAAGGTATCAACTTTGATATTCGGGAAAGAGGTCACATCGAATTTCACGAACCAGAAGTCATTGCTGACCAAGATTTAGCCATGCAGCTTCGTATTGAAAGAGGCGCTAATCTAATGCTCAAAGTGTTAACTGATGAGCAAAAAAAAGATTTGGTGAATAGGGTAAAAAGTCAATCTAAAGATGCTGATATCGAATCAGAATCAGACTAAATTCACGGACGAGTTCGATCGTAAGAGCTTGTAGATGCTCTCTCTTTATGAGTTACCATTATTATTCGAAGCCAAGAAGAGCTCGCGCTGATGTATCACAAGCGACGATCAGTTGGTGGCATTGCCCCTTTGTTTATTGAATTCATATGTGGAAGTGAGCAAAATTCACAGTCCCAGGTTTAAAGTTGAAAGTAAGGTGAACAGCTTAGGCTGTATATATCTTCGTCAGAGGGCAAACTGATGGCTCGCGATTTAAACGAGATTTCATAAACATGGTATTGATGACGTCTGAAAGCTTTCGAGGTTCACCTAATAGGCATACCAAAAGCGGTTGGTGAATGCATTACACGAACTCCCAATTTGCCGCTCGAAGACAAACAGACACCGACAGCGCAAGTAAACGATTGATTACACAGTCTTTGTATCTTTTATGTGATGGGAAAAGTGTAGGTAAGTGGCTCATGATGATACTTCCAAGAGTGTCGATTTTTCGTTGATGAAATTTGATTAGTGACAATAAGTTCAATCAGCAAGTTCAATCAGCTTTGCTGAGTCCGCAGGCTGATTGACTTGAGATGACAATTATCATGCTCCTGCACCAGCTACGGTGACACCAATGGATAAACCGCATCTCCCCAAAGCTCATCAGCCCCATCCATCATAATCTCAATAATTGCTGGAACAACATTTTCGAGTAACGCAGTGCAGTCGCGAATTTGGTCACGATTAGCAGAGCTGTTGTACGTGGCCCCACCGTGTATCAACTGGTTGCGTAATGTGTAAAGCCTTGAGAAAACGACACTCAATACAGTGGCGGTGTCACCCCCTGACAGAGCTTTGTTTGCGATAGATTTAGCCTGAGAACGCTCTTTCTTCCATTGATCCTCTGTGATGAGTCCAGAGTGAAACTTCCAGAAGGACTGAAGGATATATTCATTATCTAGAATCAATCGTATGGAAGATGAATATTGAGACCAAACTAGTTCTGACAGCTTATTTCCGCCATCTAAAGATGCGACCTTGGCAAGAAACTCTTGGTATAAGCCTCGTTCACCGAAATCAGCCTTGTACTCGAAATCTTGAGCATATGCGGCGTTAAACGCAATCCAAAGAAAGATGTATTTCGAGTCGTGGTCATCATCACACATCTCTGCCTTTTTTAGCCAACTAAGAGCGCGGTGGACTCGCAGAGACAGCGCTTGAGGGTAAGAGTCTCTCTCTTGACGGTGGCGCTCTTTAAGTATCTGATACATATGCTTTCCCAGAAGTTATTTGACTGCCTTAATGTTACCCTTGTTGGTATCTTATGCAAGTTGGTTATTATGGTGTTATGAGTTAGAGTAAACTTTTAATTGATTCAAACTGTTAGCCTAGATATACAACAGGTATAGCTTTCAGAAGTGTAAGAGAGACGGTTGTCAAAAATGGTAAAAATATTAATGAGGAAAGTGAATGGGTTTCTTCTCTTTACAAACTGAGCAAGCTATAGAGTACAGTGCTATGCAAGACCTACAGCTTCGTTGTCTGGTAACACGTAAATGGTTCGATCTCACTGAAACCGCAAAGCAACTCATAAAGTCAAAAGATGCCAAATCTATCGCGAAAGCAGAGAGGTTATTGTCCAAAGCATTGAAGATCGCTCTTAAGGAGCCATTGGCAAGAGCATCAACTTGCCATGATTTAGGGGTCTTGCACTTTTCATATCACACTGAACTACCAGGTGGTACTTACCATAACCTAAATAAGGCTATTCAGTATTTTAATCGAGCAATAGACACTCCTCAAAGGCAGCTTATCCCTGAGAAGCACGCTTCCAGTCTCTCGCAGTTAGCCGTAGTCTATCGGAGGGCTGCACATGATTATCTTTGGCCTGATAAAGATTTAGATTGCATAGAAAAGGCCAAGGTACTTCACATTCAAGCTATTGATTTATTAATTAATAGTGAGATTCCTAAGGTGATTAGAGATGGCCAGCTTTCAATTGTTCACTTTAATCTAGCGAGCGTTCTTTTCGATCAAGGGCTTAACCAGAAAGCATGTGAGTCACAAGCGAAATCAGTTGAGTTGTACTTAGGCTACCTGAACTACAATTTGCCACCTTTTATGAATGTCATGGATCCAGAACAAGGGCTAGGACTAAGTTTTGCGAGGTTGATGCATTTCTCAGACTCCCCAAAACACAAAGAACTATGCGAGACCATTTTAGATATAGCGCCTCGGTTCGGAGTTGACCCTATTAAAATTATGACAATTAACCCTGAGGTCGATATAGCTAGACCTGAGCAACAAATTGATTACTTGTTACGAACAGCAAAAGCCAAACCGTCACCTGAAAACTTAAAGCAGCTATTCAAAAAGCAATATGAATTGATGGAAATTCGACGAACTTGCAAGAGTGATGCAGAAGCCGATGTATTAGCATCTCTAGTTCAAAGAACATGTTCAGGACTTGCTCGTATACTAATGGAACAGGATGATTTAACTGCTGCATTCAAGTTACTTGAAAATTGTAGTGCTCTACGTTTTTGTGAAAGCGCAAACAAACATTGGCAAGTCCCAGAAAAAAAAGTTTGTTTGCCTTTACGTAGTGATTTACTTCAGATGGGGTCTACTTATTTTAATCTGAACGAACTTGCGCTGATGTTAGATCATTTAAGTGCAGAGGATGCTGAGGCAGCACTAACTGAGGTTTTTGAAAGATCACAGAAAGATACAATCATAGAAGAAGTGGGGGAATCTACTTACTTCTACGAGCCTGCATTGTATCCTGCGGTGCTTAAGGGGGCGATAGATGACAAAGATTCAATTGCATTTCTACGACATAAATCAAATGAATGTTTAACTGACTTTCTTAAGATTGAAAGTTTAATTGACGAGCTAGACCCTGCATTTTTGAAGCGGAGAAACAGTGACTATTCAGTTCAAATTGAGCACTTTGAAGAAGCCTTAAGCAAGAACCCTAATTTGACGTTGGTCAGAATTGACATTGAGTCGAATTTTGACGACGTACTCATTTTGGTCGCTATGATGAATGCTGGAAAACTAGTGGTAACAGGTCATAGTGTTAGCTTACCAAGAAACTTAGTTAATGATATTGGTGCATATGTAAAAGGAAACGCTGATGGTCTTAGAACTTGGGTTCTAGATTTCATAAACTGGCGTGAAATATTACCTGATGACTGTAAACGTGTTGGTTTGTTAACCTCATTTTTTGCATCACAGATACCGTGGGCTGCCACGGGCATTGAGGGGGAAGAGCTGTATACATTGGTGGATGAGATCAATTGGCTCCCAACAGTTCTATATCTTTGTAATCATGTGACGCACTTTAATAAGCGTAATGGATCTAAATGTATCAATGGCGGTGAAACACGTTTTCACAATGTAGCGAACAAACACGCTTCAGGTCTTATGACTGATGTTCAAAAAGATGACTTTGTTGAAGTGGTTCGTACCAGTGAAGTCATATCCTATTATGGCCATTGTGCACATGAACTTCCTAATAGGCCTTGTCTGAAAACGGCACACTTCGACATGAATGACTTAGAACTGGTTAACCAAGTTGCTGGTATGGAGCGTGTCGAATTCTGGGCTTGCCAAAGCGGCAGTAATATCCCCCTGAGTGTCTTCTCTATCCCTGTAAACGAAGCATTTGGTTTCGATATGCGGATGATAGAGTGGGGAGCTGTTAGCTCAATCGGTTCATTGTGGGCATTGCCAGATATTGTTACAGCACATATCAAATCTTACTATGACCAACTTGTGAATATTGGTACTTCACCATCAAAAGCTCTACTTGCAGCTCAACGCTGGTGGGTTTCACAAGGAGCAAAAGCCGAACTTAACAAAATGAGAGAGCTAGGGGGGGTGTCGCCATACCTTAATACCCTGAGATGTAATGAATCTCTTGATGGTTTATTAGGGCCAATGAAGACACAAGAGTCGCGGAATGAAGATGAACTACAACAAGCTGAGAGACTATTCTTGCATCCTTCTTCTTGGGCTGGTTTAAGGTTTTGTGGAGTTGCAGATCAAATCAACAGAGCTGTTTGTAAAGAACAAGTAGAGCTGACAGCTGATGAAATGAATTACCTAAAAAAACATTTAGCACAACAACAACTAAAGTCTGGATTTATTAAGTATGCGTGATGTAGATTTGTCGCAAATTAACGATTGGAGCGTAGAAGGTCGAAAACAGTATCTTGAGGAGCACAGAATAACGATTGAGGTGATTTTATCTAAAGCTCTAGAAGAATTTAATGGGCCAAAGCTATCAAGTGTTTTTGGTTGTCAGGATAAAGCGAAAGATAAAATTCTAGATATGTTTGTCTCTGAGAGGCTTGATCAGAAAGAGCTGCTCAAAAGAAGTATTCCTTGTAATTTAGGGCTTTTCAATCAAATCGATTTCTGGTGTAAATACAAAACAGGTATCAGTGTTAAAGGCATTCAACAAATATCGTTAGATTCCAATCTTTTAGATTATGATGGTTTGGCAGGCGATGATATTGAGCGCGATATTGAAAAGCTCTCAAACTGCTTACCTTTGTACAGTCATTCTGTCGCGCCAGACATGGTTGGTTACTGGTTCCTAGCGAACAAAAAATTATTAGATGAGCTGAGCGGCTTTATCAATGTTGACGTAAATGTTGCTAAAGAGCTAAAGGGGTCACCCGCCAAATTGTCCAAGTACAAAGCTGATGCATCTTTCAGGTATCTTTGCCTTTACCTTAATGTTGAATCAAAAGTGTCTGATTTTCATAAGTACCAGAAGAAGTACTTAACTAGAGGGAAAAATAAGCCTCAGTATGTAGCGGATGGAAATGAATCACACATAGAAAAACATGAAGTTCGTAAATCAGTTGCTCAAGTTATAGATCATTTTCACCGTGTTAATAACGATGGCACCACGGTTCTGTGCCATAAATTACTCAAATCTGCTGGCAGAAAAAGTTTATTAGATCAATATGAGATTGGCCGTGACTTTGCTCAGTATGAAAAACTAGAAAATCAGCTCTCAGAATTGAAGTCCCCACGAAAGGAGGAGGCTTGATATGCCGTTAGATAAACTTTCATTGGATGAGATGGTTCAAGGTCGAAATAGCAATACTGATGACTGGAAAGAACTGGTTAGAGATCCAGAGCGTGAGCGGGTCTGGAGCGATGCGGTTAAGCGTAGAGAAAACTTAGATCGGTTTTGTTATTTTGCCGCAAAGTGGCCACAGTATGTTTGCTATTACCAGCAAGCAAAGCGCTTTGTTAAACAGACTATCAATTCTCCAATAGTATCTCTGATGAGTGAAGAGGATCTATTAGGTGATTTAGCTTTATCATTAAATGATAAGGACGAGGTAAAGGAACCATTTTTGATCACCGTCGAGTGGGGAAATCAGCAGCTAATTGAGATTCAAGGTGAGCAAACAGTGTCGTTCAACACTGAATCACAGGTTCAAATACACTATAGATACGAGGACTTAGAAGGCTGGATAACTTCTGATGATAAGTGGGAGTTTTCACCTGATGAAGGAGCTGTAATGCTCACATTTATACATGGTGATGTGATAAGTGATGATCTAACAGAAAGTTTAAATAAAGCAAAATCAGTAGGTTACATTGTTCTGTTGCCTTTATTGAAATAAAAAGCGAAAAAAATCATTTTTCTATGCGTATAGACGTACCAACACAAAAAAAAAGGTACGTCTAAATGCAAAATATCGTATTCAAATACCAACCACGCAGTCCTGAGCTGACCAGCTCTAACTCTGACTGTATTTGTCTTGTTGACAAAAAAATCTGGCGCGATTTGCCAAACTCCACTCGTCAAAAAACACTGAGTGTAGTGAACTCAATTGCTGACGGTACGCCATTCACTGTGCTTGGCGGCAAAAACATTAAATCTAATCCATCCCTGATTCGATTCAGAATCGGGCGCAGCTTTCGCTTAATCCTATCTAAAGGGAACAAACGACTTACTTTCAAGCTATGTCGACGACAAGGCTATGAGCAACAGTTTAAGCATTTTTAATAGTGTTATTAATTGGTTATGAGAGTACGAAGCTTGAAAAAGTGAGTTTTATAGCTTTGTAGTTGCCGCATAGTTAGGACTATGGATTTAGTTATGAGTAAGAATAAAAAATGCCTGCTAGTTACGTTTGATTACACCCAAAAAGGTAAAAGTGCGACTAGTTTTGCAGCAGGGGTGCTTCTATCCGAGTGCAGGCAGCACAAGGACTACGGTAAGAAGTTTACTGCTGAGCACCTGTCAATTGATATGAATAAAAATAAGGCACTTAACCTGTCAGCAGGGGAGATAGCAAACAGAATTAATGAGCAACATAAGCTGGAAGAGATTGATGGCTTAGCTTTAGGTTGTTACGTATGGAACAGCGAGCTAATTGAGCCCTTGATAACGCAACTGAAGGATAAAGGCTTTAAGGGAAACATTATTCTTGGGGGATACCAGGTTCATGAGTCGAGCTGTGAAGCACTTTATCCTGGTGGTGATATTTACTTGCCCAGCTATGCAGAAGCCTCTTTGCCAGAAGCGTTTATGCAGGACAAATTGATCCGCAAACTTATTTTAAACAACAAGTTCGAGTTTGCGTCACGTCATTCACCATATTTAAATGGTTCGATTGAGCTTGATGAATATCAGCCAATGGCGCACTGGGAAACGCAACGTGGTTGTTATTATGCGTGTTCATTTTGTGCTCACCGTGATGTGGCTGGCAATAAAGTACATGATTTCTCGATGGAGACCATAAAGAAGGAACTGGACTTATTCAAAGAGAAAAAAGTTCAGCGAATTAATGTGTTAGACCCGATCTTTCGAAAAGGACGCAGATCATACGAGATTTTGGAGTACGCGATTGGTATTGGACTAGAAGCAGAACTCGTCTTTCAAGTGCGTTTTGAGGACATTAATGAGCGCTTGTTAGCGTTGTTTTCAAAGCTAAATACTCATCTCGAGTTTGGTTTACAGACTGCAATCAGGTCTGAATCTATCATAATCAATCGACGCAACAATATTGAGAAAGTATCTTCGGCCATCTCCATGCTTCACGACAAGAATATGTCTTTTGAGGTCAGTCTAATTTATGGGTTACCGACGCAAACATTAGATAGTTTTACTCAAAGTCTTCAATTTCTTCAGGATCGAAAAGTATCGAACATAAAGGCATTTCCCCTAATGCTACTGGAAGGGACGCAACTATCAGACGACAGAGAATCATACGGCATTAAAGAAGGCCATATCGATGATTCAGGGATCTCGCATGTTGTCGAAAGTGACAGCTTCACTAATGAAGAATGGAAAGCAATGAGAGAGCTAGCAAAGAAACTAACAGTTGAGGATTTATCAGAATGTTTATCGTAATCGAGGGTCTAGATGGTAGCGGGAAGTCTACAGTATCAAAGTGCTTGGCCAAGAAACTCAACGCAAAGTGGTTGACTACACCAGGAACTGACTTCAAAACCACACGCAAACATCTCGATGCTGTGTTTAAGAATAATCCCAAGGCAAGGCAGTTGTTCTACATGGCTACTGTGCTCAACGTGGCTGATGAAGCTCAACGTTTGATAGATTCTGGCCAACACGTCGTGTTAGACCGTTATTGGTTGTCAACTCAGGTCTATCATTGCTGGATGTCCAATGGACAACACTACAAGCTTCATGAAATAGAAAGTGAACTCTTGAGACCAGATCTTACCGTTTACCTAGACTTGCCTATGGATCAGCGTAACGAAAGAATTAACGCTAGAAACAATTGTACGCTTGAAGACAGAAAGACTTTAACCCTTGAGGCAGATCGTGAATTGCGTGATCTATACGAAGGTATGTGTTATTCACAACCAGTTGGGAAGTGGCTCCTCGTTGATGCCTCACAGGGCGTTGATGCTATCGTTGATACTATATTGAATAGTGGTTGCAAAACTGTCTAGCTCAGGTCAGTGAAAATCGGGCGCATATGGTGCCCGATTTCCACCCGCTGGTTCCTGTTACACAAGGCTGTTTTTGTAAGCTAGAGCCCTCGCGTCCAATGAAAGTTTCACTTTTTTAGGCTCGCTTTGATAGCCCCCCTTTGGCCAGATATACCCTAATGAGGTCATCATGGCCTTGAAGAGTTTGGTTGCAGCAGTCTGCGTGCAATCTTTTTGTTGCTTGCTATCTGGTAGCAAGTGTTTAAATGTCTCCCAATTGTCGAAAATTTCTGTGGCGATGCCATGAACGTGGGGGCGAGAAAGGACAAGTGTGTCATTATCACCTTGGTAGTCTGGATTTTGTAAAATCTGTGACTTAATGAACTTAGCTGGCTCAACAAGGTACTTGTTTTGGTTAACCCCGTTGGGACTCCAAATTTGTTTGTACAGTGCTTTGTTACAGAAATCCTCATCAAATAAAATGTCCTGTTTGGTGATCTCCTCTAGTTGATAGTCGCGCATAATCTCGTACCTCTTGAGCATTGCCAATTCTTCAAAACCGACTTGGTTACTCATGATCAGCCTGTCGGCCTCGGCCCGTGTAATCAGGCGTGCCGCTAAAATAGCCTTGATTCGAGCTTCGAGATCCTGTGCCTTTAGGAGATTGAATCGAAAAATACCTTCTTCAAGTTGTTCATTGCTTGATTGCTGTATTTGGACATTGAAACCAAGCCGATTCAAGTTCCACATCATGCTAAGAGGTTGATTAGCATTGAATAATTTCTTCTTGTCTTCAAATTCATTGCGTAGGATGTCGCGGTCAGAGTCGGTATCACAAAGTTGAGTCGGGACATAATTAAAATGGTCATTTAGAGTCAAGTAGAACGTAATATTTTTACTTGCACGGAAGCGCCTTGAGAAATTGACCAACTCATCGATCCCCAGCACTAGGTCACTGACTACGTTAACATTGTCTGTATAATCAGATTCACATGAGTAGCCAGAAGCCAGGCACGGTGATGCCATAATCATGTCGTACTGGGTGCACTCTTCTGAAGGTGATGTCAGAAAACTCGCTTGAGCTTCCATGTTCTTGTTGCTGCCAGTTAGTACCAAAACCTGTTTCTTAAGTGCAACTTTTTCACAAGCTTGCCCACTCTTATCAGTCAATCCCATGTCGATCATTGTCATGCGCATTGACCTTAGAGAGTCGAAAAGGATGACATTTTCCCCTTTGAGCTTGCTCGATGTATTGCCAAAAGCGGCAAATTTATTTGCGATAGTGACGTTGATGTTGCTGTATGGGTTTTGCGTCGCGCGGATGATTTGGATGCTTTTACGATGCTTACGCAACCAGCGTAGGGTGGTATCTGTAATATCGGCATCGGCAACAACGACCTTGGGAACCTTCTGGATCGCTAGAGTCAGTACGTCAAATACCTCGTCACGCATCGTGTCGTTGTGCCCACAGACATTAGTCATAACCTTTTCAAATTCATCAATAATGAGTATGTCGCAGTTCAGGATGACTGAAGCTAGATGATCTTTATAGGCACTGTTAACGACAACACCCAGTGACGTTGCGTTTTCGATCTCAAATAATGAGTCATTCTTGTAATTTACTGCTCCAACAGATTCACAAAGCTGCTTTACGAGGGGAATTAGGTACGAGAGATAAACTACCTTTTTGTTTTCAGTGGCTGACCTTATCAGTGGCTGCAATGCAAGTTTTGTTTTCCCTGTGCCTGTTTTTCCTAGCAATACTGTTGTATCAAATTGAGTGTCCTCGATGAGGTAGCTGACATTGTCGAACGACTCAACTTCAACAAATCGGTCGAATTCAGTCACTTTCGTAGCATCACTAAGCATCGACTCATAATTGGTCGTTGTTTTGTTTAAGGCGTTGAGGAGCTTCTGGTAACCATTCGAACCAGCATCAAGGTAGTGCGATAGGCAAGATTCGGAAGTTTCGAAATGGAGTGGAATTTTCTGAATCAGATTCCTCGAGATTGAGTCAGCAAGCGTTGTGCTTCTGAAAAGTTTGTAGCCTTCGAGCAGTGTTTGAACTGTGCTGAGCCTGTCAAAATGGATTCCAGTTGCCAAATCAAATATTGGCAAGCGAGCATTTGCCACGTTCTCAGCTAGTGCTTTTTCTGAAAGTTCAGGGTGCTTCTTAGAATCGATTACTATTTCAATATCACGAATACTGGCTTGCTTATAAGACCTCGCAATCTCAAAAAAATTATTTTTTCCATACATCGGAGCGACGATTCTTCGGTCTGAACATACATAATTTATACCATTGGATATGAGGATAGAGATTTTGTTCTCCTGAAGGTTTTTGATTCCGATATGTTCGCTAGTTGTTGATTTATTTAAAATTTTCATAGTGTAATTTCTTATTGTTATGATTTTTGGGTACGCCTCGCCTGACGTCAGATTGATGATCACTCAGTATCTGAACGCTAGAACAAGGGATTGGATTTTGATTGAACTAGGTTTGCTAGGTAAGCATCGATGTGCCCTTCAAACTGTTGAACCTGTTTGAGGGCATTGCATTGAGTAGAAGCAAGTCACCTTGATACCAGCTAACCCAAAACTTCGTTTTGAATTGTTCGATTTGGCTCTGTAGGCGGCGTATGCACTTAAAGTTCAACCAATTGTTTGGCGTGAGTGAAGTACACCTAAAAAAGGAGTAGACCACTTTGGTTGAACGGTTGGTTCCGCTTGATAAGACCGTTGAAAGTGTCTGTTTTGTTGAGTTCCTGTCGAAGTTTCGCATGACTTTATATCGTTGATTTGAGCGAATCATACCCGCCTAACAATGTGGTCGTCCATATACTACTACTTATATATTCAATGGCTTAGCATGCTATTTTTGGATTCGACGTGTAATCAATCATTTATGCGCTGGAATTTTTGTACAAAAAAGGCCACTTTCTCTGTTTTATTATAAAAATGACAAAGTGGCCGCCCAAAGCTGTGCTTTGAAGTTCGTCGAATGGTTCATGAGCGAAGCTCATGGATTTCGTCCTTAGTAACCTTAATTACTCTAAATTCGGGTGAGTCTGTGTCGGAGGGGTGGTTCCTAAATTGCGGTTCGGGTTTTAGGAACTAACAAGGCTTTGCCCCAAAACAACTTAGAGTAGATGCTCTTCATTAAACAAGCACGATTGTGTTGACCAACTTTTTCCAATGTTAGAAGCTCATGTTACATAGCTTGTTTCCTTGAAGGTCAATATGGATAGTAATAGTAAGGTTATCTATAAAATTACATACCCAAACGGGAAGATCTACATCGGGAAAGATCTCACAAATAGTATAAATTACTGGGGAAGTGCTAAAAGTGATGTAATCGCTGAGGATTTCAGCTTTGAAGAACGGATGAATATGACTATTCACCGTGAAATCATCTTCTTTTCTGACAGCGCTGATGAGGTCAACAAGAAGGAAGCTGAGCTGATTCGTCAGTACAACTCTAACAACCCTGATATAGGGTATAACCGATGGCCCAAGTACAAATGAAAGATATCCTTTTTGAGTTGGCGGAACTTAACTTAGCTCAATGTGAATAGGCAACTTTAGCATGAACAAAAAATCAGTATTGTTAGTTACAATGTTCACAATGATGCCAGCAATTGCTGGCGTTAACCTTCAATGTGATGTGAGTACAAAGTGCAATGCGTACGTAAAGAATTGCGAAAAATCACCTTACCAATTTTCCGTTTTCATTGAACCCGATAATAAAATGGTGATTTTGGGCAATACTAATATTCACGCTGATTTCACGAACCAATCAGAAGTTACCTTTCAGCACATTGGCTACACGTTCTCTATCAATAAGTACGAGTATTCCGCGACTCTTACAAATCAAGAAGAAGTACGTTTTGGGACATGCAAGAAAGTCGAACCAGCATGGTGATTACACTTAACAAATAAAGATTAAACTCTACGCTACAAGCGCTTTATTTTAAGCCACTTTTTGGAAGGAATTGTGCGTTGGTTGTCTCCTGAGTGTTTTTGCTTTGTGGAGCCTTGTCACAGGTTTGTCCTACCAGAGCTTATCCGATGATTCTTAAACTATCAGAAAAGGAAACCCATTTCTGTCCAAGGACGTGTTGACGGCGACTTCGACAAGCATCAAGGGGGTTCTGATTAATCTGATTCTGATTTTTGACTACAATTAAATTTATTAGTCAGGAAGCGTAAGTATGGATGGCTTTAGTCTAGTGATGCTGTTTATTGCTGGGGTATTGATTTCACTTAGCCTTTCAAGCTTTCGTCGTACAGCAGAAAAAAATCGGCAGGAAGAGATAAACCGCAGCTCTAGGCGAATTAATCAAAAGGTGAATGAGTATCTAGAACTCGGAATTAGGCCTATCGATTCAGAGATTCGCAGTAAGCGTAATGAGTATATGCTTGAAGAAGCAAGTTTTGATTTATATCGATACAAGTCGACTGGTCGAGTCGCAGGGCATGGGTTCCGATACCGAATGAGAATTGCTAAAGGGTTGACGTACAATGCTGGAGTGGGACAACTGCACGCAAATAAAGACTGGGTGAAGGATGACAAGGCCCTAGTTACTATATCCAATCAAGCAATAATCTGCACATCAACCACGAGTTCTAAACGATTTACCTGGACATCATTGGCAAAGTTGGAAGTCTTTGCTAATGGGTTTGTTTTGACGCCCTCAAGAGGGGCGGTGTTAATGTTTGAATGTGAAGAGCCTACATCTATACACCATTCTGTTTTAGCCCTACTTTGTATGGAGCAAGAAGAATCTGGCACTCTAGCTACAGCGCATATTCTACAGGGAGAGGATGATAACGGTAATGAAGAGTCTCAAAGTTCAGACTCCTCGAACGACGAGTCCATCCATACAAACGATTTTGTAAATGAAGATGGAGTTAACTCTTTCCATTGCGTATTTCGGTGATTGCGATCGCTCGTTTCGGTTTATTCCGATCACCTGATCCTGCCGTTTTTCTCTCTTCCTATTTTTACTCTAAGTGATCGGATTGCGCCAGTTTTCTCATTGACTCGCCTCCCAGTTCTATTCGATGACTATTGTGAACGAGACGATCCATGAGAGCGTCAGCGACGGTGGCGTTGCCGATCATGTTGTACCACTCCTTTACGGGTAGTTGACTGATGACGATTGTGCTGCTGTTTTGGTAGCGGTCTTCAAGCACTTCTAACAAGTGACCTGCATGTTCTTGAGTCAGTTTCTCCATCCCCCAGTCGTCGAGGATCAGTAGAGCTTTCTTAGCCAACGATTGAAGTTGCTTTTGATAACTACCATCCAGACGACCTGCGGTCAGGTCATCGAGCAAGCGAGTTAATCGGTAGTATCTGACCGTTTGCTGTTGGTCGCAGGCGCTGGTTGCCAGTGCGCAACCAAGATACGTTTTACCTGCGCCTGTTGGGCCTGTGATCAAGATGTTCTGGTGCTTGTGCAGATAGCCCCCCGTTAGCAGTTCGCTCATCTGCTTGCGGTTGATGTTTCGTCCCTCCTTGTAAATAAGTTGGCTCGGCTGAGCATCCACTCTCAGCTTGGCTTGTCGTTTCAGGCGTTGGATTTTGGTTTGATTGCGATTCAAGATTTCACTTTCCAGAAGTAGGCTTAACCTCTCCTCGAAGTCCAGCTCTGCGTAGGTGGTCAGTTGCTCTTGTTGCTGCTCTAACGCTTTCGCCGCATGACTTAAGCGCAGGGTTTTGAGTTGGTCATTCAGTGCGTTCATATCCTTTCTCCTAGTGATAACAGTTCGGGCCACGAACATTGCTGTGAACAAGGTTCGGCGTATTCGCTTTATCTTTACTCAGTTGTCCTTCACGATTGTTCTTGAGTAGATTGTTGACGAAGGTGTAATTGGGTTTTGTCAGCATCAATGCATCTTTACAGGCTTGTTCTAGGCGCGACTCGCCATAGGTTTTACTCAGATTGAGCAGCCCAAGACAGGAACGGTAGGCCTGCTCTGGATGAGGTTTGGCGTTCAGCATCTTATTGACGACCTCTCGTGTGGCTGGGCCGATATTGGCTCCCCAGTTGAGCAAGCGTCCAGGCGACCACTTTTGATGTTGATGGTTACTCGGCATGTGCTCTGGTTGAGTGCTGTTTCCACGTTCCCTTTGGCTGCGTGGATGTTGAGCGATCAAGTTACCTTGGTGGTAGATCTGCACCAGACGGTTGGAGGCTTCCAGCTCGACATGGTGGCCAACCAGTTGATGGGGAACCGAGTAGTAGTGACGGCGATATTCGATGTGATAATCAGGCCCAACTTTGGCTCGCTTGGTTTCGGTATAGAGATATCGCTGTTTAGGAAGGGGCTTTAACGCGGGTTTATCGAGTTTGTCGAACAGTGCTTTGCGGCTCGCACCATACTGCTTCATCTCACGTTCGTTTAAGTCATTCATAAGCTCACGGATGGCGAGGTTCAGCTCTTTGAAGGTATGGAAGGTTTGATGGCGAAGTCGCATCATGATCCAACGTTCCACTAGGAGGACGGCATTCTCTGCCTTGGCTTTGTCTTTCGGTTTGTAGGGGCGAGCTGGCATTACGGCGGTTTGATAGTGATTCGCCAGTTTCTGATAGCTGTCGTTCAGTCTCGGCTCATAACGATTCGCTTTGGTGACCGCGCTGCGTAGATTATCGGGGACCAAGAGATGGGGGACGCCACCGAAGTGCTCGAAGGCATTGGCATGCGCCTCTAACCAGTAAGACTTCCCTTGGCTGGGGAAGGCTTCCACATAGGTGTAGTTGGACGCGCCTAAGCTTGCTACGAACACTTCTGCTTCGCGCACTTCGCCTGTGTCAGGATTGACTACCTGAAGCCGAGGCCCACAGTAATCGATAAACAGCTTATCACCTGCCACATGGAGCTGACGCATACTGCGCTTTTGGGTTTTGAACCAACGAGTGAAGTGTTCACAGAACTGAGTGTAAGCGTAGGCCTGCTCTTGATATTGCTCATGATATTCCTGCCAGAGCAGCATCTTCGTCATGCCTTTGCGTCTGAGTTCGACAGCGTATTGCGTAAAGTCTGGCATCACCTTATCGCGACAGGCTTTCTTGCCGTGATACAACACCTGAGTGAGTTCTGTGTCACTGCAACCTTCGGGTAGAGGCCAGCCAAGTTGGCTTTGTTTAAAGCGAGTGAGGAGTTCCGAGATGGTGGACGGCCCGAGTTTAAGGCAAGAAGCGATGCTGCGATTTGAGAGACCGCAGTCGTACTTCAGGCGTAATACCTCTTTAATTTTGTTCATTGGAGTTCTCTTTTTAGCCATGGTCGCTTCCTTACGTTCTTGTTTAAGAAGTAAAGAATAGCGAGTGATTGATTTAAAAGAGAAAAAGGAAGGATTTCGGGCATTCCGATCGCGGTTTTCGCTATTCCGATCACCGATTTCGGAGTTAGGCTAAAAGTGATCGGATAATCGCGGAATCAGTGATCGGTTTAAACCGAAATGGGTGATCGGATAATCCCGAAATGACTGATCGGAATGCTCCGAAATATGCATCCATAAGCGAAGTGCAACTTGCGACGCTCATGGTATTCGCTCTGGAGATCATGAAACTACAAGTAGTTCTATGTCTTATGAGGTTGTTAGAGAAAAAGAGAAAGTTGCGAGAAAGCTGAAGAAATGGGCAGTAAATCAGCATCAAATCAATGCGCAGATTCTTAATGCTTTCCTTAAGTTAAGGCGATATGGGAGTGACCGAGTCACAGTATCGATGATGCGGAATCAACTGCCGAACATAAAGAGTTTTCAATCAAACTTTGATCAAATGAAGTCCATCTCTTCCAAAAATCATGGCAAAGTATTTGATGTATCAGGAGACGAAGTGACTGTTTGGTCTATAGTTGAAGCAGAAGTACTCGAATACGAAAGGGTAGTATTTCCTGATATTGATTGTTGATTGATCAATTTGTTTGGCTTGCAATCATATGGATATTGGCACAGCTTTGTTCAAATGTTTGAAACAACCCTCAGCCTTCGATATTTCTTAGGTGTTTCATTAAAAACTCTGTGAAATACAGTGGCATTTCAATGTGTTGGGACTCGCTTTCAGCGGAACCTTGAGTACCCGTTAGTTTGATAGTTTTGTGTGGGCTGCACTTGGTTATGTAAGATGGCAGCGATTTCGCGCGGGTGCGATTACTACTTTTGATCTCCACAGGAATAATGCGACCAAGCTCGTCGCTGATGATGAGCTCCATCTCGGCTCTAGCATCGCTCCATGAAAAAGTTGGTTCAATGCCCAACGACGCTAGTTCCTGGTGAACAAAGCTTTCAGCAATATACCCCTTGTATTCATGGCCTTGTCGTTTGATCTCAAGGTAACTCGTGTCCAGCAAATGGTGTAGTAGACCGACGTCAAGTAGATACAATTTGAATGTATTTTCTTTTATATGTGCGACGAGTGGAGCCTTTAGCTGCCCCTCAATAGGGTAGTTCTTTAACACCAACTGGCGCTTTTGAAGCCAAGTAATGGCGCTTTCGTATTCTGCATAACGTGATTTTCTCTCGTGGACACCTTTAAACTTGAAGCGCTTTACTGACTTGTCATGAACTGATGAGAGTTGGGCTGGGATGCTTCGAAATACAGACTCAAGTAACATAGCGTTAACGCTACCAGAGTGTTGTCTGAAATCATGCATGTAATCTTCAATTAGTCTTCTGTGGACTTCAGAGACAGCTTCTATTCGTTGAAGAATACTGGTTTCGGAGTTTTCGAACCATGTTTTAACGGCTTCAGGCAGGCCGCCGACGAAGTAGTAGTCATTCAGAAGGTCAGTTAGTTTGGCGTGTGCAACTGGCGAGTTAAGCTGTTGTTCAAAAGCTTTTTGCAATGTTTTTTCACCCGACGCCCAGACAAACTCTCTGAAGCTTAAAGGTCTTAAACAATGTTGCTCGACTTTGCCTACGGGGAATGATGTAAGAAGACCAACAGTAGAGCCACAAGCTGCGATATATGCCCCTGGGGCTTGTTCTGCGAAGTATTTGAGGGAGGTAACGGCTCTCGGGCACTCGCCAATCTCATCCAGAATGAGAAGATCTGTGTCTAAATTGAAGGCTTCTCCAGTTAGGAGCTCAATGTTAGTAATGATGGCCTTTGGGTTTAGAGACCCAGAGAAAGCTTCCATTAACTGAGGGCTTTCTAAAAAATCGATTTTTAGAACTTTTTTAAATTCTCTGCCGAGAAGATCTTGCAATAGGAATGTCTTGCCTGTTTGCCTAGCCCCTTCAATGAGTAGAGGTTTCCTGGTTTTGCTATTTTTCCACGCGATTAGTTTTTGCAGATGTTTCCGATTCACCGAGGCATCCTATTTAAAAGCTTTGAGCATATATAATTACACCTTAATGCGCACAAAAATGCAAAGTCAAATCATTATTGGCGCATAAAAGTGTATTGTAGTTCTTTTAAGTGTGCATAAAACTGGGGTAAATTTTCACGTTGGGCATCTAAGCTCGCCCTTAGAACGACGGGCTCTCTACAAAACCATACTTGTCTGGTATTTTGAAAACTCAGGAATCTTCGCTGAAGGAAAACGATGCCATATTGCAAAACCGCCTTAATTGTAACCGAGCAAATGAATACGCCATTGGTACTAGACCAACTGGCCCAAACAATGTTCAATGCCCCCTGTGCTGTTCAGTGTGAGTGGAATCCTGATCAATTTGCTATAGACAATGGCATGAACAACATTCGTGCTGTGGTTGATAATGATAGGGGGCTCATTATGTTGCATTGCCGCTACTCACCATACATTGATATAGGCGAAGAGATAGTCAAACAGTTCGCAGAAGAGCAAGGGTACTCAACGGAAAGCTTGGAGTGATAGATTAGATTCCTGCTCTTCAAAAATGGCCACTTTCTCTGTTTATATATAAAAATGAAAAAGTGGCCTGGCTCAAAGCTAACCAAAGCTGGCGCTTTGAATTAAGTCGACCTCTTCATGAGCTATGCTCATGGTTTACCATTGCTAGAGACTTTTCCTGATTTTAATAACTTCTCTGTGTTGTAAGCGTAGTCTCACTTCAGTACGCAGACATCTCTGGTAAAGCCCCAAGGCGATTAATGACCTCCAGATGACCTGCAAACTTTCGAATGCTCAATGCATCTACGATAATGGCACTCGCGATTTGAAGAAGATCCAAATTCTTACGATGCTCTTTGAAGTCATTTATTATTTGCTGCTTTAGTGAAACGTCGAACTCAAATCTAAATCGTGGGTAACCACCTTGGTCTTCATATTGGATAACAAGGTATTGTGAATGGCTATAGAACATAGATGAGTAGAGCTCAAAAAGCTCATCAATTCTTTCAAAATCAGCAGTAGTGAAACTAAATTGATTGTGTCTGAAATCGAAATCGGTGATTTCTAGCGTGTTAATTAACGTTATCGTGAGCATGTAACAAACCAACTTTGGAGCTTTGATAAAACCTGAGTTGGTTGGCTGTTTATCCATGATTTCTAAGCATGAATTCGAGCGTAAGTTGTTGGTAAGGTAGGCTACTTGCGGAAGTTCGCTGATGTTAAATTTAATCATTGTGTATCGCTCTTTTTGTTGAAAGATTACTAGAAAACTGGCACGACAAATCCACCGCTGTTAAGCAGTGTCGAATTGAATGTCTGAATTTGATTGCTGAGTTGTTCATCATGTCTCCAATTTGCCAATAAAAATACAGTTCACACTTACTCGACGAATCGAGCGTTTGGTTATTAGTATTTTTATTAACAGTCGGATACACGAATCAATAGAAGGCATATCTGAACACCAAAGAGTAGTCTTTGGATGCAATTAACTTAGTCAGTAAAATTTCATCGACAAGGCTGAGTAAGCAAAAAATTCTTAGATGTGATCTAGGTCTCTAAATTGTGGGTGATTGCTCTAAAGCTGTTTAAGCCATTACTCATTTGATAAAGGGAGGGCCACTTTCTCCATTTATATATAAATATCCAAAAGTGGCTAAACCAAAGCTTCGCTTTGAAGAGAGTCGATTGGTTCATGAGCGCAGCTCATGGGGTACCTATGTTGTAGAACTGCTATTCCTGAAGTGGTGGGAAAAAGCGGTAAAGCAAGACAAATGGTATGCTGGTCAGTCATCACAGGATTATGAACTGGTTTTCGTTGAAGGAAGCCTGGATGTAGGAGCAGCCACTGGTGCAATCTTTATGATTTGTGATTGGATGAGTGAAACTAACACTGGGCACGCCAGTAGTAATGTATAGGGGGAGTGATGGATAACTTATCAGTTTTTTGCGCTGATGTTGGTTCAATCAGTGCCAAGAAGTTTGGGTGGGCTGCAAAACTATGGGGTCAAGCTGAGATTATCACAGGCACTGATATCGAATCATTCACGGTGTTGATTTCTAAATCGATTTTACGAAACGAAAAGGTTGCTCTTGGCTTTGAGTGTCCCCTTTTTGTTCCTATGCGACAAGATCCTAAAAGAGTGAATTCGGCTAGGTTCGGAGAGGGGAATAGAAGTTGGAGTGCAGGGGCTGGTACTGGCGCATTAGCCACGGGGCTCGTAGAAGCTCTGTGGGTTATGAACAGACTGAATGAGCTGCTAGGCTGGTCTCCAAACGCAGAGTTTTCTTGGAAGAAATTTCAGGAAACTGATGCTGTTTTTTTATGGGAAGCGTTTGTAACTGCTGGTGCCAAAGGTGTGAGCCATTCAGATGATGCGGTCATCGGCATCAATACGTTCTTAAACTCACTATCAGACTTTGAGGCCTCCAATGCAATTGATGAAAAAACTGTGTTGTCTCTTGTGGGGGCTGCTGCACTCAGGTCGGGGTGGAGTAACGATATAGAAATTTTAAGTACTCCTTGCCACGTGATAAAGGCCCAATGAAAAACCAAACTTAATGACTCTCGCAAATAGTAGCAAGCTCTGTAAGCATCACATTTGCTTATATAAGTGGTTAATTCGGCTTTTTAAAGCTCAGTTACAGCAGTAACCATCTGAGTGTGAAAAAAGGGCCAGCTTTGTGGCTTAGTCTGTACCAGCCCCAAAGTGAAGCTCTCTATGACAGTTGGGACAAAGTGCTAGAGTATTTTCAATAGTGTCTTTACCTCCATCGGCAAGCCTGATGATATGGTGTACCTCTAAGTAAGGGGTCTGATTACTTTTTCTAGTGAAAGGTGCGGGTGACTTACATCGTTCGCATGTACCTTTCGCTCTGAGTAATACTTCAGCCACGACATCAGGGTTTCTTTTGAAAACAGTTATTGTCGCTTGAACTTTCTCTGGATACTCCGAGGCTTGAGATAATCTCTTCGCTCTGTTTTCAGGAGTATCCAACAGTGCATGATTGATGGCGCTCTCTAGATTCTGATTGATGTAATCTATATGAGAACTATTTTCGATTGATGGTTTCTTATGCGGGGCAAGGGTTGCAAATATTTCTTCTGCTGAGTTGATCTCGAAGTAGTAAACCGTCAAATTCTGTTCGCTTCGTTGACGAAGAGCTAATTTACTTAGCTGTAAGTCGAACCTTCGAAAGTCACCTGTGAGCTTGATGTTAAACTCATTACTATTCGATTTAGGTGATACCCAAGCAGTAGACTGAGTTGAAAAGTCGTGTCGCCTAATACCCCAACGCCTGTTGTTATGTTTGGGTTGATGGTGAATGTAGATGTTAAATCCACTTTCTATCATCCCTTGAGCAATTGATAACAGGTGCGTATCTAAGCTGTTTCGTTTCATGGCGTCGTTTTCCAGTAACCAATAAAGAATGGGTATAATCTACATCGTTTTATGGACAAATTCAGTTGTTTACCATCGATAACGAATAGGCCACTTTCTCCATTTATATATAAATATCAAAAAGTGGCTAAACCAAAGCTTCGCTTTGAAGAGAGTCGATTGGTTCATGAACGCAGTTCATGGGGTACTTCTTATTCATTCCTATAGAGTTTAAGAATTCTTAATATGGTTAAGAATTGGTAAGAAACCTCAGGCTAGAGGGTTAGTCTGAGGGCTGTTGAGAGTTAACAGGGCTTAGCTATTCATTAAGGTAGAGCTCAGCCATGCCATCTAAGCGAGTTTTGACTTCTTTCCAGTTCGGCATCACGCTGCTGAGTAACCGCCAAAACTTCTCGCTGTGGTTGTGTTCTGCGATATGACAAAGCTCATGTAAAATCACATAATCAATGCACTCTTTTGGCGCTTTGATGAGGTGTGGATTGAGCATTAAGCTCCCTTTGGCTGAGCAGCTTCCCCATTGCTTTGTCATTGGCAGAACCCGAAAGCTGGGGATGCCTTCAACCCATTTAGCTTGGGGCAGTAACTCCGATAGACGTTCATGGAACACCTGCTCAGCGCGAACCTTGTACCAGTTCTTTACTAGCGCTCGAACCATGGCGGTTTTGTCTTCGTTAAACCTGGTCAAGGTGACCAGTAATTTGCCGCGTGTCATTTTTACTGAGGGCAGGGCATCGGCATCTTCGACGATTTTTAATACGTAGCGGCGACCGAGGTAGAACTGCATTTCACCGCTGATGTATTGCTTAGGTTGTACATACTCCAAGTGGCCTCTGAACTCTTTAAGCGCATCATAAACCCACTTAGCACGCTTCATCACGGCTTGATGAATATCTTCGCGCTCAGCGTCTTCAGGGGCGGTGACGACCACCTCACAATTAGGATGAACCTTAATTGTGATTTTACGCCTTACTTTTTGCTCCGAAGTGGCTTGCACGATTGGTTTACGAACGACTTCATAGCTGACAGCCTCATCGCCATAGACGAAGCTGTATTCCTCGTTGTTGCGCTCGATTGAGCTGACCGATGTCATTAATGGTGACCTGCCAAACCTAATCGAGTGATTTGCACAATTTCGTCGACCAAGATCTGAGCCTTATCGACGCCAAGATCGGCAAACAGTAACGGAAGAATCTCAAGGCTGATCTGGTTTTCGATTTCTACAGGGTTGATAGAAAACTCCGCGACTGCCTTGCGCACTTTCTCGTCAATCTCTAACGCGTAATTAAAGTATTGATCTTCAGTGAGCTGTGCCCCTGCTGTTTCATGTTTCAAAAACAGACCGAAGTAGGCTTGTACATGACGCTTAATTTTGGGGTCTAGCTCTGCGAAGCGATCTGTTGGCATTCCTTCGACTTTGCGCTCCTTCACTTGCTGTTCAAAATCAGCAAATAGGAGATATTGCTTAACAGGCGCATCAAACATCTCTTTGGCTTGTTGAATCGCTTGTTTCAGCAGCTTCGAAAAGTATTCTTGGGCGTATGGGTCATCGGCAAGGTCTTGCTCAATCATCTTAGTGACACGACCTGTGATCGCGTCCTTTTTGTTACGCGCTTCATCATCACTCAGTTGTTCTGGCTTAACATCTTTACCCATGCTACCTACCAGATACGCGCCTTTAGACTCTTGGATCTCAACGCCACCGATGTGCTTGTCTAACATGGTGCGAATACTCTCAGCGTACTCGTCGTAATCAATGGTTTCCTCGGCATCTTCACGTACCTGCTTGCGCAGTTCAGCCATAGACTTAAGTGTTTTTTTGTAGAGTTCGCGTTTATCGTCGAAGCTTTTATCTTCGAAGTAGGTGGCGGATTGCAGAGCAACTTTTAGGCAATTGGAGAAAGCCGTTAACGTTGCGTAGAAGTCTTCACGCTTCTTCTGATTGGTATCGGTGAGCTGTCCTTCAATAGTGTCAATCTTTGGTGCAAGAACCTGACGCAGAGCAGGGCCATCTTGTTTATTTGGCACTTCAGCGAAAATTGCCCATAGCTCACTATAAAGCCCTGGCAGCTTCTTATATTCAGTATCCATGCGGCTGTATAAGCCTTTAAGGTCATCGATATCAAAACCACCTTGGGTGCGCTCGGCCAAGTCTTGGTAGTCCGCAATGGTGGCATCGAGCTCTTTTAAGATGCCACGGTAATCGATGAGGTAACCAAACTCTTTTTTCTGATGCAGACGGTTCACACGAGCGATGGCTTGGATAAGGTTATGTTGTTTCAGCGGCTTATCGATGTACAGCACAGTGTTCTTTGGTTCATCAAAGCCTGTTAGAAGCTTATCCACCACGATCATCAAATCGGGGCCATCGTCTTTGGCGAACTCTTCAATGATGCGTTTGGTGTAGGCTTTTTCATCTTCGTTGCCGACATTATCCTTCCACCAATTTTGCACCATGTCTTTGCTTTCACCATCGACCGTATCGTGCCCTTCACGGGTGTCTGGCGGTGACATAGCGACAACCGAAGTCACTTTGCCAATTTGGTCAAGAAGCTTCTTGTATTGGATGGCAGAGGCTTTTGAGTCGCAAGCAAGCTGGCCCTTTAAACCTTGGCGTTTGAAGTTTTGGAAGTGGTCAGAAATGTCATGAGCGATAAGCTCAATACGACCTTCGGTTTGATAGATTTGGCCTTTCTGAGCGAACTTCTTCTTCAAGTCGGTACGCTGCTTTTCGGTCAGCTTATCAGTGATGCGGTCAAACCAAGCATCGAGCGCTTTGTCGTTGGTGCTTAACTCGGGTACACGTTCTTCATACAGCAAAGGCGTTACCGTTTTGTCTTCCACCGCCTGTTGCATGGTATACGAGTGGATGATCTTACCGAACTTGTTTTCTGTCTTATCATCTTGCAGTAGCGGTGTCCCCGTAAAGCCAATGTAAGCGGCTTTTGGCAACGCTTGTTGCATTCGAATGTTGTTCTCACCGTTTTGGCTGCGGTGGCCTTCATCAACCAGCACAATCATATCTGGGCTGTCGTTATAACACTCTGGCAGTTCAATCGCGGTGCCAAACTTGTTGATGATGGAGAAGATGATGCGCTCGTTGCCTTTGCCGATTTGCTCCGCTAAGCGGCGGCCTGTGGTAGCCATGGCCGTTTTACGATCTTTTTCTGACAATGCACCGCCAGAGGCAAAAGTACGTGCAAGCTGATCTTCCAAATCAACACGGTCAGTAACGACAACAACACGGCACTTGGCGAGCTCTTTAATCCAAATCAGTGCCTTGGACAAAAACACCATGGTGAACGACTTACCCGAGCCTGTTGTATGCCAAATAACGCCGCCGTTACGTGCGCCCTTTTCATCGAAAGAAGTAACACGATCAATCAGGGCTTTAATGCCAAACACCTGTTGATAACGCGCTACGATTTTGCCCGCTTTTTTATCAAATAAGGTGAAAAGCTGGGTCATTTCCAGTAGGCGGTCATGGCGAAGCAACGACACCAACAAGCGGTCTTGGTCTGTCACCATTAAATCACCGCCAGCAATCAGCGATAGGTATTCATCACGTACTTTGGTTGGGCGGTGCGCAAACAGTTTATCTAACTGTTCTGGCGTCAGTGGTGCGTTTTTAAGGCGTGCAAAGGTGGCATCGGTGATCTGTTCTTCTTTCCATTTCGCCCAAAACTTACTTGGTGTGCCGCAGGTGCCGTATAAGCCTTCATTTCCGTTCACCGACATAAGTAATTGACTGTAGGCAAATAGGTGTGGGATCTCATCGACTTTTTGGTTGCGGATGTTTTGCGAGATACCCTCGGCAACCGTCGGCTTGCCCTCATGAGATGAGTCAGGGCGCTTGGCTTCAATCACTACCCAAGGCAGGCCATTCACAAAGCAGACAATATCGGGAATACGTTTACCCGTGCCATGCGCATTTTCGACTTCAAGCTCTTCCGTAAAGTGGAACTGGTTGTTTTCTGGGTTTTGCCAATCAATGATATCAATCGTTGGGTTGGCTTTTTTACCCTCCACAAACTCGGTCACGCTAATGCCGTAGGTGAGGGCGTTATACAGCTTTTCATTCGCCGCTTTTAGCCCTTCATTCATGGCAGGGTTGGCAAGCTCATGGACGATTTTATCCATCGCAGCTTCTGATAGGTGGCGATCTTTACCCATAAACGAGAAGGTTTTGTGTTTGAGTACATCACGCAGTACATCAGGCAAAATGACCGTGGAAAAATTGCCACGTTTCATCACACACTCGTTCGGTGGAATGAATTGATAGCCAAGGTTGGTGAGCAAGGTTAACGCGGGAATTTTCGCGCTTTGTTCTTCTCGGAAGTTGGGTAAATTGCCTGACATTGTCGTCCCTTATTATTGAGTTGTTTTTGTTTTTATTGTTGCTTTTACTTTTAATGTAGTTTGCGTTTTTTGGCTTGATTGAAGTCGATAACGTTATTGGGAATGTCTTCGCTCTGCGTGTCAGGGGCAATCTCTTGGTAATATTCATCGATTGCTTGGTTGAGTTCCGCATTCATCTCGTCCAGATAGCTGTCATCTGGGATCCCACGCTTAACCATTTCAGCGTGCATCATCTGTCGACGCAGAGATCCAAATAACTGGCGGATGAGCTTGTCCTCGTTGTCGCCCAATTCGCTGTAGGTCTGCATCCAATCAATGAACATCTCTTCGTCAGGGTGAAAGTAGTCTTTCTTTTGTTTGGTCGAGCGAATTAAACTGTTGATCCACTCATCAAATTCAGCGCACTGTTCATGCCCTTTGGGTAGGGAGCCGATGCGGTACACTCGGTCTTCAAATTGCCAAGCGACATCATTAATGTGGCTTTGTACACTGCGGTCGCCGCGTTGACAAAAGAAAGGTCTAGGATGAAGTTTGATGAACTCATTGAACATCTCTTCGAAGCTCTCTTCATCGCACATTTCGAACTCTTCACCAAAGAACTGCATGTTGTTAAACAGCCGTTCCAGCAGTTGATTAGTAAATTCGAGCCAATCCCCTTTTTGAATGCCGACAAACACCATGGCGTAGCGGGTTTCGACATGCATGGCAATCAGTACCTTTTTGCGTTGAACGTTGACCGCATGCACCAACCAAGCACTGATTGGTACTGTTGGGGTATTCAACACATTCGCGGCTTCAGTGCCACTGACCGAATCCGTTGGCGGCGCTTCTAATGGAGAGACTTTTTTGCCATTGCGTTTTACGGTGAAAAAGTCCGCAGCGGCTTTGGTGCAGTTAAACACTAACATTGTGTAATACCTAGTTTTGGTAACGGCAATAAAGTGTGACGCAGGGCGTCACACTTTGGCCAACAGTTAAGAGACGCTTTACGCCGCAACTTCTTCATCCACTTTTACTCTGCGCTTACCCGTCAAGAGTTGTTGCATCAGTGCCTTTTTCTCTTGCTTAAAGTGAGCAAGCTTAGTCTCAAGCACTTCGGTTTCTTTGTCGGCAGCGGTGAGTACTGAGGCGATTTTTTGTTGTTCTTGCAGGGGAGGTAAGCGAAAGTGAGCTTTATTTATGCCTCCAATCGATAAACCAAATCTTGTAGCGCCTGTAGCCAATGTGAAGAAGTAATATCTTGTTTTTGGCATGGAAAACAAATAATTGATAAATGCACCATTAGCTTGTTGCTTATCTGTTCTGACAATAGCCAAGTGGTAACCACAAACTACCCCGTTTAAGTCCTCACTAACTAAAGCTGGGACGGCTATATCTCCAGGTGTTTCTGAGTCTTTGGTTATAATCACATCATCAACTTCAAGCGTAAACTTATCTATTTCTGACTGCTTGGCTGTAGCCTTCATGAAAGTAAGTTTTTGGGTGATGTTTGTGTTGTAGTAAACATCAGTGTAATTACACAGCTCTACAGGTATTTCACCTTCAACTGTTTTTTTATCAACAGGGCTTACAATCACTTTCGAAAAGTCATTTAAGTACTTATCTTCCCATTCCCCCTCAAACGCCTTGCCCGTCTCAGGGTTCACCAAACGCTTCTTACCCGTCAAAAGCTGCTGCATCAGGGCTTTGTTCTGCTGCTTGCTGGTTTCAATCAGCTTTTCAGTGGTGGCAATCGCTTTGTCCCATGTTGAGAGAATTTTGGCGATTTTGCGTTGCTCTTGGAGTGGGGGAATCGGTACGTGAATATCTTTTATAATCCCAGCACTAAGGTTTTGCTGACCGCCACTATTTGCTAGCTCACGTATATTTTCATACTGACTAGTTAAATATTGGTAGTAATAGTCCACATCGTGCTCTTTGTGCAAAAGCAAAGCTGCGCATGCCTGATTCGTAGATGCTTCGATGCCTAATTTGGCTACTTGACCTCGGGTTTTTCCCTGCCCATACATCGCCATCAGAATTGTATCTTCAGGAAATAATTTGGCTGATGAGTTATCTAGTCCTTCTTGCGTTATTTTTTGCTCGGTATCGGTAATTACGCCGAACTTTACCTCAGAAGTTGTTACCCAAGGTATATGCCCATTCCAGTATGAATCTTTATTCCTGCTTGGAGTTCCACCTGATGTTACTTTTGCTATATCATCAACGACACCTTTCTTCCAACCATTAGGCACCATAACCTAACTCCTCTAGGTAACCCGCCATTTCTGCTTCAAGGTCAGCCAATTCATTTTGTAGCGCTAAACGTTCAGTACGTACCGCAACCAAGTCGATCTCTTCTTCTTCCTCAAAGGTATCCACATAACGAGGGATATTGAGGTTGTAGTCGTTCTCGGCAATCTCTTCTAGGGTCGCTAGGTATGAGTATTTATCGGTAGTTTCACGCGCCTTGTAGGTATCGACAATCTTCTGGATGTTCTCTGGCGTAAGTTGGTTTTGGTTTTTACCCGACTTGAACTCACGAGAGGCATCAATAAACAGCACTTTGTTATCATCTTTGTGCTTTTTGAAGATAAGGATCGCAGCAGGGATACCCGTACCAAAGAATAGCTTTTCAGGTAGACCGATGACGGCCTCTAACAGGTTTTCATCGATAAGCTGCTTACGGATTTTACCCTCTGATGAAGCGCGGAAAAGCACACCGTGAGGCACAACCACACCCATACGACCTGTTTGCGGTTTTAGTGTCTCAATCATGTGTGAGATAAACGCATAGTCCCCCTTGGTTTTTGGTGGGATACCACGACGGAAGCGACCAAAGTGATCGTTAGCGGCATCTTCAAAGCCCCACTTATCAAGGCTGAACGGAGGATTCGCCGTAACCACATCAAAGTGGAGCAGACCGCCTTCTTTATCTTGTAGTTTAGGGTTACGGATCGTATCACCCCATTCAATGCGGTGGTTATCTTCACCGTGCAGGAACATGTTCATCTTCGCTAGTGACCACGTTGAACCAATCGCTTCTTGGCCGAACAGCGCGTACTGCTTAGAACCAGCAAAGTTCTTTTGCACTTGCTTACCACATTTCATTAGTAGCGAGCCTGAGCCTGCGCATGGGTCACAGATGCTATCGCCTGGCTGTGGCTCTAGGATTATGGAAAGAAGATCAGATACCTCTGGTGGGGTATAGAACTCACCCGCCGATTTACCGCTGCCAGCAGCGAAGTGTTTGATCAGGTACTCATAGGCGTTGCCAATTACGTCCAGTGAACCCACACGGCTTGGGCGTAGGTTTAGTGTGTCTTTGCCAAAGTCTTCCAGTAGGTGACGTAGAATGTCGTTTTTTTGCTTTTCGTCACCTAGCTTGTCGGTGTTAAAGCTGATGTCTTGGAATACGTTCTTTAGCTTAGTGCCGTTGGCTTCTTCAATGGCGTGTAATGCCGTATCTATGCGCGTACCGTTGCCAGCTTCAAAACGCGCTTCGTATAAGTCCCAGAAGGTCGCTCCCGCTGGAATCTTGAAGGACTGTTTTGACATCATGGCGGCGATCATCTGCTCATTGCCATCAAACTGCTTGGAAAGCTCATCAAACTTATCTTGGTGTACGTCAGAGATGTACTTTAAGAACAGCATAGTAAGGATGAAATCTTTGTAGATGGATGGATCTACTGTACCTCGGAAGGTGTCACAGGCAGCCCATACGGCTTTGTTGATCTCATCTTGATTGATTGGTGAATTTACCATGGTTTCCCAGCCTTAATTACTTCGATTTTAATTGGTTAGAATTCTGGATTAAGTCAGTAGCAATAGCATTAAGCTGCTGCTGACGGTTGTTGATAAGCTTATGAAGCAGTGCATTTTCCTTGATGCTGGCTTCATAGAGTTTGGCAATCGTGTTTTGTGTCTCGATATTTGGCAGTGCAATAGGTGTAGAGGCTAACACAGGTTTGCGAATGCTGATCTGTAAACTCCCCTCAGAGCCACGTTTTAGGTAACTCTGTGCAGGAGGTTGGTTTAGTTGCCATGTTATAAACTGTGTATTTACCACACCCTTGAGTTCTGGCTTTAAACGCAACAGAAACAGGCTAGGGGAGCAGACGGTACTTTCCAGTTCAGATCCCACATAGCATGCCAGTTGCCTTGCGCCTTTGGCACTGAATAGCACATCGCCTTGTTGTAGCCAGTCAGGTCGTTTTTTTCCTGTCAGATCGGTAACGATAAGGTTATCGGTTACCAGCTCTCCCAGATCTGAAATGTCCTTAGCTTGTACCGCTCGCACACCACCCGAGGGGATATCTCGGATAGCCCCTCTAAAAGGATATCCAGCCTGAATCGTGACAAGCTCGGATAAAGCGACAGATTGTGAGGTACGTTTTCCCTCGATCATGACAACACATTCTTTCGATATTGAGTAATGCGCTTATTTTGACAGGTTAAACAAATCTTTCAATTAGATTATTACAGTATTCACATGATGCAAAAATAAGTTTGACATTGCTCATATATGCAACTAAATTATTTATTGCAGTATATAAATGGTGCAGTTAGTTGCTAGTGTTCCTATATAGTGCTCCCGTTGTTTTTGAAAGCTAGTCTGAGATGAGGATGTGCAATGTCGAATGTATTGAAAGCGGAAGCATCGGGGTGTGCTGAGCAGTCCCTTTCTCAGTTATTAGCACATGTAAGCGCGGTAATTAAACGTAGCGTCCCTGGTCGGCATTGGGTGACGGCAGAGATAACCAGTGTAAATCGAAATCGTTCTGGTAATCTGTACTTGCAGCTATCCGATAACAGTGACGGTGGGAGTGAATCTCAAGCGCGTGCTGTTGTTTGGTCAAATAGAACCTCTATCATTGGCGCGTTTGAAAGGAGTACTCAAATGACCTTTTCTGAAGGTTTGAGCATTCTTTGTTTAGTCGAAGTTCAGTTTCATACCAAGTATGGACTCAACTTGACCATCGTAGATATTAATCCCAGTTACACGATTGGGGCATTTGAGCTAAAGCTACAGCAGATCCGCAACTGGTTGGCAGATAAAAGGGAATCAGGCTTAAATCAGTCCTTGAGAACACCAACGGAGTTTACAAGGGTTGCCGTGATTGCACCGCAAAATGCGGCTGGGTTGAGTGACTTTCGCAGTGTAGCGCACTTGCTTGAACAGCACGACTTGTGTCAATTCGACTATTTCTACGCATCATTCCAAGGTGAGGCTAGGATAAGAGCCATTGAGATGGCGTTTACTGAACTGGTTCAAAATGAACATGCCTATGATGCAGTATGCGTGATTCGAGGTGGTGGTGATAAGGCTGGCCTTAACGAACTCAGTGAACCTAGACTTGCTCGGTTGGTTTGCCGCTGTCCATACCCTGTTTTCACAGGGATTGGGCACAGTACGGATTCTGTCATCCTTGATGAATTTGCTAATCAAGCCTTTGCGACGCCGACGAAAGTCATTGATCACATCAAACATACGATAATCCAAAATGCTCAATCTGTTCGTGCGAGCTATTCAACTCTTCAAAACATAGCGCAGTCGATATGTGACCAACAGCGTCAATCAATTACACACCAGAAAGAACGCATTGGCATTGGGCAGAGTGCCTCACTAAGTTGTTGGCGGAAGAACGCTGTAGAGCTCGGGGAGCGCTTGTTCGAACGAGCCAATAACCGTGTAAGAGAAAGCGGTGACATGGTCAATCGACAGTTCCAATATCTGAGTGCCAATGCAAACCAGAAACTAAATGCTTCACGTATGGGACTTAATCGCCTTCATGAGCAAGTGTTTCACCAATCAAAAGGCGCGTTGAGCCGTGCCAAATCTGCCGCCCTTGCGGAGCAGCAGATTATGAAACAATCGAGTACAGCTATAGTGATGTTGGCGAAACAAGATGTTTTGTCGGATTACAGAGACTTAAAGCAATTATCCAGACATCAGGTACACAACCATAAGCAAGCAACTCGTCAATTTTGGCTCAGCTTGAGCCAGTATTCCAAAACCTCGATAGATATTGCCAGTAATCAGACGGTTGCTGCCTCAAGTTCATTGATTATGTATGCGCGTATGCATGTACAGGGCCAGCAAAATCAGATCCAACAAGACAAGAATGTCCTCTTTGTGAATGCCAATAGGGCTTTGGCTACTCACCAAGATTTAGTCCGAAATGACAAGCGATTAATTGAGGCCTATGACCCTCAGAGAGTTTTAGAACGTGGCTACGCACTGATGTGTGATGATGAAGGCCACGTAATTAAAAGCACTCAACAACTTGTAAATAATCAACAGTATACAGTCCAATTGCATGATGGCAGTGCGACGGTAACCAACCACTCGTTCCAGAAGGATTCGCAACATGAACCAGCAAACTAGCAGCAGTTACATGGATAATTACTCGAAGCTTAAAGCAGCAGCAGAGGAGCTTTCTCAGCAAAATGTCCCTGATGTTGATCGCATCATTCCATTGGTAAAACAGGGAACAGAAGCCTATCAGCACTGCATGAGCCGTATTCAGCAAGTAGAAAAAATGCTGCAAGAGATAGAGCAGCAGGCGAGCTCTAGCCAGTAAAATGTAAACATACAGAGGTAAAGGCTACTAATGCCTTTACCTCTAATCAAAAATGGGCAGTGCCATTGGGCTCTGATTGACGCAATCCTCGAATTATTTTTAAAGGCCTCCAGTATCTAATCCGTCAAGCACAGTCTTACAAGACCATTCTGAATATCCCTTCAACTGTAGACTGAGAAGCTGTGACTACACAATTAAAATTGATCTACGTCAAATGAATGTAATTTAATTTTATCGCATCCATTCGAACCAACTTTCACAAATATTGACTCAACTTGGTCGTAACTATCTGAATAATAGTGATTTTTACTGATTTTTTACTATTATAAATAATAATCTGTAATTTAATTATTATTTATAATATTTTCAATAAAATCAATGGCTTGAAGTGTTTGTTTCTTTAAGGTTACTATTTGTGTCGAAGGCAAAAACAATAATAAGAATACAACTATCACAACAATATAAAGGCTTTTTGCAATGACAAAAAAATCAAACACAGAGATCCGTAAAGTAAAGGAAGAGCTCGAGAAAGCGCAATCAAGAGCACGAGCCAGAACGTTATCACTGAATAATTTTTACAAGAAGGTCAGCACGCTTCAACAGAGTTTGGATGACGTACTGTACAAGCATGATCAGCGAGGTATCGAGGCTAGTATTACAGTCTATACCAAGGTCGCTAGTGCCTATAATGGTGTGCCACAGGCCACATTCGTCGATTTAATTCGGAACACTAAAGGCTGGAAGTTGGTGGGCGTTCGTCGTGATACGGGGATTCCAGCAGATATCCAGATCCACAATCTAGATAAGTACAAGGAGCAAATTGCTTACAAAATCACTCGTGATAAACACAGGATAGTTTGTCCTGACATACAGGATTAATTAACAAAGCCCTATTCGTAGGGCATCGATACAACAACTAAGGGGAATGCAACACTATGATTAATAAATAAAAAGGAATAATAATGATTCTCAATATACTAAAACGAAACCGCAAATATTTCGCCGCAGAAACAGACAGCAAACGCAAATGTAAACTGCTTATTGATTCGAATTCTGAAAACTTAGAGCTTGGTGAACACTGCCTAGCGGTAGAAGATATCTCTGTACGATCTAAGTATGGAACCGACTTAATTTACAAACTTAGCGCTAGCGCGGAGGCTCAAGCAGAGCAGGGCATAGTGTCGCTCAAGGCCGATTACAACTCTCAGTTAGTTAAAGAGTGCCGTAAGCTCGGTGGCTCGTGGGATAAAGAGCAAAACGCATGGATATTTCCTGGCTTTGTTGCTGATGAGGTAGAAGAGCTGGATGAAATATACAATAGCGCTCTTGTTACAGTAGAGATTACAGCCCTTGATGAAATTCGCGCACGTGCCAGAGGACTTGATTTCCTGGGGCGCCCGCTTTGCAAAGCTTTTTCTCGTGATTCAGGCGCTCGCATTGATAGCGAAGTTGCGCTCATTTCAGGATGCGCGACTTCGGGAGGCTGGCAAGAGAATTGGACTACCGTTCTCAAGGAAGATTCAGTACTTCGTTTTCAAATACCTTCAAAGATCCTTGAGATACATCAAGACGATCGGTTTGACGTCAAGATAATCAAATAGTCATAAAAATTACTGGAAGCTGGCTGCATGTAAGCAGTGCGGCTAGCTTCCCCACACCACTAACAATTGAAAATAAAGGTAATCTATTATGAATGAAGCAGTTATGTTGACGGTAGGTCAACACTATCCAATGCAGATCCCAGCACACGGACAAGGTGCCATTGCAGAATTTATGCGACCATTTGGTAACAGGCTGGTAGTTGTTATGCCTGATATCTCTCAATATGAAGAGAGCATCTTACGTCGTGGTGAGTTGTACTGTGGTCTACTTGAAAAGGATGGCGCTATTTTGTTGCTTTGGCAGTTCCGAGATGGCAAGACAAAGGTAACGACATTTGATAGCCCTTTTGACGCGAGGTTAATTCCTGACATTGTCATGGGAGAACTGAGCACTACAGAATCAAGATATTGTATTGATATCCATATTGTTGACTCTTCTACCCATGTAGTGAGGGGGTTACGCTCAATAACAATGCCACCAGGGTTGTCGAGAGAATTGATGATTGCTATGAAAAAGCAACTGGGAAGTCGCTCAAATGGTGAGGCTCAAATGAGTCGGTGGATGCAGAAGCCCCCACATAAATTAGCGAAGAAGACGCTAATGTGGAAAATGGGAGGTTGGTGCTCTGATAGCCAACAGGCATTTAGTTGTCTTTTGGCAGAAATGACTTAACACGAAAACAACGAGAACAACTGAGCTGAAGCTTTCATAGCGTTAGTACCAGTTCAGAATCTACAGGCCACTTTCTCTATTTATATATAATAGAGTAAAAGTGGCCTTTTCTTTACCCAAAGCTACCGCTTTGAATAATTCGATAGATTCATGGGCACTAGCCCATGGGATTCCAGTCCTTTCTTTTTTTTATTTAACCTCATACGCATGCAGTGGCATTTGAATGATGACTTGGATACTATTCCTATGAATAGAAGAAGGAAACGCTACATGGGAAGTCGTAAAATTGCTGTTCTCATTGACTCTGAGAACACCCCACATTCTAAATTGAGTTCTATCATCGAAGAGTTATCACGCTACGGTCAAATCATCGTCAAACGTGCATACGGCGACTTCTCAACTGAGCAACTCAAAAACTGGAAACAACCCCTCAATGAGCTTGCTATACAAGCGAAGCAGCAATTTGCATACACTACGGGCAAGAACTCCACTGACGCATTGATGATTATTGATGCAATGGATCTGCTTTACAGTCAGCGGTTCGATGCTTTTGCACTCATCTCAAGTGATAGTGATTTCACTAGCCTAGCAACAAGGCTGAGAGAGTCTGAAATGTACGTCATAGGAGTTGGGAAGGCAATGACGCCTGCTTCGTTTAAAAACGCCTGTGATGATTTTGTCGCTATTGAAAACCTAAACGGGGATAAGCCACAGGAAGAGTCCACGCAACCTCCTCAACAATCCACTCAGATAACTGGTGTTGAGAAAGAAATCTGGCAACTGATGCACCGAGCATGGCAAAACTATCATGATGAGTCTGGCTGGGCCAAACTGGGTGAGGTAGGGCAGTATCTTTAACGCTTGAAGCCTGACTTTGACCCGCGTAATTATGGTTTGAAGAAGCTATCTGATTTTTTCGACAAGTTCCCTAACCGTTACTCCACACGTCAATCGAAGCAATCGGGTTTGGAATTTAGACTGGTGACTAAAGGGAGTAAGCATTAGTTCTCGTTTTGCGTTCGATGTTCACAGCATTAGATACGCTCAGCCAAATTAATTTGATAAGACAATCTAGCAAGGCTGCCAAGTGGGTAGATAGATGAACATATGCTATTTGTAGTAATGGCATGGTGTTTCATTTAGAATCACTCGGACAAAGTTGGTCGTATTGGTAGTCAGATGAATAACTGGAAAAGCTGGAAAATCAAATATAGCAAGCAGATAGAACATGTTGCTGGTTATGAAGAAGCATTTGTCGACAGAGTTCTGAGCCAGATCCCTGAAATTTCTCCAGATGATGTTATCCCCCAATATCACTTCGTTGATGATTACAATGGTAATAGATACATAGATTTTATGATCCTTAACAAGGCGAAAGGATACTATTTACCTATTGAGCTTGATGGCACGTATAAAGATGTTAACCATCAGAAATGGAAAGACTTCCTTGTTCGTCAAAACTCATTGATTACCAAGTTCGGCATTGTACTTAGATTTAGCAATAAACAAATGTTAGGTGAGCCCAAGAGTGTTATTAATAAAATCCGACATACTCTGGATATCCAATCAAATAATAAGATAACAGAAGCATCTAAACAGAGAGAGCGAGAAAGTTTAATTTCATGGTATAACAATAAGTTAAGTGAGCTTTCTAGGGAGAATGACAACACCGAAAGCATTACAAGACAAATAACGGATCTGCGAGTTTTAGTTGAAGAAATACGCCTGTCGACTCCTGCGTTTCAGAATGAAGTAAAAGCGAGTCCTGAACCCGTAAAGTCAGAAGGAAAATCTAACTTTTGGCTTGGTGTTAGCATTACGCTCGCAGCGGTGTTACTTGTGGCTATTTTTATGACTAACAATCAAAATGATCCTTTTGAAAGTAAAAATCCTTCTTCTTTAGTGACGTTGAATCCAACGTCAGATAAAGAATCTGAGCACACATTAGCGACATCGAAAGAAAACTTTCAAGCCGTAACGCATGCGCTTGACGAAAATGAATTTAGTGTAGAATCATTACACTCAGTTGATGCTTGGCAAGAAGTTCCCGAAGAAAATATTAAACAGGTGTTATCCAATGAAGATTGGCCGCCTGCCAATACTATTGCTGTTGCATCGGCTTCAAAACACGAAGGGGCCTATAACGTTGTGTGTGGTGTAGTGGTTCAAGTAACTAATTTTTCAAAAGGTACGTACTTGAATTTTGAAAAAGCCTTTCCAGACACACCCTTCACTTCAGTTGTTTGGGATTCTGATGCTGACTATGTCCTAACCAACATCGCTTCGTTTAACGTTTTGAGAAACCAAAAAGTATGCGTTCATGGAGAAATTACCATATACAATGGACGTCCTCAGATGATCGTTAACTCCCCAAATCAAATTGAACTGTTTTAAGGTGAAAGTATGAATCGTAAGCTCGCACTGATGTTTGTAATGCTAAGTACTTCCTTTCTATCCAACGCGAAAGAGCCAAGAATTGAAGCAAGTAAAGCGGCTTTTCATGTAGGTGATACAGTGATGGCTTGTGGGACGGTAGCACAGGTTTCTAAAGGTAAAAAGGCACATTATTTGAATCTTGATAATCGTTATCCAAATCAGACATTAGCAGTGCTAATCTGGGACAGTAACTTACAGGGTTTTGAGCAGCGGTTTGGTAAGATTACTAAGTTTGAAAGCCAACGCGTCTGCGCACGTGGACAGATTACTGAGTACAAGAATTCACTTCAGATGCAAGTTTCAAACCCGCAATTTCTTCGATTGATGAAGTAGAAGTTTGTCTCTATATGCTTGTTTTTATGGCGTATATAGTTTTGGTTTATCAGGTGTGCTCGTAGGCGGCCAATTGTGGTAAATGGTAGTGGTGGTAACAGAGTCAGTAATTATTGTAGCGAAATCATTCAGTAATTGCTGAAGGACATCCTACACTATGACCCACACTTGATGACTGGCAGATCTTGCCATTTCGTTGTGTAGTGGGGCGTTAGCATTTCACGCCGCATGCCCCATTTCTGCGCTATTCCTTGTGCCCCTAGAAATAAGGTGTCAGATCCATAACGCTGGTTTATCGTGTCATACACAGCCATGAGTTTTGGGTCGTTGGGCATAGGGTTAAACAGATCTAACTGTTCATGTTTGCCATCGGTTAAGTCCAGTAGCCCTACGCCAATTTTGTAGAAGCGAACACCTTCAAAAAATAGCTCTTCTGCCAGTAAAGTGGCGGCTTTAGTGATTTGTGTTACATCTGAAGTAGGGTAGGCAAACCTATGAACCGCCCTGCGCGTTACAGCCTTTTCATCGAAGGGGGAGCTGTTAGCGAAGCATAACATCACCTTACACAGGCTTTTCTGCTGACGCGCCTTTGACGACGCTATATTCGCATGCTTTGCTAAAGCCTGGCGCAATGATTCCAGGTCGGTAATACGCTGACCAGCACTCCTTGTAGAGTAAATTTGTTTTTTGTCTGCCCTCGATTGATCCCAAGCTTTGCATGGTTGTCCGTTGAGCTCTCGGATAGTGCGTTCGACTTCGACGTTAAATTCTTTACGAGCTAACGCTGGTGGATAGTTAGCTAGCTCCAGTGCTGTATTGATACCCATGAACTTCAAACGAGCTTGTATTTTCTTACCAATGCCCCAGACGTCACCAGCACTGAGCTTTGACAGTATGGCTCTGCGATCGTTTTCGTTGTCGAGTACACAAACTCCGTCATACCCGTATATTTTCTTTGCGGCATGGTTAGCAACTTTAGCTAGTGTAAGAGTTGCTCCAAAGCCAACGCAAACGGGTAAACGACATTCTCGCCATACAGCTCGCCTCAGCTTCATTCCATGCGTTTTCAAGCATGGAATGGCAGGGTAACAACGTTCGAATGATAGGAAAGATTCATCGATACTGTAGATGTGCTGCTCTGGGGCGTACCGACCAATTACTTGCATCATTTTGGACGAGAGGTCGGCGTATAACTCATAATTGGATGATAAGGCGATTACGCCTTTCTGTTCACACAGTGCTTTAACTTGAAAGAACGGTTTGAACTTCTCAATGCCTGCATCTCTGGCCTGTCGATTTGCAGCCACCACGCACCCGTCGTTGTTAGATAGAACAATGACGGGCTTACCTCGCCAGTCGGGACGGAAGACTTGCTCAGCACTACAATAAAATGAGTTTGCATCTACTAAGGCATACACTATTTTGTTCTCAGTAGGTGGCTTGGCCTGTGACAACGTATGGATCGGATGACCACACCTTCTAAAGAGAAGGAATCACATTCTGTAATCAAGGCTGGTTGGTATTTGTTGTTTGCTGACAGTAGCAGCTTGCGATGAATATCAATCTGCTTACATATGAACTCACCATTGAGATTCGCGACGATAACATCGTTATGTTTTACATCCACATGTCGATCAACGATCAGCAAATCTTGATCAAATATGCCAAGCCCTTGCATAGAGTCACCACACGCACGCCCAATAAATGTTGCGCTGGGGTGCTCTACTAGCAGTTCATCTAGATCTAAAGAGAGCTGAGTGTACTCGGTAGCTGGAGACTCAAATCCAGTGATGCCAGCATGTGCGCTAATTGGAATAACTTTCATAAATAATACTGTATAAATAGACAGTGTTATTTTGGTGTGGAAAAGTCATTTTGGCAAGTGGCTGTGAACTGTTTGCGCAATGTCTCAGCAAATTTAATGTTGCGCTTTGAAGGCGGGTTCCTATGATTTCGTAAAATTACTATTGGCGTTAGCGAGATACTTAACCGATTCTGTAGGATCAAAACTCAAACATCGAAACGTCCTACAATGTGACTTTTGACTCAATTCAACAATGAACAATGCCTTGGTGATACTTTACGACATACAATCTAGATAATGTATAGCAAAACGTATCATTATTTATGAATCCATCAGACCTAGATAAGCTTAAAGAACTATCAATATTTACCACATCAGACGCCGCACAATTAGGCATAACGCGTGCAGCTCTTGGTCGCGCTGTGGAAAAAGGACTTCTAGAAAAACTACAAAGAGGGCTGTACGGATATATTGGTCGAGAAGAGTCAGAAATGCAGTCTTTTGCGGTGGTTAGTGCCAGAGCGAAGAATGGCATTATTTGCCTTCTGTCCGCTCTTAGATACCATAATCTTACTACCCAAGCCCCTTTCCAAATATGGCTATGCATTAAAAAAGGTGATAGGGCACCTAGCATTGAATATCCAAAAATTCAGATAATTAGGAGCAGGGAAACAGAGCACTTTGGAGTTATCTGCACAAAGATTGATGGTGTCCCTGTGCTGGTTACGGACATTGAGAGAACAATTGTTGATTGCTTTAAGTTTCGCAATAAAATTGGTGTTGATGTTGCAATTGAAGCACTTACAGAGGCACAGCGAGCCAACAAGTTGAACCAAGAGAGGATATGGGAGTATGCTAAACGCTACCGAATGACGAATGTGATGATGCGCTACATGCAGGCGCTAAGCTTGACGCTCTGACAGAATTGGAGATTAACGAGAGGGCCGCTGGCTCTCTCGTTTGTTTTTAATTGATGCCGCCGTTGGCGAAGGGGCGAGTTTACTTCTCACTCTCTTTTTTCTTGGGAATTGGGTTTCCTCGTTCTTCTTCGTATGCAATTCTAAACTTGGATACGCCAGATTGTGTGGCTGTGGGTGGAAGAGGAGTGAGTAGAGACTCATCACAGTTTTTAAGTCGCGAAGCTCTATCTCTTGCCAGAACGGCCCTCTTTTGTTCTGCTGTTTTACCAGCGCCATCCTTGCTTTTTCTGTTCTTGAGGCTGTATTTATTGTTAATCGCTTTAGCGATTTCATCATTCTTGTATTTTTCTGTGTTAAAGCTAGTTCGCTCATATCCTAGATTGGTGAGAATTGACTCTAGCCGAGCAACTGCCTGCTGAATGTCTTGTGCTTCATCTGCTCGTAGTTCCGCGACGCCTAGTTCTTCAACTTCTCCGATCCAGTCGCACAACTCATGTATTGGTTTAGCGCTGTTGTAAATCATATTGCTATCCTTGTGCACAAACTTTTCTCTGCGCTCATCAAGAGTCTTTGCTGAGATTTGATTTTGAAGGATGGCATACTGAAGGATTGGCTTCATCTCTTCGAAGTAACGAGGTTTCAGGTGCATGTTCATCCCATGCAGCTCAGGATCGTAATATTCTGTTGCGTATAGCTGCACAACCTCCATTCTGCTCACTGGCATTTTTGTTAGCTGATGCAGTGGAATGGTGATGATAGGCTTGCTGAGAATAACCTCATTGCCCCTTTTAATTAGTGCGCGGATGTGAAGACTAACCTTTTTGTCTTTTACTGTTGCCAGCTCATCCAGTTGATGCAACTTGGGAAATACTTTACTGTACGAAATCGAGTATCCATTATTATCGGATTTAATTTCAGAAGGGGTGTTTAGTTTATTTCGCAGAGCGATTGCTTGTTCTTCAATACTCATTTTAAATGCCTTTATTATTATTTTTATTGGCTTGAATATATGGTTGCATTAACTCACATTAAGGTCAATAATATTTATTAGTAATTGACAAGTTAATTTTATGCATTATGTAATTATTCTCAACTTTTTGTTAGGTTTGTGGGTTTTAATAAATAGTGAATGAATAACCGATTGGTTTACTAAATTAATTAATTTGTCATATTGTGTGTTCTTTATATTTTAAGGTGTTTTAATGTGGTATTTCTAATATTAAATGTCAGCAAGTTGTGGGAGAGATATATCTACCAATTAATATAACTTACGCAAGTTACAAATGTCATGTTGGTTAATATTACTTCACTTTAAATCAATGTCTTACGATAGATTGATAGCAAAAGCAAAGCCACCCGTAGGTGGCTGGAGTTAGAGCGAGAGGCTTGAACTCAAGTCATGGTTTTTGGTAAGGGCTTCGATGTCACTGCCACCAATACGGCTCAGTATCTTATCCAAATCGTCCTCATGGAGTATCTGAGGCTGCGCATTGTGCTTAAGCTTGAAATCATCCTGCTTCTGATAGTCGCCCGCATGCGTTTCAATTTCCACTCCAATAATGCTGAACATTTGAAGAATCCTTTCTATGAATTCGATGAGCATTTCGGCCATGCGCTGATTAACCAGAGCATTGAATTCGCCCCTAGTCATCTTTTTGTTGCTCGACCATTGCTGGTTGTACTCGAACTTATGCCAGCGGCGCTTGGTTGCTTTTACGCGAATGACGAATGCGCGAAGCTTAGGATTGAACCTCATGTAGTCTTTCTCGCCAGTCTGATTAAATAGCCTCTCATAGACAGGTAGGCTGACCGCATTAATAGCTGCTTTGACCTTGGCTTCATCTTTGAGCTTGTAGCGGCACACCACGTTGCAGTAGGCGTTATCCTCGATGGGCTGATTGAAGCCTAGCTGAACGTCTGGGTCAGGACTTATGCCAAACTTCCTCGCACCTTCTTTAATGTTCATCTGGCGAACCATGGACGCCTCTTTATCGTTAAGAGCAAAACATCCTGTTTCTAGCAGTGAACTAAACTTGTAGACGCCGCCGTGGCCGATCTTGCTACCTGGAATGTATTTGGCAGCGTTAATGCCATCCTTGCCACTGTTATTGCCATTATTAGCAGTTAGGCTCTTTTTCGCGTTCCTAGAAAGTCGGAAGCTAATGCCTGCGGGGTGTTTGTCGCCAAGTTTTTTGTAGCTAAGACTTGCAGCCACTCCAGCAAGTTCAAGTTGCTCCAAGAACTCAAGCAGGGTGGGCTGATAGTCAAGAACTTCATTTTGCTTGATGACGCTGCTAATGGCCCTTGCAATCCGTGCTTTTTGACTTGTTTGCCTTGCGGCTTTCGATTTGCCAATCTTGCTTTTATCGGTGTAGTCTTCTGTAACATCTTGGTCAAGGCGGTCGCCTGGATTTGGTACTGCTTCGAGTCCAAACCATCTTTCGTACTTCCTCATTAATTTGGTGGCTTTCTTTCGATCTTGCCAATGATTCAGTACTTTTTTAGTTACAGCATCTGTACCGCTATACACAAGGTGTATGTGCTCTTTTTTAGTGTCACGGTGTATAAAAAAAATGTACTTAGCGCCTTGCAGCCCGAGCTCTTTAACGTAATCTCTGGCAAGTTGAAGCCATTGCTTGCGTGTTAGATGTTCGCCTTCTCGGAGGCTAATCATCTCGTGAATCGGATCTTTTATTAAGCCTTTCATGCTTTTCACTGAGCCGATTTCCCTACCAATATGCGACCAATCCATTTGATGGTGTGGCAGGAAGGGGGTTAGTAGAGTCGGCAGTGGAGAGGCGATATTACCGCTAGTCAGGAACTCGGTTTTTGAGCTCAGAGGGTCGTGGTCATTGTGGTCTTTTGTTTTGCCCGCCACGTAGTTTGCTCTATTTAGTCCATCGAGCTGGTCGAGGTCTTTAGTTGTGCCAGCAACATAGTTAGCGCGGTCTTCGCCTTTCTGCGTAGCGCCATTATTCTTGGGCACGTTTTTGAATCTAATTCTGATCATGTGAGTTACCTTTATTATTATTTTTGGTGGTAAGTGGAGTAGGAAAGGCAAACTCGACTTGCTTTTGATTTGCTTGCAAATCAAGTTTGCTTTAGTTGTAGTAGCTTACGGTTTTTTATTGAATTGATAGCTCGTCATTTAGTGCTTTGTTGTCAGCGAGCTCTTGGAGCTGCTCTGCGCTAAGGAACTGATTTGCGATAACGATAGCTGTCTGTTCATCGAACTCTCCAATTCGCTGCTGACGGTGTGCTGTGACTACATTTTGAATGTCTTGCAGAAAGTTGAAGATGTTCATCACTTCTTCGTTATTTAGCTTCTCTTGCATTAACGAGTACTGAAGAAGACTGACGACCTCACCCATGGTGTCTGAAATGAACTGTTCAGAAGCGGTATTGGGCAGACTTGTCTCTTCTACTCTAAGTTGCGGAGTTAAATTGAAGCAGATCTGCCTTAAGTAGTCGCTTATATGCTTGTAGCCGAGGCGCTTTGCTTTTTCTCTCAAGAGCTTCTGCTCAGCTTGGGTCACATTCGCAGTAATCTTTTTTGTCTGCTTCTGTTCTTCGCTTTTTGTAGGTCGACCACGCTTGGAGCGTTTTTTAATGGCGATTTCTATTAGTTGTATGCGTTCGATCTTTTCTGTATTACTCATTTCTTCACTTTGAAAAGTGTCAGTTCGCATTTGTTCAAGTTCTTTTTTGCTGAGTCGAGCTATAAGCTCTTCGAAAGTTAGTTTAATCATTTTTGTAACCTTTATTATTATTATTTTTGGTAGGGATTTTTGGCGCAGAACCGTAAGGTTCGAGCACCACAGGCGTAGCCGAGGACGCCTCGCAGAGCAAGCGACTGGGATTTTCGAGGAACGAGAAAATATCAGTACTGGCTTGTTGCATGATATTTATTGAGTGCGATGACCTTATTGTTAAGTATCGTCCCGCACTCAATGAGTGTGATGTGTATTTGAGTTTTTAAAGAGCGTTTGGGATGTTTATTTATGACTATGTATATATGTTAAGGTTATTATTGTTACTAATCAACTGACATATATACTATTGTCTGGTAGGTTATTTGATTTTTCTGTTTGATGTTGGTTACACACAAATATCTTCCATTAAATGTGGATAATTAACAAAATGGAATATGCTTATGTTAGAAATCTCATTCATAAAAATGGTTGTTTGCGGAGTTTAACTTAATACAAAGTAAATTAATTTAGTCAAGTCACAAAGATGCGCTCACAAATGTTAGCTCAAGGGTTGAGGAGCAATATGTAGAGTTAGAGTGGGGTATTTAAATGGCAGAAAGGAACGCAAGAGTTCATATTTCCGCCGTTGGCGAATGCTCGAGTTTGCTTTGTGTTGTTGCTTAGCTCACAGAACAACGATGTCAGATATGGCCAGCCTTTAATGCCTAGTCTACTGACTATGTAGATATCTTTGATACTCACAAATATTTCGCCCATTATGGCGATTAAAATTTAGGCTTAAATATCCATTTGCTACATTATTTTCTCGGAGATGTGAGCATCAAGAGACTGACTGATTGTTACAATCAAAAAAGGAGCACATAGAGTGCTCCAAAGGAAAAGGGCAGTGTTTGGTTTACCTTATGCGGTGGCGAACTTGTAAGTGCGATAACCGCCAATCAGGTTACGGGCCTTGAAGCCATTATTAACGAGCTGACGATATGCAACGTTACCGCGTAACCCAACTTGGCAGTAGATTACGATTTCCTTGTCTTTTGGTAGTTCGTCCATACGGTGACGCAATTGGTCTACAGGAATGTTGATCGCATCTTTGATAAAGCCAACATTTTCAAGTTCGCCAGGATTACGTACATCAAGCAGGACTTGCTCGTCTGTTAGTGAGTCCATTTCATCAAAGTGAATTGGAGTGGCGTCACCCTTAATGATGTTGTTTGCCACAAAGGCTGCTTGGTTGATCACATCTTTTGCACTGCCATACGGCGGCGCGTAAGTGAGCTCAAGGTGTTGAAGCTGCTCGACCGTCATGCCCGCACGTTGTGCTACCGCCATCACATCAATTCGTTTATCGACACCGTCTTTACCCACTGCTTGCGCACCGAAGATCTTGCCTGTTTTTGGATCGAACAACATCTTGAACGAGACAATCTCAGCGCCTGGGTAGTAACTTGCATGGCTTGCGGTATGAACGTAGACCTTTTCGTACTCAACACCATCACGTTTAAGTTGTTTCTCGTTTTTGCCTGTTGAAGCAACCGCGAGGTCAAAAATCTTACAGATAGCGGTGCCTTGTGTACCTTGATAGGTTTCACTGCGTCCAAGCATATTGTCGGCAGCCATGCGACCTTGACGGTTAGCAGGGCCAGCAAGCGGCACCAAAGTTTGTGCACCTGTGACAAAGTCTTTTTCTTCGACCGCATCACCCACAGCGTAAATGCTAGGATCGCTGGTCTGCATCATTTCATTGGTGTAGATACCACCTAGTTCACCAATTTGAAGCCCTGCTTCTTTTGCCAACTTAGTCTCAGGGCGCACACCGATAGCCATGATTAAGATGTCAGTAGTTAGTGACTCACCATTGCTTAGAGTAAGATTGAGTTCACCTTCAATATGCTGGTGTTCGGTATCTTCACCAGAGCCGATGCTGGCTATATGCTCGTTCGGCACGTACTCGATAGCTTGAAGAGCAACGCCTAGTTTAAGGTCAATACCTTTCTCGCGAATTTCAGCGTGAGCAAAGCCCGCCATTTCACGGTCGACAGGTGTCATCACCTGATCGGCCATCTCAATTAGCGTGGTTTTAATTCCCAATTGGTGGAAGGCTTCCATCATTTCTAGACCGATGAATCCACCACCGACAACCGTTGCGTGCTCTGGCTTGTTCATCTGGATCGTTTGAATGATACGATCCATGTCTGGGATGTTACGCAGCGAATGGGTTAGTGGGTTATCAATACCAGGGATTGGAGGTACGATAGGGCCTGCGCCAGGGCTAAGGAGCAAGAAGTCATAGCTTTCTGTATACTCGCTATTATCCAATAGGTTCTTAACAGTAACCTGCTTGTTGTGTCGATCAATGGATATGACTTCGTTCATAACACGAACATCAACGTTAAATCGAGCTAAGAAGCTTTCTGGAGTTTGCAAGAGGAGCTTACTTCTATCCTTAATGTCACCACCTATGTGGTATGGCAAGCCGCAATTGGCGAACGAGACGAAACTTCCTCTTTCGAACATGATGATTTCTGCATCTTCACTCAAGCGACGAGCACGTGCTGCGGCTGATGCTCCACCAGCAACGCCACCAACAATAAGAATCTTTGTCATTACCTAACTCCAAATTTAATCGAAAGTACTTAATAAACCACTCTCTGTAAAAAGAGTGGTTTATTATTTACTTTTCTAATGACACAAATGGACCGCGTTCAAACATAATGATTTCTGCGTCTTCACTAAGACGACGAGCGCGAGCTGCTGCAGATGCACCGCCAGCAACCCCACCAATAATCACGATTTTGCTCATGGATTTCTCCTGCTGAATGATCGAAAACGCCTACACCTTACTTAAATAAATTAGCTAAGTCTAATGTTATTTAATCTATATTAGCATTGACTTAATAATATTAATTAGTAATATCTAATGAAATGTAATGTAGTAATGAAGAGGCATAAGAATGGGCGACAGTATGCTACAAAGTGCGACCGAAGCGAGTGAGCTGCTTAAAATTATGGCTCATCCAGAGCGCCTAATCGTGATGTGTAAGCTGATTGAAGGCGAGAAAGGGGTTGGTGAACTGTTTGAAGGTTCATCATTAAGCCAATCTGCTTTTTCACAACATCTCACCGTATTGAGAAAGCACGACATTATTAAAGCTAGAAAAGTTTCTCAGCAGGTATTTTATTCAATTTCTGATGAAAGAGTTGGTCCGTTGGTTGAGGCCTTTAAGCAAGTTTTCTGTAAGTAATTAGTTTGGCGGTTGCTATGTTTGAAGTTCCTTGGATGTCGCTGTTGGGCGGCATAATAGTTGGCGTATCAGCGATAACACTGATGCTATTTACTGGCAAGACTGCTGGGATCAGTGGGATCTTAAACGGTGCCGTTGAGAGCGCAGACCGCGTTTGGCGAATTGTTTTTTTAATTGCGATGGTATTAGGTGGCTTGTTTGCTGTTTATGTTCTTGGCGGGCATGTACCAGATCAGTACAGCGGTTCTCTTATTTTAGTTATCGTTGCTGGCTTGTTAGTCGGTGTTGGTACGCGTATCGGCAATGGTTGTACTAGTGGCCATGGCATTTGTGGAATAGGGCGTTTCTCAATCCGTTCTGTGGTCGCGACGTGTACTTTTATGGCCACAGCCATGTTAACCGTCTTGCTAGTATCGTGAGGAATAGTGTCGTTATGAAAACTCACGTAATGAAAAGTATTAAGCAAATGTCCGTTGTTGCATTTTCTGGTGTGCTCTTTGGTATTGGTATGGTGGTCTCTGGTATGGCTGAACCGGCAAAAGTGATTGGCTTTCTCGATATTACTGGGGCATGGGATCCAAGCTTAGCCTTCGTAATGGGCGGAGCACTTGCGGTGTTCGTTCCAGCTTATCTTTTATTAATAAAGCCAAGAAGCGAATCTGTGTTTGGTGATGAGATTGTATGCCCGACTTCTAAAACGATAGACAAAAAGTTAGTCGGTGGTGCAGCACTGTTTGGTATTGGTTGGGGCTTACTGGGTGTGTGTCCTGGTCCTGCGGTTGCCAGCCTTTTTACTGGCAACACACAAGTTCTGCTCTTTATAGCGGCAATGTTGGTTGGGTCATTCACCGCTAAAAGAGTGGTTCGTCAATAAAGAAAGTACTTCAACGTTAAAAAGAGTACTTAAACGCTAAAAAGTGAGTGTCGTAGAAACCGGGCAATGGTCACTCAGTTTATAGTCGAGTACATCTTGTGTTTTGAAAACGGTTTGAACACCAGACGACGCCTTTAAATCACCACTCGCAATGATGTGGTCTATCACCGAGCGGAATTGGTGGGTTTTATTCGGATTACGATTAGAGCGCACTTTACATTCCGCTTTAGTGTCTTTAGTCACTAGCTTTGCACTAGTATTGTCCGATATCACGTCCCACAACCAATCTCCTTGATAACCCAAGTTGTGGTTAAAGTCGCCAAGCACGACATAATGTTGTTTGTTGTCCTCGCGCGCCTTTATCCACTTAGCTAGTGCCTGTCCTTGTTGTTTCACTATCTTACAATCGCGGTTATTACGATACGCGCCACTGCAACCCGCTTTCAGATGTACAGAGAGTAGGTGAGTCTCGTTTTCTTGGTTTGGATTTAAAACAAGGTAGCTCGCGAAGCGAAGCTTGCTGTTGCCTCGTGTGATAGAGAAGTCTGGCTTGTCTAATACGCTTACGCCATTGCGCACGGCAAAGCCTGTGTATTGGTTGGTGTCGTTAAACTGAAGGTGTCGGTTGGAGGCGTTTGAACGATCGGAAAGATAAATAGTGAAGTCATTGCCAACGGCTTTTTGGATGGCAGCAGCACTTTCGACTTCTTGAAAAGCAAAAATGTCGGCTTGTGTTTTATCCACATAGTGGGTCAGCTTTTCAAAATCTTGTGGTGTTCTCGACACTTTTCCACCATCTATAGATAACCATTCTATGTTCCAACTGGTTAGATTGATGGAGTTTTGAGCAAATGAAAGAGAACTAAAAAGTAATATTAACGTAACAAAAAGTGATCGCATTTTGGCCTGTTGCACTCCTATCTTTTAGCGTATTCCTTTCCATCCTTTATCCTACAAGACCTCCAAAAATAGCAAGTAGATTTAGTACCAATTTTGCAATTTTCATGGTTTTCTTCGCAACTGAGATCAACGCCAATAAGATCGATTTCTTCTTGTTCGCTAGCCAATCTTTATTGATCAAAATCAATGTTTTCGAGTGGTGCTTCTCGTTAAATACGCCACAATATATTGTGTTGCCAGAATAAAAAATGACCCCATATAGTGTGTTTGTGGATAACTCTGTGAGTATGCTCGGGTAAGGAGAACAAAGTGAAACCAATCGTAATCAAACGCGACGGATCAAGAGCTCCGTTCAACAGGGATCGTATCCAAGCAGCAGTTGAAGCAGCAGCGGAAAACAAAGATAAAGATGTCGCTATTTATGCTCTTAATGTGGCTCTTGCTGTCGAGTTACAGTTAAGAGAACACGATGAAGTTCACATCCATGAGATTCAAGACTTAGTCGAAAATGAACTCATGCAAGGTCCTTACAAAGCCCTAGCGCGTTCTTACATTGAATATCGCCACGATCGCGACATCGCTCGTGAGAAGCAAAGTGCACTAACTCGCGAAATCGAAGGTTTGATTGAAGAAAGTAATCTGGATCTAATCAACGAGAACGCGAACAAAGACGGCAAAGTAATTCCGACTCAACGTGACTTGTTGGCTGGTATCGTAGCGAAACACTACGCGAAGACGCACATTCTTCCTCGCGATGTGGTTCAAGCGCACGAAGTGGGTGACATTCACTACCACGATTTAGACTACGCACCGTTCTTCCCAATGTTTAACTGTATGCTTATCGATCTTAAAGGCATGCTGACGCATGGTTTTAAAATGGGTAACGCTGAGATTGATACGCCAAAATCAATTTCGACTGCAACAGCGGTAACAGCACAAATCATTGCTCAAGTCGCGAGCCACATTTACGGCGGTACAACCATCAACCGTATTGATGAGGTTCTAGAACCGTACGTAATCACAAGCTACGAGAAACACCTAGAGATTGCAAAAGAGTGGAACATTGCTGAGCCAGAAGAGTTCGCAAAAGCGCGCACTGAGAAAGAGTGTTACGACGCATTTCAATCTCTAGAATACGAAGTAAACACGCTGCATACAGCGAACGGTCAAACCCCATTCGTTACGTTCGGTTTTGGTCTTGGTACAAGCTGGGCATCCCGCCTGATCCAGAAATCGATTCTGAAGAATCGTATTGCAGGTCTAGGCAAGAACCGTAAAACAGCGGTATTCCCTAAACTTGTATTCGGCATCAAAGATGGTTTGAACCACAAATCAGAAGATCCAAACTACGACATCAAGCAACTTGCGCTTGAGTGTGCGTCTAAGCGTATGTACCCAGACATTCTTAACTACGACAAAGTAGTGGAAGTAACCGGTTCATTCAAAACGCCAATGGGTTGCCGTAGCTTCCTTGGTACTTACGAAGAAAACGGTGAGCTGATTCACGAAGGTCGTAACAACCTTGGCGTCGTGAGCTTGAACCTTCCTCGTATCGCTATCCGTGCAAACGGAAGCGAAGAGAAATTCTACGAGCTTCTAAATGACCGCCTACGTCTTGCTCGTAAAGCACTAGAGACACGTATCTCTCGCCTTGAAAACGTGAAAGCACGTGTGGCCCCAATCCTATACATGGAAGGCGCATGTGGTGTTCGCTTGAAAGCAGACGACTCAATCGCAGATATATTCAAAAACGGTCGTGCGTCTATTTCTCTTGGTTACATCGGTGTACACGAGACAATTAACGCGCTATTCGGTACAGAAGCGCACGTTTATGATGACGCTGTTTTGCGTGAAAAAGCGGTCGCGATCATCAAGCATCTAAAAGATGCTGTGAATCAATGGGCTGACGAAACAGGTTATGGCTTCAGCTTATATGCAACGCCAAGTGAAAACCTATGTAGCCGTTTCTGCCGCATCGATGCGAAAGAGTTCGGCGTAATTGAAGGCGTAACAGACAAAGGTTACTACACCAACAGCTTCCACCTAGATGTTGAGAAGAAGGTGAACCCATACGACAAGATCGACTTTGAGATGCCTTACCCAGAAATCTCAAGCGGCGGCTTTATCTGTTACGGCGAGTTCCCGAACATGCAACGTAACGTTGAAGCACTAGAAAACGTATGGGACTACAGTTACACCCGAGTGCCTTACTACGGAACTAACACGCCAATTGATGAGTGTTACGAGTGTGGTTACAACGGTGAGTTTGACTGTACAAGTAAAGGCTTCACTTGCCCAAGCTGTGGCAACCATGATTCAACCAAAGTGTCAGTGACACGTCGTGTTTGTGGCTACCTAGGCAGCCCAGATGCACGCCCGTTTAACTTCGGTAAGCAAGAAGAAGTGAAGCGCCGAGTTAAACACCTGTAAGGTTAACTACCACTCGTTTTACACTTTGAAAATCAACTTTAAACAGGTTGATTTTCTCTTTCGCGATAACACAGAGACGCATTATGAATTACCACCAATACTATCCAATTGACGTTGTTAACGGACCGGGTACGCGCTGTACGCTGTTTGTGTCGGGTTGTGTGCATCAGTGCCGTGGCTGTTATAACCAGTCGACGCAACGTTTGGATTCTGGTGTACTTTTCACGCAAGAAGCGGAAGACAAAATCATCGCTGACTTAAACGACACGCGTATCAAACGCCGTGGCTTGTCGTTGTCGGGTGGAGATCCGCTTCACCCTGCTAATGTGCCTCATATTTTGAAGATAGTGAAAAGGGTGAGAGAGGAGTGCCCAGGTAAAGACATTTGGGTTTGGACTGGCTACACGCTGACGGAACTGAATGACGCGCAAAGGGAAGTGGTGCAATACATCGATGTTTTGATTGATGGTAAGTTTGAACAAGACAAGAAAGACCTCAATCTCGAATGGCGTGGCAGTTCAAACCAAATCATTCATCGCTTTACGGACATCTAATCAAGCATTCTCCGCACATAAAAAGGGCTCACGCGTGCATAACGGGTGAGCCCTTTTGGTGTGAGTTCGTTAATGTCTTTTTGGTTACGCTGTCACCGATTGGTCATCTTCAACCATATTATTTATCCAACGTTTAGATTGAATACGGTAAGTCGTCAGTACGCCTTTCACTAACTCTTCCGCGAGCAGAGACATCAAGACAAAATGCAAAGGCAGCCCTAACTCCATGCCTGTGTAATAAGTAAGGGGGATGCCAATAGCCCACTGACCGAACGTGTCGATGAAAATGCTATAGTGAATATCAGCGCCACTCTTTAGTACGCCGCCAATCCCAACCATGTTAAACACCCTCAAAATCATACCTAGCGCCATGACTAAACATACGTTAAGTGCCATGTCTGCATCGGTTAACGGGCTCAGTACCAATAGGTGATGAATCATGGGCGAGCTCAACCACACTAGGAAAAACAGCAAGGTGGCTAAGATTGCGCTGGTTAACACATACCACCACGCCGTTTTCTCGACTCGGTCATAATGTTTTGCACCAATATCATTCCCAAGAAGAACGGATGCAGCGACCGCAAATCCCATAAAGGTTGAAATCAGTACCCCTTCAATCGGTGATAAGAATGAGATGATCGCCAGTTCTGAAACGCCCAATTGACCATAGATGATGCTGTAAACGATCAATCCACCAGTCCAAAGCGCATCGTGGACCAACATGGGTAAAGAAACCTTAAAGTACTTTTTTCGATACTGTTTTAGGCGGCCTTGTACCCAATCGAACTTAGTCGGAATTAGGTAAGCATATCGTTTGTAGAAAAAATAAATCAAGACGGCGGTTTGGAAAAATCGAGAAACAAAACTACCTACGGCTGCACCAAATACGCCCCATTGAGGGAAACCAAATAAACCAAAAATCAAAACATAATTAAGCGCGACGTTAACGACAATGGCGGAGATACTAACGTTGGTTGCCAGTTTGGTTTGGCCCACGGAGCGCAATACCGATTCAATCGGTACTACTATCGCCGTAGCAATGAGGCTAAAGCCCGTAACCACAAGATAATCACGTGCATAAGTGACGTATTCAGGATTGTCTGACATAAAAGAGACGATCTCTTCATCAAAAATCGCATAAAGAACGATAAACGGCAGCGTCACCAAAATGGAAATAAACCAAGATTGCGCCAACGTTCTGCGAATTCCGGCTAGGTTTCCTGAGCCGTAGTATTGAGAAGCAAGTACGGTAACTGCACCGCACAGGCCAAAGACAACTGCTAGGTTGAAGAAAAAGATACGATTTCCAACTCCAACTGCTGCCGTTGCAGATTCTCCGAGTAGGCTTACCATGAAAATATCCACGACGCCGAGCAAAGTAAAAAGCATGGACTGAAGTGAAACAGGTAGGCCAATCGTAATCAGCTTTTGCCAAAATGCTTTATCGATGTATTCGCGTGTTAAGAGCATCGCATTTCTCCTTAAAGATTAATGCGAGTAGTTTATCCTCATGATTTGGCGGTGTATTTTTCAAAGGAATCCAAAACCTTTGTAAAACTCTCTACTAACGCACATGTGAGCCAATAAATCATGGAAGATAAACAAGAACGCTACGCGATTTCAGAAAAAACTTATCAAGAGTTTATTGATCACAGTCGAGTATTAGCACTTGAGGAGAGAGGTATTGTGCAGTGCGGCATTGCCACTTGTCGTGACTTCTTCTCTGTTTATCGTAAAAACCAAAAGAAACACATGCTGCTCTATACGGTGCGTGGTAAAGGGTGGCTAGAGAGTGGGGCTTGTCGATACGATTTGGAACCGGGCTCGTTGATTACAGTACCCGCAGGTGTTGAAAACGGTTTTGGTATAGAAGAAGAACCTTGGCAGATCGCGTGGCTTTTTCTTGCTCCTGATAGAGAGTGGCCGATATTAGAATGTGATGTTCGCTATCAGCTTTCATCTACACCTGAAGTGATGTATGCATGTATCCAAACACTACTACGCAGCATTCACCTTCCAATCGATTATGGTGGTGCGGTAGGTGAGCATAGTGTGGCTCAGTTAGAGCTGATGTTAAACATGCCGCCCTCAGAGTCGATATCACGCAGCCAATTGAGGCTTCGGCGTGTATTTGACCTTGTCCAACGTCAGCTCCATAAGGATTGGAGCGTTGAGCAGGTGGCGGCTCTATATCCATGTTCGGAGCCTCATTTGCATCGACTGACTCAAAAGCAGTTTGGTCGAAGCCCAATGGCACATTTAACGCGTATGCGCATGGAATATGCTGCTAGGTTACTTCGTTCAACAGAATGGCCAATTCAGCATATTGGAGAAATAGTCGGATATCCGACCAGCGCAAACTTTAGTACACGTTTTAAAGCGTGGTCGACCATGACACCAAGAGAGTTTAGAAAAAACGGTAGAGTGGATTGGTACGACGAGGAGTGAATCGTTCTTTTTCTGAACGATAGAGCGCACAAAACTCACCGCAATCCAGAATTTTGTTCTCTAATTGATGAAATAAGTGAAAAATCATTTCGTCATTTTTTGCGATAGTGTTAACGTGAGGTTCGGTACTTGAATTTCAAAGGGTTATGACTTTCATGTTTTCTAATCTCCCAACTCCCGTATTAGATCCTATTTTATCTCTATCCGTTGCATACCGTAACGATGAACGTCCAAACAAGGTTGACCTTGGCATTGGCGTATACAAAAACAGCGCAGGCGAAACGCCGATTATGAAAGCCATTCAAATGGCGCAGGATGTCGTTGTTGAAACTCAAAAAACCAAGTCTTATGTTGGTCTTGCGGGTTGCGAAGAATTTAATAAAAGCATGATCGATTTGCTGCTGACGGGAACGTCTGCAATGGATCGTGTTGCAGCTATTCAAACGCCAGGTGCAAGTGGTGCGCTGCGTATGCTCGGTGATCTAATGAAGATCGCACAGCCAGATACGACGGTTTGGATTTCCAACCCAAGCTACGTAAACCACAAGCCAGTGATGGAAGCAGCAGGCCTTAAAGTTAAGTTCTACCACTATTTCTCTTCGGAAACGAAACAAGTAGACACCGCAAAAATGATGGATGATCTTGCGAAAGCTGGGCCTTCAGATGTGGTACTTCTTCATGGTTGTTGCCACAACCCAACTGGTGCAGATATTGACTTCTCTGCTTGGCAAGCCATTACAGAATTGTCGCAGAAGAACGGTTTCATCCCATTTGTGGACATTGCTTACCAAGGCTTCGGTGATGGCCTAGAAGAAGACGCAAAAGGTCTTCGTTTTATGGCAGATAACGTTGAAGAGATGTTGATTACTACTTCATGTTCGAAGAACTTTGGTCTGTACCGTGAACGAACTGGTGCAGCGATTGTGGTTGGTAAGAACATGCATGATGTAACCAATGCAAAAGGTAAACTCCTCACTCTAGCTCGCTCGACTTACACGATGCCACCCGACCATGGTGCATCTTTAGTTAAGACCATTCTGCAGGATGACAATCTCACTTCCGTTTGGAAGCAAGAATTGAGTGAAATGCAACATCGTTTGGTTAGCCTTCGTCAAAGTTTGTGTAACGAGTTGAGAAACAACCATAATACAGATCAATTTGATTTCATTGAGGGTCACAAAGGCATGTTTACTGTGCTAGGCTTTAGTGGAAACCAAATGGCGCAACTGCGTGAAGATTATGGCATTTATGGTGTTGGCGATGGTCGAATTAACATTGCCGGACTTACCGAAACTCATATTCCATACGTAGCGGACGCAATTAAGAAAGTATTTCAAGCTTAATTGGAGTGTGGATGAAAAACTGGAAACTGATTCTGCCGCTTATGATGAGCGGCAGTTTAATTGCTTGTACGTCAACTCAAACGACGCAGGAACCTGTTGAGCCAGAGTCGCCAAAGGTCGAAGCGCCCGTTAAAGTCGAGCCAGAAGTGAAACCTGATGTAGATCCAAAGCCAGAGGTGGAGCCCAAACCAGAAGCGAAACCTGAGAAAAAGCCGGAACCAAAACCTAAGAAGCCAGTCAAGGTCACAAAAACACCCGATGGCATGTTAATTCTTGGTTCTGAAGAATGGGTTTATGTTCCTGAAATTGACCAGACTTTCAAGGCTAGAGTCGATACAGGGGCGACAACATCATCAATTAGTGCGACTGACATTGTTCCGTTTGAGCGTGATGGTAAAGACTGGGTTAAATTTAAGATAGATTTAGGTGACAAAGACACCAAAGAATTTAAAGTACCCGTTGAGCGCTGGGCTAAAGTTAAGCAGTCTTCGTCAGAAGAGGTGGATAAACGAGCGGTGGTAAAAGCCTACATTACCGTTGGGGATCACAAAGAAAAGACAGAGTTTACGTTAGCGGATCGCGGACATATGACGTTTCCAATTTTGCTTGGTCGAAGCTTTTTTAGAGATATCGCCGTTGTAGATGTATCGAAAAAATATGTGCAAGATAAACCTAAAAAAACCGCTAAAAACTGATGTATTACAGCTAGTTTCTGCTACAAGCTAATAATTCGTGATTAACAAAAAATGGCCTCCAAAATTGGAGGCCATTTTTATTGAATCATATGCTTGCTTGTGATGCCCTGGTAGTCATAGTCATAGTCATAGTCATAGTCATGTCCACTAAAATGCAAAACGAGCAGACATTACAATTTGCTGGCCATAGACACCATTATTTTTGAAATCTGCACCAAGCGATAGTTGCTGAGTTGAGTGGAATCGTGCGCCCAGATTGTAAATGGTGTTCGAATCGTCATTATCTATGATTTGGCCGATACGGCCATGTAGCTCAACATTTTGCATAAACCAAATACGAGTGCCAATATTCACTTCCGTGCGCCACTCGTCGCCCACTTTATCACTGTCGTTCTCTTTAATGTTGTGTACCAACATTTGGCCATAAATATCTGCAAATTGGCCTGCTGGCCCATTAAAGCCTATACCACCAGCAATGTCCCAGTCTCCGCTGAATTCACTGTCTGCGCGAGCAATGAAATGGGTATTCTCTGTAAAGTAGGTATTGAACTCGCCACCAAATGTACCAGGGCTAGTGCCCATGCGAAATTCCATCGTGTTGTAGTTGAAATTATTTGCGTGTGCGGAAAGTGGCAAAATAGCACACAAACCAAAGGCTGCAACCTTTAGAGCTTTACCTAGCATGGTGTCTCCGGGCAAGATGATTAAAATGAACAAAAAAATGGTCTGCAAAAAGCAGACCAAGATTGATAAAGCTATCATTTTAAGTGCTTGCCGTCACTATTTAGCTGTAATCGTCACTACATCATGTTGATATGCACAGCAATCGGGGTTTGTTTTACATGACCACGAGTTGTTCGACTTCAATCTCTGGTTTGTTCCCGCCTTCAAATTCGCCAAACAGACGGACTTTAGTCGTGTGATCAATCGGAGTATTTAGCTGAATATCGTCATCGAGTTCGACCATCACTTCACCGGAACCATCGCTAAAGACAAACTTATCCGCGCGAACTTGACGCAATAAGTTACCTTCAACGACCACATCTTTTTCAGTAAACATATTGGAGTCGTTTAGCAAGGCATCCAATTTTTCCACAGTGACAGGACCGTTAAACTGCAAGTTTGATTGGTTTTGAGCGTTATCTTTCGCGAACGCGATAGAAGGAGCAATAGCTAAGGCGGCGATTGTTGCGATAATTGTATTCTTTTTCATGTTACATCCTCATCGGTTTGTTTTGATGGGGTCATTAAAACAGGGCTTGTTTGAACCAATGATGATTTCAACATTCATATTCTATTCATTTGCTTGAGTAAGTGGGGACGATGACGTTATGATTGTTCATCTTCCTCTATTCCTTACAAACATTCATGAAATCAGCGATCCCATCTTTAATGGTTCAAGGCACCACTTCGGATGCCGGAAAAAGTGTCCTTGTGGCAGGTTTATGCCGTGTATTAGCACGAAAAGGGATAAATGTTGCCCCATTTAAGCCACAAAACATGGCACTAAATAGTGCGGTAACCAAAGATGGCGGTGAAATAGGTCGAGCACAGGCCGTTCAGGCACAGGCGTGTAATATTGAGCCAACTGTACATATGAATCCGGTTTTAATTAAACCTAACAGTGATACAGGTGCTCAGATCATTTTGCAGGGTAAGGCGATTTCCAATATGGATGCGGCTGGCTTTCATGATTACAAGAAAGTGGCGATGGATACGGTGTTAGATTCCTTCTCTCGTCTGACTCAAGAATTTGATTCGATCATTATCGAGGGCGCGGGGAGTCCTGCTGAAATCAATTTACGAGAAGGCGATATTGCAAACATGGGTTTTGCTGAGGCCGCTGATGTACCAGTGATCATTGTTGCTGATATTGATCGTGGTGGAGTGTTTGCACATTTGTACGGAACACTTGCGCTACTTTCTGAATCTGAACAAGCGCGAGTAAAAGGATTTGTTATCAACCGTTTTCGAGGTGATATTCGTTTATTGCAATCGGGCCTCGATTGGCTAGAAGAAAAAACAGGTAAATCTGTACTTGGTGTACTTCCTTTTCTCCATGGTTTGAATTTAGAAGCAGAAGACGCGATCACTGCGCAGCAAGAGTTGCACTCTGAGGTAAAACTGAATGTTGTTGTGCCTGTTTTAACCCGGATTAGTAATCATACTGATTTTGATGTGCTGCGATTGAATCCAGACATCAATCTACGTTATGTAGGTAAAGGCGAAAAAATAGATAAAGCCGACCTAGTTATTTTGCCTGGGACCAAATCAGTGAGAGACGATCTGGATTATCTAAGAAGCCAGGGGTGGGATAAAGATATCTTGCGTCATATTCGTCTTGGTGGAAAAGTGATTGGTATCTGTGGCGGCTACCAGATGCTTGGAAACTTGATTGATGATCCAAACGGCGTCGAAGGCCAACCAGGTCAAAGAGAAGGACTTGGCTTGCTTGATATCACTACGACACTAACTAACAGCAAACAGCTTACAAACACACAAGCACAGCTTTCTCTTAACGGCAAAACAGCCAATGTAAAGGGTTATGAAATCCACGTAGGGCGAAGTGAAGTACGGGGCCTGCAACCTCTTACATTCAGTTCCGGTGAAGCGGAGGGGGCGATCAGCGAGTGTGGCCAAATCATGGGAACCTACCTTCACGGGTTCTTTGACGAGGCAGATGCCTTAAGCCTGGTATCAGAATGGGTAAACGGCACCCAAATCAAACAACAAGACTTTGAAGAGTTAAAGGAGCAAGGCATTAATCGCATCGCAGATGCGATAGAACAACATATGCGCCTTGATTTTTTGTTTAAATAGCACATTAACTGATTGAACTTTATATTCAAATAACCAGTTCTTTCGCTTGCCTTGTATTGGAGTATCTCTATGAAAGCATGGAAACAGCATGCTTGCCTTGCGGCAGTATTAAGCATTTCATTTTCAGCAAACGCAGCAACGAACCTAAAAGTGTATGCAGCCTCTTCTATGACGAATGCGATTAACGAGATCGCGCAAAACTTTGAAGAAAAGTATGACGTTTCTATCACTCCCGTTTATGGTGGTTCTTCTTCTATCGCTCGACAAATTATCAATGGCGCACCAGCGGATGTATTCATTTCTGCGAACACGAAATGGATGGACTATTTGGTCGATAAAGACGTCATTTATCGTGACAATGTCACAAATCTAGTGCGCAATAGCTTAGTGTTAATTGCTCCTCAGTCTTCAGAATTAACCTCATTTAACTTTTCTGATGCAAAGGCATGGGAGAAGGCATTGCATGGAAATCGTCTTGCGTTAGGCAATCCGACGTCAGTACCTGCTGGTATGTACGCGAAAGAGTCATTGACTACACTGGGTGTATGGAAAGCGGTTCAAACTCACGTCGCACCAGCAAAGAATGTGCGCTTAGCTTTGGCGTTGGTTGAACGTGGAGAAGCGCCTTTAGGTGTGGTCTACAAAACCGATGCTCAGTTAACTGATAAAGTCAAAATTGTCGGCGAATTTGCGAGTGATACGCATGCGGCTATTGTTTACCCGGCTGCAATTGTGAATGATTCTACTGAGTCGGAGCAGTTCTTCCAGTACCTAAAATCGGACGAAGCTGCACGCGTTTTTGCTCAATATGGCTTTCAGCAATAAACCGGCCTTCAATTATAGGAACGAAGCGTGACAGAACTGGAATACCAAGCCTTAATGTTAAGCCTCAAAGTAGGCGCGTACGCAGTACTTTGGCTGATTCCTCTCGGCGTTTTTCTTGCTTGGCTACTTTCTCGAAAAACGTTCTTTGGTAAATCGATTCTCGATAGCTTAATTCATTTACCACTGGTATTGCCGCCAGTGGTAATCGGCTATTTATTGTTGATTTCTTTAGGACGACAAGGGTTCCTTGGAAAGTGGCTCTATGAAAACTTAGGGGTAGTATTTAGCTTTAATTGGAAAGGGGCAGTAGTCGCTTGTATTGTCGTGGCTTTGCCTTTGATGGTTCGTTCAGTACGCTTAAGCTTAGATAGCGTCGACCCTAAATTGGAGCACGCAGCCTCTACGTTAGGCGCTTCTCCTTTAAAAGTGTTTCTCACCGTCACGTTACCACTGACCATTCCCGGAATTATTACGGGCACGATGCTGTCATTTGCTCGTAGTCTTGGCGAATTCGGGGCGACGATCAGTTTCGTCTCTAACATTCCGGATGAAACCCAAACGATTCCGCTGGCAATGTACAACTTTATTGAAACGCCAGGTGCAGAAATGCAGGCGGCTCGTCTGTGTATCATTTCTATCGCGTTAGCCTTGTCTACATTAATGATCTCTGAATGGCTAAATCGTAAAGCGGCAAGTAGATTAGGTGCGAAGCAATGACGATTAAAGTCCAATTTAAACAAATGCTTGGTGAGACTGACTTCGACATCAAACTTAAGTTACCCTGTAACGGAATTAGTGCCTTGTTTGGACGATCTGGTGCAGGTAAAACGACGTTGATTAACATCATCAGCGGATTGGTCACTCCAAGGCAAGGGTATGTTGCGGTTGGTGAGCATGTTTTGTTTGACAGTGAACAGGGAATAAACCTACCAACGCACAAGCGTGGCATTGGTTATGTGTTTCAGGATTCACGTTTGTTTCCTCACTATTCGGTTCAAGGCAATTTGTTGTATGGCGTTAAAGAAAAAGATGACGAGTATTTTGATGCAGTCACCGAACTCTTGTCTATCAAACCGTTACTAAAGCGCTTTCCGGTATCACTTTCTGGTGGTGAAAAGCAACGTGTTGCGATTGCGCGCGCATTGCTATCTAAGCCCAATTTGCTTTTGATGGATGAGCCACTTGCCTCACTCGATATGCCAAGAAAGCGTGAGGTAATGCCTTTTCTCGAGGAGTTGTCGGAGAAGGTAAATATCCCTATTATCTATGTCACACACAGTCTCCAGGAAATTTTAAGGCTTGCTCAGCACCTTGCAATTATTGACCAAGGTAAAATTTCGAGTTCAGGTAAGCTTGAAGAGGTGTGGGCTTCTCATGCTATGCGTCCATGGCAATCTTTCTCAGATCAAAGCAGCTTATTTGAAGGCCGGATTGCTGAACATCATGAACGTTATGCACTGACTTGTATCAGCCTTGCACCTAATGTATTCCTGTGGGTGCAAAAGATTGACGGAACACCAGACACGCCAATACGCTTGCAAGTGCGTGCCAACGACGTTTCTATCACGCTCGAGCAGCCCAAGGCGACGTCGATTCGAAATATTCTGCCTGCTATTGTCGATTCCATCGAAGTGTTTAACGCAGCCGATGACAAACAGAGTATTAATGTATCACTCAAGCTAGACGAGAAATGTTATTTGTGGGCAACGATCACACCGTGGGCCCTTGACGATCTCAACCTAAAAATTGGTAGCCGTGTTTTTGCACAAATTAAAGGTGTCAGTGTGACACAAAAAGATATGGCACTAGCGCCTCATTAACCGTTTAGACTGATTTACGCTTCATGATCAAAAAAGGCCGCAAAGTGCGGCCTTTGTTACTAGAAGAATGTCGGAATTACTTCGCGAATACTTCTTTGAATTCACGCTTAAGAAGTGGGTCACGACGTGCTTTCTTAAGTTGCTTAACCATGTCTTTCACACAGTTGTGAAGCACATTATCAAGTAGTTGAGCACGGTATTCTTCTTTATCTTCATCTGTCATGTTTTCTGGCAGATTAAGAGTAGGAAACTCTTCCATCACATTAATACCAGCGAATGCTTGGCCTACAGAAACTAGAGCATGAAACTGTTCAAAGTTGTCTAGAATGTTCTGTGCACTTGCTGGCATTTCGTCCCATGATTCACGTACCGCTTCTTCAGACACTTCATGGATAGAGGTAACCATTTCGAACATTTGCTCTGGAACTTCGTCAAATTCGATAACTTTACGTAGCTCTGGAGAAATGCTGGCTAGATCGATTTTTTTGCTTTCGCTGTTAGTTGCTTCTGACATGGTGTGTCTCTCATTACAAAAAGGCGGGAATATTAATACCAAATGCATCAAATAGCTATACCCATTAGTCCGCAAGATGACCAAAGTGAATGAGTTTGTTGAACTTCTGCTCACAGGCCATGATTAGATAGGGTAACGTCCAGTCTAACTGCTTTATGCAATGGATTCCGTGATATTCAAACAAAAATATAGCACTTAATTATGAGTCGAATGCAACAACTCTATGAGTATGGTATATGTTTAATAAAGACATAATTAAAAATGGAACGCGTTATGCAACCGACAGGGACATCGATGCGAATCCTTCTGGTTGACGATGTTCAGCTAGACAGGATGCAGTTGGCTATTCGTCTAAAGCAACTTGGACATATTGTAAAAGCCGTAGGTAGTGGACTAGAGGCGTTAAATACCTACGAGAGTTTTGATCCGGAACTGGTGTTACTCGATATATCAATGCCAGATATGAACGGTTTTGAAGTCTCTCTTCATATAAGAGAAACGTTTCCGGATTGGATCCCTATTATTTTCTTGAGTAGTCACGAAGAGCCAGAAATGATTGCTAAAGCCATAGACGCGGGCGGTGATGACTATTTAATTAAGCCGGTAGATAAACTGGTACTGAACTCTAAACTTATCGCAATGCAGCGTATTGCTCATATGAGACGAGAGCTTAAGCAAGCGACAGCTCAATTGGAGCAAGTTAATCAACTTTTGACTCAGCAAGCGAATGAAGATGGCCTAACCAAACTCTATAACCGCCGTTATATCGACCATAAGTTGGAATCGATGGTTGCATGGCATGGCCGTCACAATATGCCAATGGCTTTGATTCTATTGGACGTCGATTTTTTTAAACCGTTTAATGATAATTACGGTCATATTGAAGGCGACCGTTGCTTGCAAGCGATTGCTAATCAACTAAAGGCGACGTTTTGTCGCTCTGGGGAATATGTAGGTCGATATGGTGGAGAAGAGTTTGTTGTGTTGCTAGGGTGTACCGACACTCAAACAGCAGAAAGAGAAGCCGAGCGTATACAAGAGGCTATGTATTTTCTCGATTACCCACATGAGTATTCTAGTGTGTCAAATAGAGTGACAGTGTCACAGGGTGTTTTTGTTTTTCAACCAACAGGGAAAGAAGTGCAATCAGACTTGTATGCAACCGTTGATAAAGCACTATATACATCAAAATCTTTGGGAAGAAACACACATACTGTAGTTAATTCTTTTTAAAACAAAGCCTTATGAATACCACTTTTTTGTTGCGTTGTCACGTTTTGGTAATTCTTTTAAAGTTAACTCAAGTAAGATAAGCAAACAGTACGAACGGATGTCGCAATCGGTCGTATACCTTATACCTTTGATTAGATAGATAACATCGGGATAGTGGCAACGATGAGTGCAGTTGTTATGCTGATGGGGAAGTTCGGTTTTGTTTTAAACCCGGACAAGCTTGTTAACTTTCACTATTGGTGAGGGTCTAACGAAGCTTTATGCAGTTACGTCCGGCCTTTTTCGCTTTGTAAAGTGCTTCGTCCGCTAATTTAATGACGTCCAGAGGAGCTTGCCCATTCCGGCTATCAGCAACTCCGAAACTTGCGGTAACAAAAACCGACTTTCTTTTCGAACTGTTGCTACCACGACGTTTTTGTCCTTGTTTATGGTTCTCAGGGCGAGATTCTTCATCGCGTAATATCATCTCGTATTCTGCAATCGATTTACGAGCTTCTTCCAAAAAGTTCTTACATTCGTCAGCGTATTTGCCTTTAAAAACGATGGTAAATTCTTCTCCGCCAAATCGATAAACTTTTGCGCCGCCTGGGGTTTTAGTGAGGCGCGAAGCGACCATTTTTAGAACGTCATCACCAGTATCGTGACCGTAGGTGTCGTTAAACTTTTTAAAATGGTCAACATCAAGCATTGCGATCGTGAACTTCTTACCCATGTGTTTTAGATCGAGATCAAGTGCACGTCTGCTCGGAATCAGCGTTAGGCTATCGGTGAAAGCCAGTTGATGGCTAGCGGAAGCGGCATAAATAATGATAAGCAGCCCTGTTAGCGTAAACATGGTGCTTGATATGTACTGCACATCAAAGAAAATGAACGTCGCAGACGCCAATACCATGGCAGAGTAGGTCATCGCATGGATAATTTCATTCTTCTTTAAAACAAGAATTCCAAGAAAACAGACAATACCCACGCAATATAAAACAAGAATTAAAGGCAGTTTAGAGACCGTCGGTACAATAAATAAAATACCGCTTGTCCATTGTTCAAACCCTCCTTCAACGTAATATGCTAGCGTTAGATAAGACCAAAGAACGAACATTGCTAACATCAAGATGTAAGTCAACATGGCTCTGGAGTCAAAACCTTCTTTACTAAACAAAAATACCGTAAGAAACGAGACAGGAAGTAACGTGGCTAAAATGGTTAGCTCAAGTAAAGCGGTACCACTTTGAAGCGGGACTTGTAGGCGGTGCTGTATCACGAAATAGGCTAGCAACATTGCCAAGCACACCATGGACTCTCTGCCTTGCTTAAATGAATAACAAAGGAGTAGCGCACAACCTAATAGTATGTACGGCAAGTTTGCGGCAATGCCCCAGTTTGCCTGAGTCATCTGAATAATGCTGTCCATGCCCGAACTCACTATGCCCAGTAGCAACAAAGGGAATAAGAATCTGAAGCCTGATGAAGTCATTGACGATGAGGACATCTATTACAAACTGCCTGAAAATAGTTGACTATATAATTGGTTAGGTAAATCGTTTTATCAATATGGATATTTATCCGTTATTGAATTTCGAACTTTGAGAACTAGCAAGAATACGTCTATTTGTTCCTTTTCCCAAGTATTTTGGAAGACATTACGGCAAAAAGAGAGAGATTGATTAAATTAAGAGCAATCAATAAGTTGTTATAAACAAGTCGTTGCTATACTCATTTCATAGGAAAAAGGAGATTTACAGATGCAGATAAGCTCAGATGTGCACAATTACATGGAAACCTTAGTAGGCCAGGTTCTCAGTTTGCCCGAATTTTTAGAACAGTATGACAACGAACAGTTAGCCGATATTGCTTGCCTTGCGCTTATCCAGCTCAAGCCTGTCTATATCCGTCATGATATTGATTTTTTGTCTTCACTTCCTGAACAAAAATTAGGCCAGTTTAAGCAAAGCGCGGATATAGCGGTGAAAAACGCCGCAGAAATGGTGAAAGAAGACAGGCGTAAGAACCGAGAGTATGATGTGCCTGTAATTTTTTCCCATACTAGTTATGATGATGACAAAGAGTTGGATTGGTATGAAAAACCGATCCTTAACGTTAATATTAAGTAAGAGTCGCTCAGTTGACTAATGAGCTGACCCAAGGAGGAATCGTGGGATTTTTTTCGCGTTTGTTTGGTGGTAGTGAGAAAACGGTTGAAGCCAAAAATATCGAACCAGTTGAATATAAAGGCTTCCTTATTTACCCAGAGAGCCTTTCAGAGGGCGGACAATATCGCATCGCTGGTCGAATAGAAAAGCATGACAATGATGAAGTGAAAACACATCGGTTTATTCGCTCCGATTTGCTTGGCTCAGAGCAAGATGCCAATGACCTTATGTTGAAGAAATCTCAAATGTTTATTGATCAAATGGGCGATAAAATCTTCGACTAGCAATTTACTGCAATTTGATTCCAGTCATCTTAAAAAGAGCCATTAGTGTATATGCTAGTGGCTCTTTCTTTTTAACGCTTAAATCTCTGTTAAGTCAGTATTTAATCGTTACCTGATTAGACCTCAGTCTAGTACGGTGTTGCGTTGTTATTTTTCGTGCACAGAGCGACAATCATTCATTACTTAGCGTTATATGTAATGAAATTTAGTATTTAAATTACAAAACACTTGAAGTAATGAGACGCGTTCGATACAAACAGAATAATAACAGGGCTGTTAGTCAAGGTGTTATTGTGCAAATGGGTGTCCCCAAACATCATCTTTCGTTTGCAATTGTCTTGCGTGGTAAACAGATAGAAATAAAAAAGAATTAGAGTAGAGCGACGCTCTGTTTTGGGACTAATTTATTGATATGTATACAAGGAGTATGCGTTTTGCAAATCGGTGTACCTAAAGAGATACTCGCGGGTGAATCGCGAGTGGCTGCATCGCCGAAGTCGGTTGAGCAGTTAATAAAATTGGGATTCGATGTCGCGATTGAATCCCAAGCGGGGGTGCTAGCGAGTTTCGATGATGCCGCTTATGAAGCAGCTGGTGCGAAAATCCTTTCTAGTGAAGAAGTTTGGGCATCTGGCCTTATTTTAAAAGTTAATGCGCCAATTGTGGATGATGAGCAAGGCATTGACGAAATTGCGTTACTGCAAGATGGAGCAACACTGGTTAGCTTTATTTGGCCGGCTCAAAATGCTGAGTTGATGGAACAACTTTCAAGTAAGAACATTAACGTTCTTGCCATGGATTCCGTTCCTCGTATCTCACGTGCACAAGCCTTAGACGCGCTATCTTCGATGGCTAATATCGCTGGTTATCGTGCAGTGGTTGAGGCAGCTCATGAGTTTGGTCGTTTCTTTACAGGTCAAATTACGGCTGCCGGTAAAGTACCTCCAGCGAAAGTATTGGTTGCGGGTGCTGGCGTCGCTGGCTTGGCGGCTATCGGTGCTGCAGGTAGCTTAGGTGCTATTGTCCGTGCGTTTGACGTCCGCCCAGAAGTAAAAGAGCAAGTTGAATCGATGGGCGCTGAGTTCCTGACCGTTGACTTTCAAGAAGAGTCTGGCTCTGGGGATGGCTACGCAAAAGAAATGTCTGATGACTTCAACAAAAAAGCGGCAGAGTTATACGCAGAGCAAGCTAAAGATGTTGATATCATTATTACGACCGCGCTCATCCCTGGTAAACCTGCGCCGAAGTTGATCACCAAAGAAATGGTCGACAGCATGAAAGCGGGCAGTGTAATTGTCGACTTGGCAGCCGCTAATGGCGGTAACTGTGAATATACAGTGAAAGACCAAGTTATCATGACGGATAACGGCGTAAAAATTGTTGGTTACACTGACATGGTTGGTCGTTTGCCAACACAATCTTCTCAGCTTTACGCGACAAACCTTGTCAATCTTCTAAAACTGCTGTGTAAAGAGAAAGATGGCAACATCAATATTGATTTTGAAGATGTTGTTATCCGTGGCGTTACCGTGGTGAAAGAAGGTGAAGTTACTTGGCCAGCGCCACCAATTCAGGTTTCAGCTCAGCCGCAAGTGAAACAAGAACAGCCTGTGAAGCCAGAGCCTAAAGTAGAAGAACCTACGTCTCCAACGAAGAAAATTATTGGTATGGCAGCGGCTGTTGGAGCCTTTGCATGGGTTGCATCGGTTGCTCCGGCAGCGTTTCTTTCTCACTTTACTGTATTTGTTCTAGCGTGTGTTGTCGGATACTACGTAGTATGGAATGTTACCCATGCACTTCATACTCCACTAATGTCAGTAACGAATGCTATCTCTGGCATTATTGTCGTTGGTGCATTACTGCAAATTGGACAAGGTAATGGCGTCGTTTCATTCCTATCTTTTATTGCCGTATTGATCGCGAGTATCAATATCTTCGGTGGTTTCACCGTCACCAAGCGTATGCTTGAAATGTTCCGCAAAGATAAATAGGAGTCACAATGTCTGCAGGATTAGTACAAGCAGCTTACATTGTTGCTGCATTATTTTTCATCATGAGTTTGGCGGGGCTTTCAAAGCAAGAGTCTGCTCGTAATGGTAACTACTACGGTATCGCTGGTATGACGATCGCGCTAATAGCGACGATCTTTAGCCCAGATGCGCAAGGTTTTGGTTGGATCATTATCGCGATGGCGATAGGTGGTGCGATCGGTATTTTCTATGCGAAGAAAGTAGAAATGACCGAGATGCCAGAACTGGTTGCGATTCTACACAGCTTTGTAGGTTTAGCTGCGGTTTTAGTTGGCTACAACAGTTACCTAGATGCGCCAGAAGCAGCAACACATGCTGAGCATGTTATCCACCTTGTAGAAGTATTCTTGGGTGTGTTCATCGGTGCCGTAACTTTCACCGGTTCAATTGTCGCATTTGGTAAGCTGCGTGGTGTGATTTCTTCGTCGCCACTTAACCTGCCTCATAAGCACAAAATGAACCTCGCAGCGGTTGTTATTTCTACGCTTCTTATGATCTACTTCGTAAAAGCAGATGGCAGCATGTTCGCTCTTATTGTGATGACTTTGATCGCGTTCGCATTCGGCTACCATTTAGTCGCTTCAATCGGTGGTGCTGATATGCCAGTTGTTGTCTCTATGTTGAACTCATACTCAGGTTGGGCAGCAGCGGCAGCAGGTTTCATGCTCGCAAATGATCTATTGATTGTAACAGGTGCTTTGGTAGGTTCATCAGGTGCGATTCTTTCTTACATCATGTGTAAAGCAATGAACCGTTCGTTTATCAGTGTTATTGCCGGTGGTTTTGGTCAAGAGATAGTGATTTCAGGTGACGAAGAGCAGGGCGAATATCGTGAAACAACGGCTGAAGAAGTTGCAGAGATGTTGAAGAACTCAAAATCAGTAATCATCACTCCAGGATATGGCATGGCAGTAGCTCAGGCACAATACCCTGTTCATGAAATTACTGATGTACTTCGTTCACAAGGTATTGAAGTTCGCTTTGGGATTCACCCAGTAGCGGGTCGTCTACCGGGGCATATGAATGTGTTACTCGCTGAAGCAAAAGTACCGTATGATATCGTTCTTGAAATGGATGAAATCAATGATGACTTTGCAGAAACCGATACCGTATTGGTTATCGGTGCTAACGATACGGTCAACCCAGCCGCACTGGAAGATCCGAACAGCCCAATCGCTGGTATGCCCGTATTGGAGGTATGGAACGCGAAAAACGTAGTGGTATTCAAGCGCTCAATGAATACTGGTTACGCAGGAGTACAGAACCCACTGTTCTTCAAAGAAAATACATCAATGCTATTTGGTGATGCGAAAGAAAGTGTTGAGTCTATTTTTAAAGCACTTTAACAATTCTTGATTTAAAACTATACAGGGTCAGCAATCGCTGGCCCTTTTTTGTTCCGTTTCAATGTTATAGTAATGCAAATCCTTCTGTTAGCAGATGTCAATTGCTTGTAGATTGATGTATAGTTTTGGCTAATGTAACAAGTGACGGTAACAGTTTGATTAAAAAGTTTTTGCTCGGTTTTGCAACTGTATTGCCGCTTTTTTCGGCACCTGCATTTTCCGATTCACTACCAGAAAGAATAGATACGTTTACAGAGCTATTTAACTATGAAGTAGCTCTTAAGTCGTACGATATTCGTATTCTGCAATCAAATTATCCTACCAAGTTACTTGCGCCAGATTCGCTTCTGCCGCAAACGTCTGACTATCCGTTAAAAGATATCCAACAGCTTTACAGCTTGGCGAATACTTGTCGTGGCAAATTACCATTAAGTCCTTTAATTACTGAGCCTTTAGTATTTACAAGAGCGATTTGTAAAGGGACGCAGCTGACACCTCGTTGGTTCTCGCGTAGTGGTCTCATTCACCCTGGTGGTGGGACGTACGCGGCACGTTATGTGGATAAGTATCCAGAACTCAAACTCAAACTATCTCAGTACATGCATATAAAAGAGCGTGATAACGAGGAAGGGGATGAGTTGCTAGAAAGCTTGAAAAACATGGATGACGACGCCATTAATGCTTTGATTGCAGGCGCGAGCATGTTTATTGAAGGTAACGAACTTTGGCTAAGACGTGGTGACCGTTACTTTGTTTTCGAGAAAGATATCTGGCAAGAGAACGTAGCGAATGCGGGTCTGTCATACGCTCTAGCCTCTCAAAGCAAAAGTTGCTTTGTTAAACGAGGCAATATTTGTTGGGATGTAGAAGATCACTCGCAAGTTTTGCGGATCAGTATGATCATACTGGTAATCGCCAATATTCTTTTGGTGATTGGTTGGGCGGTGTACCGTTGGAATAGCAAGCGAGAAGAACTACGTAGTAGAATGCTCGTGTTGCAAATTTTAACGCATGAGCTCAGAACACCGATTGCATCTCTGTCACTAACGGTTGAAGGCTTTCGTCGAGAGTTCGAGCATTTGCCTGAAAGTGTGTATGACGAATTCCGCAGATTGTGTGAAGATACGCGCCGCCTGCGTCAATTGGCAGAAGCAAGTAAAGATTATTTGCAATCTGATAACCAAATGCTTGCAACAGATTGGGTACCATCCGTTGCAGATTGGTTAGAATTTAAGATCGAAGAAGAATTTGATAGTGCCGTGCTTTTTAACATCAATGAAGATGTGGCTGCTAAAGTTAATGTGTACTGGTTAGGAACTTGTATCGATAACTTGCTTCGTAATGCGCTTAAGTACGGTGTCGCACCGGTTGAATTGGATGTCTCAACTAGTGAAGAAAAAATAGTATTCCAAGTCCGAGATGCAGGAGGCCTAACGGCTAAAGATTGGGCAAATTTGAAGAAACCGTTCGTAAGTAAGAGCGGGTTAGGACTTGGATTAACAATCGTTGAATCTATGGTAGGCCGCATGGGCGGAAAAATGTCCTTAATGGGACCACCTACAACTTTTATATTGGAGATACCTTGTGAAACAGACACTGCTTCTCGTTGAGGACGATAAAAACTTGGCTGACGGCCTGTTAGTAAGCCTGGAACAAGCAGGATATGAGTGTTTACATGTGGAGCGTATTGCAGACGTAGAGCCACAATGGAAAAAAGCTGACTTGGTAATTCTCGATCGCCAACTCCCAGATGGTGACTCTGTACAATGTCTCCCAGAATGGAAACAGATTAAAGACGTACCAGTTATCTTGTTAACGGCACTTGTTACCGTAAAAGATAAAGTTGCAGGCCTTGATTCCGGCGCGAACGACTACTTAACAAAGCCTTTTGCTGAGGCGGAGCTTTTTGCGAGAATCCGTGCACAGCTACGAGCACCGGATTCAGCAGAACAAAGCAACGCTGATAAAGTGATTACAAAAGACTTAGAGATTGACCGCTCGACTCGTGAAGTGACTTATAAAGACGAGCTAATTACGCTTACTCGAACAGAGTTTGATTTGCTGCTATTTTTGGCGTCAAACTTAGGTCGCGTGTTTACTCGTGATGAGCTACTTGACCACGTTTGGGGTTACAATCACTTCCCGACAACACGTACGGTTGATACACATGTACTACAGCTTCGTCAAAAACTGCCAGGACTGGAAATTGAAACACTTCGTGGTGTTGGCTACAAGATGAAAGCATAAGTCGTAATGAAAATACTACTCCCTGTAGTTCTCTCATTAGCGTTAGTGAAACCAGTCCATGCAATGGACTGGTTTCAAACTAACACGCCTTTAACACAGGCACATCAACACTTACTTGAAGATGATCTTGCGGGTATGTTCAACTCTCTTGTTGAACTCTGGCAAACGGAACCAAGTAAAGATTTGACTCCTCACCTTAATGATCTTCTTGGTCAGTCACTATCTAAAAACTGTGGCAAGGCTCTCACTGGTGTAACGCTGCCTGATTGGATAAGTGGTGTGAACGTTATTCGTCAGACTATTCAAAGCCCTGGGCGAGATACATTTAGATTGGTAATCAAGCTAAGAGCTACAACTGACATCGAAAATATTTCATTTAATCGATGGGTGGATGATTCTATATCCGCGGACAGTTCATTCAGCTATGAACAACAGCCGAGCGGGACAGAACTTGCCAACGAGCGTAGCTACTCGAAACGCTATAACTTAACAGGTAAACTTGAAGCTGGTTTATATCACTTAACCGTTGTTTCTACTGATAAACAAGAGTATCGAACTTGGGTAATACTTGGAGATTCAAACTCTTCTCAATATGTTCGTTGGACATCTAAAGAGAATTGGAAAGTAGAAAAGAGCGCACTTCGTAATCCCCATTGTCCATTACCGCAACTTGAAGTCGGTTTGTATGACTACATTGATGGCCAGTACGAGCAAATGTGGAAAAAGACTTACGAGTCTAACTATCCAAATTCATTGGAGCTAGCGGGTGTCCCAAACGATAGATACGTATTGGCGGTAAGTATCAATAGTCGCCGTTGGCAGGGCGATATAATTGTTGAGCAGGCTCAAACTATTAGCCGAACCTATGATCTTTCCCAGGAAGAATAGTTAAAGAAATACTACTTGTGCCGATAAAGGTTCAGGACGAACTAAAATCATAAGTGTAGTATGAAAAACAAATATAAAATTCTTGCCACTTCTGTTGCTACTATTCTTTTCGCTAATGCTGCTTCTGCTGCTACTTATGCGATAGAGGCTCGTAGTGATGCAATGGGGGGCGTTGGTACCGTATCAGCAACTTATCTAACTGCGCCTTTTTTCAACCCCGCTCTTACTGCGATTTATCGCCGAAATGACGATGCAGGAATGATCGTGCCAAGTTTTGGTGGCAGCTACGATGATCAATATGATCTAGTTGATGAAATCGAACGCATCAGCAAATTGACAGACGTCGATGAAATCAAAAAATCGATGGATGCTATCGATAGGAAAAAGACAGACTTTGATCTTGGTGGTGTCGTTGCCATTGGTATCCCCAACAAATTCTTATCTGCAACTGCATACGGTAAGCTATACACTGAATCATTCGTACAACCAAATGTTGATACCTCAGGTACTAATCCATTAGATGATAGCTATGTACAAGGTGTTTCTATTGGCGTGGCTGAAGCTGGTATTTCACTTGCTAAATACACTAATTTCATGAACCAACACCTTTCTTTTGGTGTTACTCCTAAACTTCAGCGTATATACACATACTCATACGCCACGAGTTTTCAGAATTTTGATACTAAAGACTTACGTGAAAATGAGACCGCGGAAACGATGTTTAACTTAGACGCAGGCGCACTTTGGTTCTTTGGCCCATATCGTCTCGGTATTTCAGCGAAAAATTTGATCGGAAGAGACGTTAAAACAAAATCATTCCAATATGGCAGCGATACGATAAAATCATACGAATATAGCATGCGTCCTGTATACACCGTTGGGGCAGGGATTGTTGCCGATTACTTTACGATGAGTGTTGACTACGATCTTAACGAAGAAAAACGTTTTTCATCCTTTGATGATAATACGCAAATGATTCGAGCTGGTATTGAATTTGATATTTTGCGTCAAATGGCATTACGAGCAGGGTATATGAAGAACTTAGCTCGAAGTAAGGACGAAGGAACCATTACTGCTGGTATCGGGTTGTCTCCACTTAAGTTGTTCGAATTGGATATCGCAGCTCAGTACACAAACGAGAACGCTATGGGTGCATCCATTAATTTCCTTGCTACCTATTAATTGAATCGTTATAGTCAGCTCCTCAAAATGAGGAGCTTTTTATGTTTGACGATTTACCCCCTCTATCTCACCAAGAGCAACAACAAGCTGTAGAGAGAATTCAAGAATTGATGGCGAAGGGCACAAGTACTGCAGAAGCTATCAAAATTGTTGCCGAACGGATTCGTTCTGAGTACGCAGAAAAACAACAGCAACAAAACTAATCAATTCATGGACAGGGCATACGCCCTGTTTTTTTGCCTTTCTATTTTCAATTCCTTTACATTCCCAAACACCACCCTAGTTACGCTGTAACTACAATTTACTAAACCTATATGATTTTAATCTTGTTCAATTGCCTTTAAGACTAAATAGCGAGTTAGTAAAATTTTACCCAATCGTGTTAACCTTAGTTTTCGTAGCACAGGTAATTAGGCATTTTTTAAAGAACTCATAAATTAAACTCAATAATATCAATTATTTACCTCGGGTATTTAATCTGCCGACCATATTGGTTGCGATTAATCTTGTAATTTAATTACAAAGTGCGAGAGGACTTCGTTCCCAGGTAGAGGATTATGCTGAAAAAAGAAAAAAAGATACACCGTAACTTATAACGGTAATTAAACTAGACTTATTAAATAAGCGATATAAGAACAGTAAGCACTCGCAGACATATGTAATAGATGAATCGAAGTTCATCTTATTGAGCTGCTTTTTTAGCCGAAATACGTCTCCTGGATTTGAGCGGAGCGTTACATATTGAACACGCTTAACCTAAAGTAGTTTTACTAAACTAGGCGACGTTGAAGTGGGTAATATGAAACCTCAAGAGTAGTAGAAATCAAGAACAGTAACGTCTGTTACAACGTAATGTTCCCTGACGTCCTTCCTGTTAAATAGTCCGATAATTAGAGAAGAAATTGGGAAAACATCGTTGATCTTTGGATGAGTAGCAGTAGTTTTGATGTTGTGTTCGCTCTATGTGGACTAGACTTAATATGAGAACAAAAACTAACCAAGGGAGGAATGATGGGTTACAAGCACGTTTTGGTTGCTGTCGACTTATCTAAATCTAGCCAAGCCGTTATCGAAAAAGCAATAATGCAAGCAGATAACTCAAGCAGCAAACTCTCATTTGTTCACGTAGATGTTGATCGCATAGTCATGGAAGCGAAGGAAGAGCAAGAATTGGAAAGAAGGCTGCAAGAGCTCGCTGATAAATGCTTATACCCAGTAAACGAGACCATGGTAGTAATCGGCGATCTTCATATAAAACTATCGGGAATCGTCAAAAAAGAGGGGATAGATTTAGTTGTCTGTGGTCATCATCACAACTTATTGAGTCGCTTTTTTTCATCGATACCAAAGGTTGTGAACGAAGTTGAAGCTGATTTATTAATCGTCTATTTAGACGAGTGATCGACAACTCTTGTTCGCACTCATCATTTTTTGTCAATAAAAAGCCGAACGTTTATGTTCGGCTTGGTGTATCGGTGATAATAAAAGTTTTTAGCCAGGAATGATTGATGCCTCATGAGATAAAACAGATGCAGACTCCGCGTTTGACTGCAGATCAAAATGTACGTTAACTTGCACGCCTTCTCGCTCAAAAGTGACATCATCAAAATCGGTCATAGCGATTTTGAATCCATTTCTAGCAAAAAAGCCAGTCACCATAGTTCGCTGCTTAATTTCTAATGCAGACGCGAGTAGCTTATCCATGGCATTCTCCTTGGTTATTGTGGGGATATGGGTAGAAGATACACATAGATTGGTATGAAATCAATTTTATATAAAGTTGCTTTTGATGAAAATTTTAATGTAAGTCAATCTATCATTTACCCCACGTGATTTATTCCACGCAAAACCTTGATAACAAGACGGAAGAGCATCCCACATTGTGATAGCAAGCATAAAGATGGGGGGGTTAATAAATGCCGCTGAAACAATATGTTACAAAGATTAGCGTTAGGCCTAGTTGAGTAGACAACGCAAAATTCTAAATCTGAACAACCGCCCTAAAATGACTCACTCTTCAATACTTGTGATAACTCAGACCGAATAAAAGTAGATATCTCAGCTAGCTTTCTTGGCAAAGGGTTTTGATAAGGGTAGGCAATATACATGGAATGTTCTATATCAAAAGTTTGCGATATTCGGATGTTTTTGTCTATATAGTTACTTTTAACAAGATAGTTTGGAATGACACCAACCCCAACTCCCTCAGAAACAAAGTTTATTAAAATAGAGGTGTTATCAACTTCGATAACATCAGTATATTGATTTTTAATTGATTCCTTATTCGAATGATGTTTGTAGATTAATAGTGTTTTGTTGTTGGCATTACTTACCCTAGATATCAAAACATCACTATAATCACCAATTTTATGTGCAATAAGAGTGTCATCAATAACATTATTAAGCCTAATCGCTAAATCTACATTGCTTTCTAATAAATTTTCTACATTGTTACTTGACGATATTTCAAAATCAACTTTTGGATATCGTTCTTTTAAGTCTTTAAGAACAGAACCAAAAATAGAAGAGGCTATAGAGTTGGGCATTGTGATTTTAAACTTTCCATCAATGCATTCACTCAACGAGCTAGCTCTGTAATTTAACTCGTGCAAACTCTCTAACGTCTTGATAGCAAGTTCTCTAATGCTTTCGCCATGATCAGTTAAAACGAGTTTCCTTGTTGTTCTGTGGACGAGTGTTACGCCAAGTTGTTTTTCTAATGCTGCTAGCTGCCTGCTGACTTGAGCTTTAGACTTTCCAAGTTCTTTTGATGCCGATGTAAGAGAGAGGTGTTTACAAATGGCTGCAAAGCAGATCAGCTCATTGTTCATCAATTCCATGATTGTTACCTTTTTGCAACTCTGAGTCACGTTGTCTTTTAACTGGTGGGAAAGTATAACTTGCATCATCGGAGGGGGACAATGATATTTAAAAGCCGCCATGAAATAATGGTAGACTACTATCTTAATAAAACCATATTGGATATTAAGTTAAACCGATATCCTGAAGGAATTAACTCAATCGGATTAAATATAGAAAATAAAGATTTAAAAATAAAAAATTTGAGTTGAAATTGATTTTTTAAATTATAAAGTTAAACGTGTAAGGATATTGAAACATGAAGACTGCAATACAAAATTCGAAAAGATGTGTTTATCAGAAAGATACATTGTATAGAATAATAAATAATATTAGTACTTTGTATACCAAATCACTAGTAAAATTATTTGGTGAAGAGTTGAGAATCCATCATTGCAAACATAAGATTAATGTAAGAACCACTAACGAGTTGAGTGAACATATGAAGAAAGATCTAGGTATAGATTGAAAAGTAGAGAGTTTACATCTGTTAGATTCTTTGTTCCTATAAAGGTAATCTAGTACTTATACGTTTGGGTTAAGCAAATGCGTGTCCATGTTGACTCATATTGAATGAGCAAGACGCAGAACCAACGTGTACTGTGTTGAACGTAACTCAAGATACAATGAAGGAACTTAATCAGCCACACGGTTTTAAAGCAGCAACAGCCAAATACGGTGTAACTAAACTGACCTCACCAATGCTAATCTTCTAACCCTTAGGTTCGCATTATGTATATTATGTTAAATTTCGTATTGCTGTACGCTAAATGTTGTCTGAGTATGCTCCTATTCCCCTGCAGATTTTAAATTTAAGGGCCTTACTGTGAGCATTAAACATAATGGTTATTTACCATAAAATAGCTAATATCGATCTATCAATCTACGATTGCTTGCTCTTCAATTAGCAACTTATAAAAAATGGCGTCTATTTCTTTAGACGCCATTTTTGTTTACTGGAAATATTAAATTAGCCACCGGCTAACTTGACTGTCATGCCTTTCTTTTCAAGATGTGCCTTGATCTTGTCTCTAGCATCACCTTGAATCTCGATATTGCCATCTTTTACAGAGCCACCACAGCCACAGACTTTTTTGAGTTCTGCCGCTAATAACTTTAAAGGTGCATCATCCAAGTCTAAACCTGTAACAATGCATACGCCTTTACCTTTACGGCCTTTCGTTTGGCGCTGAATCCGAACAACACCATCGCCTTTAGGGCGAGATACTTTTTCTTCTTCCGGTTTAATTCGACCGGTTTCTGTTGAATATACCAGAGTCATTCTATTGTTTCTTTTGTTGTTGAGCTTGCATCGCTTTTTGCTTTGCAACCAAATAAGCTTCGATATAGCGTTGAATAGCGGCTTTACTGCCCTTAATCAGTTTACCATTAAACATACAGTACCAAGAGTTAGGTTGGCCTGTATCGTTTTGAATAGTATAGCCGTTAAAGACCTCTGATTTTGCAACACCAGTTTGCTGCACTCTTTGTCCGAGTGAAGCAAACTCTTTGGGATCAATAATCGATGCGGTGTCACACCACCAATCAATGCTTTTCTTTACCGCCGTCAAACTGCCCTGTAAAACGTGGTTCTTGATTTTAACCTTCCAAACACTGCCATCTGATCCGACTGACTGCAGGTTAAAACCTCTATAATTTGAAATCGCCATACCACTGAGTCATCTGTTTAATGCGTTGATATAATCATAATTGCTACTGAGCAATATTCAAATACGGCTTGAATAATCCTTGCTCTAGAAAACAACTTGTATCATAAAACGCGTCTCGATAACGTTAATCACTTTGCACTGTTTATACAATCTTCCAAGAACTCATGAAATTTGTGCCCGTTGTTTTGAAGCATTTTAGGGAACATTGAGATCGGAGTCATTCCTGGAAATGTGTTTACTTCGTTTAAGTAAATCTCATCATCTTCCGTTAGGAAAAAGTCGATACGAGATAAATGACGAAGATTCATTTGTTTAAATACCGTCTCTGACGCGTGTTGGATGGAATCTAATTGTATTTGAGTTAGATTCTTCGCCTCAACTTCTGTGAGCGAGTGACTTGAACTGCTGTACTTTTCATCGTACGAGTAAAAAGCACCATCAGGCGCGATGACCTCGCCTGGCTTAGTGATATGTAGTTGGCCATTCATCTCATATGCAGCAACTTCAAGTTCTCGAGGTTTTACTGCTTTCTCAACCAACACTTGGTCAGAAAACCCAAAAGCATCATTTACTGCATTAGAAAGCTTGTCTTTTCCTGTGACACTGTAACAGCCAACGGAAGAGCCTTGGCGAGCGGCTTTAACAAAAACTTTTCCCCACTTTTCAAAGGCTTTATGAGCTTGAACGTGAGCTTCTTCATCGTTTCGTGTTAAGAATAAGTATGGCGTATTGGGTATGCCAATAGCGTCGTACCAAAGCTTAGATGTGATTTTATTGAAACTATTGCTACTCGCTTCTGGCCCGCAGCCAAGATAAGGAATACCTGCGATTTCAAACAGAGATTGAATGTCGCCTGTTTCGCCAGGAAAACCATGTATACAAGGCACGATGAAATCAATGGTTTGATTAGATTCACTTGAGCACAACTGCTTGGTATTGAGATCCAAGTAAACCAACTCACCTTGGTTGGTCATCCAACCTTCGTTTTTTATTTCTACGCGTGTAACGTGAACGTCTTCAATAAGATTTAGTTGTTGTTCGACAAAGTTTGCAGACAATAATGAAATCTCGTGCTCAGAAGAGCCACCGCCGCATAGTAAAAGAATATTTTTAATCATGAATCCATCTTTCCGTGACCTACAAAAGATACTATTTATTATGATAAACCTTTGAAGTGTGACGTACAGTAATTTTAATGTGAGGAATGTTGTTCGAATAGGATTTGAGCAAATAAATAAGGGAGCTATTCGCTCCCTTATTTGATGTGTTAATTTAATTTGTTAAGCGTTGGGTAAGCTGAGTTTTTGATTGCATCAATGCTTTTAACAAATGGTCTTAACTGCTGAAATTGAGCTGGCAAAGTCGAAATCGCTTGCTTGGCTTCTGCGCTTGTTGCGTAGTCTCCGTATAAAACTGAGAACCACTTAGTACCGTTTACAACTTTGTAGTTTTCCCAAATTGGCTGACCGTTCTGTGGCAGCTTATTTGCAAACTGATCGACTTTAGCTTGGCTACCCACAGCTGCGACTTGAATGGTATAGCCGAATCGTTGAATGCCAGCTTGCTTTTTACTTGGTGGTACGATCTTAACTGGCTTCGCCTGCTCTTTTGGCGTTAGCTTGACTACTTTCTTCTCTTCAGGCTTTGCCGTCATTTTCACAACAGTTGGTTGTACGTCTTTTTCTACTACAGCGTTTTCAGACGCCATAATTGGTTTAGAGATACGATCTGATTTGTAGTCCTCTCGGTAACTTTCTGAGGTCACATCCGTGATGTAAGTTTCAGATGCACAAGCAGAAAGCAGAACTGACAAGCCGATGATTGCGATTTTTTTCATGAAGTAACAAATGCTCTGGATAAATATTACGATAAATCATGCCGATAGCAGGGCCGTTTATCAAGCATCAAATACAATAATCTGTGATTTTGATGTGATGAATAACACAAACTCCATAAGCATCGTACACATTTTCTGCAATGTCTGGCCTGAAGATGTTTTATCAGAAAATTATTCGTTTATGATTGATATGAAACCGAGAAGCCAACGTGACTTACAAACGGCCAGGAGTCAGCATGAATAAACTACATAAACTCTTTAAACCCAACTCTGTGGCCGTTATTGGGGCATCTCAAAAAGCATTGCGAGCAGGACATGTTGTGATGCGCAACCTTCTACAAAGTGGATTTGGTGGCGCGATTATGCCAGTAACGCCGCGATATAAAGCCGTATCTGGCGTGATCGCTTACCCTGATGTAGCTTCCCTGCCCTATACGCCAGATATTGCAATTTTGTGTACGAACGTTTCACGTAACGAGCAGTTGCTTAAAGAGCTAGATGAGAGAGGCACACCGTTTGCGATTGTTATCTCTGATGACCCTAAGCCTTTAGATATTTCATCATTGAACATTCGAGTTTTAGGCCCAAACAGCTTAGGTATCATCCTTCCTTGGCACAATTTTAACTGCACGTTTTCCCCTGTCGCAGCTAAACCCGGAAAAATTGCTTTCATCTCACAATCCGCGGCGGTTTGTACCACTGTTTTAGACTGGGCAAATGATAAGAACATTGGTTTTTCTTCGTTCATTTCGATTGGGCGCGGACAGGATATCGATTTTGCAGATTTGCTCGACTATTTGAGTATGGATGGAAACACAGAAGCTATTCTGCTTTATGTTGATAATATCCAAGACGCTCGCCGATTTATGTCTGCTGCGCGCGCCGCTTCACGTAACCGACGTATATTGGTGCTAAAAGCGGGCCGCTCTAAAGAGATGAATACTTTTGAGCAGCAAGACGGAGATACACTTGACGTAATTTACGATTCTGCTATTCGCAGAACTGGTATGTTACGAGTCAGCAATACGCATGAGCTTTTTGCCGCGGTTGAAACACTCACGCATTCTGTGCCACTTCGTGGAGAGCGTTTAGCGATCATCACCAATGGCGGCGGCCCTGCTGTTATGTCCGTTGATACTTTGATTGAACGTGGTGGCCAACTCGCAACGCTTGATGACGCTTCCATTGAGCAATTACAAGCAGTACTTCCATCCAACTGGCGTGCTCGAAATCCAATTGATCTGTCTGGTGACGCAACCCAAAAACGCTATATTGATACCATTAACGCACTGATGAATAACGACTGTGCAGATGCGATATTGATTATGCATAGTCCTTCTGCTGTTTCTGATCCTCTTGAAACTGCTCAAGCCGTTATTAATGCCATCAAATCTCACCCTCGGCATAAGCATTTTAATATCTTGACCAACTGGTCAGGAGAACAAACGTCGAGAGAAGCGCGACTGGCCTTTACTCAAGCAGGCATTCCAACCTATAGAACACCTGAAAGTGCGGTTGTAGCATACATGCACTTGGTCGAATACAGACGAAACCAGAAACAACTAATGGAAACGCCAACGACGGCAGAGCCATTACATTCAGGAAGTGTGAGTTCAGCAAAAGAATGGGTAAACGAACGACTACTGGATAAAAACACAGTCTCCTTAGATACGCATCAAACTAGCCCATTATTTAAGCTGTTCGGGTTTAACGTTTTGCCGACGTGGATTGCATCTGACGACATTGAAGCCGTTCATATGGCAGAAAATATTGGATATCCTGTTGCGGTTAAATTGCGTTCTCCAGACATTCCTCATAAATCTGATGTTCACGGTGTCGCTCTAAATTTAAGAAACAGTCGAGAAGTTTCCAACGCAGCGCTATCCATTTTAGATACCGTAAAGCTCAGCTACCCTTCCGCCAATGTACATGGGCTGTTGGTACAAGGGATGGCAAAGCTCGGCAGCGCTGAAGAGCTACGGATTAGTATTGCAGTAGATAAAGTCTTTGGACCAGTGATCTTGCTTGGTCAAGGCGGCTCTGAGTGGAATATCGCCCAAGATGCCGTCGCTGCACTTCCTCCTTTGAACATGACACTTGCGCGCTACCTTGTCGTTGTTGCCCTAAAGTCTGGAAAGATTCGCCTGCAGAAACACAAAGATGCGCTCGATATTACTGAGTTGTCGAAGTTCTTGGTTCGTATCTCCCAAATGGCAGTTGAGTTACCAGAAATACAAAAACTGGATATCCATCCAGTGCTAGTGTCCGGAAGCGATTTAACTATCCTTGATGCAGATGTCACACTGTGTAAGTACGAAGGAGACGCCCAAAAACGGCTAGCGATTCGCCCTTTCCCGGCAGAGTTTGTCGAAACGGTGACGCTTCGAGATGGCCAACCTATCCTGCTTCGCCCTATCTTGCCTGAGGATGAGCCGCTGCATGCTCAATTCATTAATAGCGTATCGAAAGAAGATCTCTATAAGCGTTTCTTTTCTGAAGTTGGAGAGTTCAACCATGAGGCTTTGGCAAACTTTACTCAAATAGACTACGACCGCGAAATGGCGTTTGTTGCGGTAGCGTTTAATACTGACGGACCGTCTATCATAGGGGTAGCCCGCGCATTGATTACACCAGACAATAGTGACGCTGAGTTTGCTATTTTGGTTCGTTCAGATTTGAAAGGAAAAGGTTTAGGCAAAGTGCTGATGCAGAAAATAATCAGCTATTGCAAAATTAAAGGCACAAAGCAAATGTCTGGAATGACCATGCCAACAAACAGAGGAATGTTGATGTTGGCTCAGAACTTGGGGTTTGAGATCGATGTCCAGTTTGCAGACGGTACGGCAGATATGGTGCTCCCTTTAAATTGAAAAGCGCAGCATTAGCGATGACTTTTACTTCTTACATTCGATAATCAATGGGAATCTAAGAAGTAAAAGTTACGTTGTTACTTTAGTTTCCAATTCTTTTTTAAGTACTGAATACACCAGGATTTTGCCTCACCCATAGTGTTCCGGCGCCATGCCAAAATAATATCCATCGGCTGTTCTTCAGTGCCTTCGATTCGTTTCAATACACCACTATCAATAAGAGGTTGTGCAATTTGGCTTGGTAATGTACCAATGCCTAAACCTGCAGTTAGCGCTTCTACTTTTGCCGTAAAGTTGGTGACGGTCAAGCGAGGCTGTTTTTGAATGATATTAATTGAGAGCGCTGGTTGCTCACGTGCGGTATCTGCAATAGCAATAATCCGATACTTTTCTCGCGCTGCTTCATCAAACTTACCACTACGCTTGTGAACATAGTGATCAGCGGAAGCTACCCAATACATACTCATTTTACCAATTTTTTCTGACTTAACTTCTTGAGGAAGCGTATCCAGTGATGGGCAAATCAGTAAATCAGCTCTCCCCGTATTCAACGACTCCCAGCTACCAGCCAGAATCTCCTCTTGCAGCCTGACTCGAGTTGAGCTGACCTCGGCCAGCGCATCAACCATCGGGAAAAAGTTGGATATAGGAATAATGCCATCGAAGGCAATGGTAATATCCAGTTCCCAGCCATTCGCCAATAACGTTGCATCGTTCACTAACTTTTCACTGGCTTGTAAAATGGCTCTTCCTCTTTCAAGAATAAGCTTACCTGCTTCAGTAAAATGGGCTTTGTGACCAGAGCGATCGAAGATAATAATGTCTAAGTCTTGCTCGAGTTTCTGGATTTGATAGCTCAGCGATGACGGGGCTCTGTCTAACTCATTCGCAGCAGCAGCAAAACTCCCTCTTCGATCAATAGCATCTAGAATATGGAGTGCTTCTAACGTAATTGGACTCTGCACATGGCCTCTCTTAATGTGACATTCATCACATTCGTTGTATTTGGATGAACTTATCAAGAACTAACGACAAATAATATAACATATTGATAACTAAAGACTAGGAATGCTCATAGCCTAAGAAGAAGATTCAATACAAATCAATAAATGACAATGGTAATGATAGTAATTACCATTTAGATCCATTAATATCCGCGTGTTGTTACCTATTATGGATCTAAGGTATTGAAGCCAATGTATAAAAAATCAATTTTGTCAGCCTCCATTTTAGTTGCCCTTTCCCATACTGCTTATGCGGAAGAAGCTTCTAAGTTTGAAGAAGTCGTTGTGTCGGCCACCCGTACCAACCAAACCATAAACACTGTTGCTGCTTCTGTTGCTGTTGTATCAGAGAAAGACATCGAAGAAAACATGGTAAAGGACTTGAATGATCTATTCGAGTATACGCCAGGGGTTACTGTTAATGGCACTCAACGCCAAGGCGTCCAAAGTATTAACATTCGCGGGATGGAAGGTAAACGAGTTAAAATCTTAGTAGACGGTGCATCTCAACCAGGTGTATTCAGCGGTGGACCATATTCGTTTATCAATTCTAGTGCCGTTACTGTCGACCCCGATATGCTAAAGAGTGTCGAAATTGTTAAAGGAGCAGCTTCTAGCCTACATGGTAGTGATGCAATTGGCGGTGTTGTCGCATTCGAAACAAAAGATCCGAAGGATTTCCTCAAAGATGGTAAAGACTTTGGTGGTCAAGCTAAACTCTCTTATTCATCGGAAGATAACTCTTTTAGTGAGCATGTAGCTTTAGCAAAGCGTTTCGGTAATACAGAAGCACTTATAGCCTTTACACGCCGTGATGGTGCAGAGCTACAAAATTTCTCTAAGGCGCCTTACGATAACTATTCTGTGGACAACCAAGATTATTACAAAAACGATCTATTGGTAAAACTTCAATCTCAACTGAATGACGCTCATCGCTTGGAGTTCTTGGGAGAAGTTATTTACAACGAGACTGACTCAGAGATCGCACATAAAAGTTACAAAAACTTCAACGCTGAAGACACAACCAAGCAAAATCGCATTGGGCTCAAGCACATTTGGTTTGCAGATGCAGCTATCTCGGATACGATCACGTCCAAGCTTACATGGATTGGTAAAGAAGAAAACGGCGTGTCTAATCGCTTTATCGAAGCCAGCCCAGGTTACCCACCTTACGTACCGCCTAGTGGTGACAACCAACAGAAAAAAGATTACGAATATACTGAAGACAAATTTGAATTCGAAACTCAGTTAGATAAAGAGATTCAAAATCACTATATTGTTTACGGAATATCGTACAAACATAGTGACATCAGTAATACCAATCGCGAGTTTAATTCCGATCCTGGCACGCCAGATACTGTTTACGTTTACACACCGGATGCAAAAGAAGAAAGCTTTGGTTTATTCTTGCAAGATGAAATTTCGCTTCTTAATGACAAGCTAATTCTGACTCCAGGTGTGCGTTACGATTACTTCTCTACTAATCCTTCAAATACTTCTGAAGAGTCATTCGAGAAGTTTAGCGACTCTGCATTAACTGGTCGTTTAGGAGCAACTTACTCTGTATCGCAACCTGGCACGATCTTCGCGCAAGTGAGCCAAGGGTTCCGAGCGCCATCGTTCGACGAGCTTTACTACACCTACGATAATCCGGCTCATGGCTATACCAACCGCCCTAACCCAAATTTGGGATCTGAAAAGAGTTTGTCTTATGAACTTGGTTACCGTCATAACACTGCAGCGTCTGCAACTGAAGTAGCGTTCTACTACAGTGATTACAGTGACTTTATTGAGCAAACGTCATCAAACAATGGTGGTTTAACTGAATTCACAAATATCAATATTAGTGAAGCAAACATTAAAGGGGTTGAGCTCTCTAACCGTCTTGATTGGCATGCCATTGCTGGTCTTCCATCAGGCGTGACAACTCGCTTTGTTGCAGCATACACAGAAGGTGAAGATGGTGATGGTAATCCTTTGAACAGTGTAAACCCATGGAATGCCGTAGCTGCTGTAAATTACGATTCACCAAATGCACTTTGGGGGACAAGCCTAAAAGTAAACTACACGGCTAAGAAATCGAACAGTGATATCAACTCTGATGGTGATAAAGGCGGAATCAAAGACCAAGTTGCTTTGCCGTCTGCGACAGTCGTTGACTTAACGGCGTACTACAAACCAATGAAAGATATAACCATTCGTGCTGGTGTTATGAATCTAACGAATGAAGAATACCATCTTTGGAACGATGTTCGCGGTAAGACTGAGTTAAGTCGAGACAAAACGCAAGCTGAGCGTAATTACAACATTAGTGTTAAATACGAGTTCTAAACCTTAAAAACACAAAAGCCAGCGTAATGCTGGCTTTTTTATGGCTTTCATTTCAAAAATGTAAAGAAAAGTATGAAAAATGAAAGTTTACTGTTTTGCCATCTCTTTTTTCACCATTACTGCTGCTGCAATGATGAAAGTGATGATCAGACCGAGTTCCATGAACTACCCCAATAGCTACGAGAAAATTTATAACCCAAATTAAGAGTCGGGCATAGTTTAACAGCTCTATATATACTTGCTACCTTTTAACCAGTAATTTACGATTTTTTCCGATTTGGATCAAAAAAGACGCAATTATGCGCCTTTTTGTTACTATTATGTAAATTAAAGATTAGGCATCTGGATAACCTTGAGGGTTAGTAGACTGCCAGCGCCATGTATCGCCAGTCATTTCTTCTAGAGTACGAGTTGCTTTCCAACCTAACTCATTCATCGCTTTTGATGGATCCGCCCAACACTCTGCAATATCACCTGGACGACGCTCAACAAGTTGGTATGGGACATCTTTACCACTTGCGGCTTCAAATGCTTTCACCATGTCCAGTACACTGTAGCCGTTACCAGTACCGAGGTTATAGATATGAAGGCCAGCTTTGCTACCTACTTTTTCTAATGCAGCAACGTGACCATCGGATAAGTCCATTACATGAATATAATCACGTACGCCTGTGCCATCTTTGGTCGGATAATCACTACCAAACACAGAAAGGAACTCTCTGCGCCCTACCGCAACTTGAGAAACAAACGGCATTAAGTTGTTGGGAATACCTTGAGGATCTTCACCTAGCTCGCCTGTTGGATGTGAACCTACCGGGTTAAAGTAACGAAGAAGTGTAATGCTCCAGTCAGGGTTCGCATTTTGGAAGTCGGTTAAACACTCTTCTACCATTAATTTGCTGCGCCCATATGGGTTAGTTGCGCTAGTTGGAAAGTCCTCAGTGATGGGTACAGATGCAGGATCACCGTATACAGTCGCTGATGAACTAAATACCAACGATTTAACTCCGGCTTCACGCATTGCATCAACCAATACTAACGTGCCATTAACGTTGTTGTCGTAATACTCTAGAGGTTTTGCTACAGACTCACCGACGGCCTTTAAACCTGCAAAATGGATAACAGCTTCAATATTGTGCGACTTTAGTGCTTCTACCATCGCCAATTTGTCTCTGATATCGGCTTGAATGAAGGTTGGCTTTACACCACATACCTTTTCAATTCGATCTAATACCGTAGATTTACTGTTGTACAGGTTGTCTAGAATTACTGGCGTCATGCCAGCTTCGATCATTTGAATACACGTATGACTACCGATATAACCCATACCACCCGTAACGAGTACTTTCATTTTATTATTCCTTCTGACGCGAATCGGGTTAGTTTAAAGCTTTGACGTTACGATTTAAACTGTCTCTTGTAATTCGCATCCCATTAATATTGCTTGGCCTTTCCCGGCTTTCTTTGCTTGATACATTGCCGTATCCGCACTTTTTAAAACTCGAGTAGCATCGCGCTCATTTACGCCGACTAATTTTACGCCGATACTAACGCCAACTTTGAGTAAGTGACCTTTGTACTCAATTGGAGCACATATGCTCTCGAGCAACTGTTCTGCTATTCGGGTGACCACTTTTTGATTGGCGGGATTAACCAACATGACAAATTCATCACCAGAAAGTCTTGCGATTAAATCACTATGTCTCGTCGCAGATGTTAGACGCTCGGAAACTTTTTTCAAAACTTCATCACCTGCATCATGACCGTAGGTATCGTTAACTTCTTTAAATCCATCCAGATCGAGGTACAAAACTGCAAATTCGTCACGCAAGTATCCAGAGCGTTGTACTAGTTGTTCCAACTCTAAATGGAACTTAGATCGATTGGCTAACCCCGTTAAAGCATCGTGATGAGCTAAATGCTCCAATCGTTCCATCTCTTTTGCGCCGGAAAGGTCGGTAAGAACAATAACCAGATCATAGAAACCATAGTCTTCACACTTAACGATACGATTGACTCGAGCAAACATCGGTACAAACTGACCAATATGGTTCTCCTCGATAACTTCACCTTGCCAAACGCCATAATTTTCTATCGACTCGATGATACTAGGCATCATTTCCTGTAACTTGCGCCACTTTAGCGTTTGGATGAATGACTTCCCAATAAGCTGATCCACCTCTAAGCCGACTAATTTAGTGACGGCAGGGTTTGCCATCGTAATGACACCGCGATGATTAAGAACAATGAGACCATCTTGGCTGCTTTCAAAAACGCGTCCCGCAACACGTTGCCGGTTTATGGCTTCTTCAATTTCGGTGATATCTTGAATCGAAAACAGTAAGTATTCATGTGTCGAGAGGCGACGACTGGTTAGGCTCAACTGCTGTTCGTTATCTGCATTTTTGAGGTGAATATCATCGCACTCTAGGCCTCGACTCAGGATCTGACTCAGCTCATTCGGTGTTTTAGTTTTAATTAAATCACGAATATTGGCATATTTAAGTTCATCTATTTTTTTTTGAAATATTTGCTGAGTCGCCGTATTACAATGAATAACACGTCCGGAATTGTCTGTAATAACTAATGCATGCTGAACAGATTCGATAACCTCTTCTGAAAATGCGCGCTTTTGTTCTAGTGTGTCTAGCGAATGTTGCCGCTGCTTCTCACGTACTGTTAACCTATTCATCATTTGATTGAAAGAGCTCGCGAGGTCTCCAATTTCATCCTTGGCGTAATAGCGAGCTTGATTTTCCGTGTTTCGTCCGTGTGTCACATTCTCTATTACGCGGTTGACTTCCATCACGGGCTTGAGAACAAGCCTCTCGATACTTATGTAAAAAACAGTGCCACCAGCGATCAGAAACAGAAGAAGTAAAGCGCCATCTTGAAGTAAAGATTGTATGGCTTCTACGATTGGGCGATGAGAAAGCGTGACTCTCATGCTACCAATGACATAGCCATCATGGATAATCGGCTCTAGAACATAAAGAAATTTGGTTGATAAGGCATAGCCTAGAGCGTGCAACCTACTTCTTTCGGTTTGACTTGGAACGGGTGCTAGTGCCCCACTTATCTCCATAACAGCGAATGGTTGATGATCTTGGTCATAAAGTTTGACCCGCGTTACATTTGGCTGGTTTAAAAAGTTGGCGAGAATAGTTTGAGCTTTTTGCTTGTCCTTTGTCGTGAGCGCATCTTTAATTGAGAAAGAAACGTTGTTAATCAACTTTCTTGTCTGCTCGACCAGTTCATGCTTAGACGATTGGTATACAGTATACGAGGTGTAACCTTTTGAGATAACAAAGATAGCCGTTAAAAAGACCAGAAGAGGCCAAATAAGCTTCGCTCGTAATGACATATATATTCCTGTCGCAGACAACCACAAAAATGACAGAAGAACCATTATGCAATCTATCACCCATGAAGGGCGACAAGATTAACACGATGCTAATGCAAAATAACCTTAAATTCTCAAAAATTGGATGGAAAAGAAACGAAATACCTTAAAATTCGGATCAACTCAAATAACGGCAACATCTTTATGGACTAACGTGATCTTTTTCGTCAGCTATCTGCTCAAAAAGCTTCGTTTTCATGATAGAAGAATGAAGTGAGTCACTGAACCTAGATGCATTTTCCTGCATCGTAAAACCATTGCTTGTGTAGAAATAAAACGTATGACATTGAATAAACAGCAACTTACATTGAACTGTGATATGGGCGAGAGCTTTGGCTCTTGGAGTATGGGCGCAGATGAAGACGTGATGCCCCATGTTGATATGGCGAACATCGCGTGTGGTTTTCATGCCTCCGACCCTAATGTCATGCACGACACCATCACCCTAGCGAATGACAACGATGTTGATATTGGCGCACACCCAGGTTACGCCGACCTACAAGGCTTTGGCAGACGAAGCATAAGCATGACGGGTGATGAAATTACGAACATGGTTATATATCAGGTTGGTGCTTTACAAGCATTATGCCGGGCGCAATACACAGACATCAGTTACATAAAACCTCATGGCGCTCTATACAACGACATGATGAAAAGTGATGCGATATTTAGAGCGGTAGTAAAGGCGGCAGCACTGTTCAAAGTACCGTTAATGATCCTAGCTTCACAGGAAAACGAAAAATACTTAGAAATCGCAGACGATTATGATGTTCCCTTGCTATTTGAAGCATTTGCAGATCGTTTATACCAAAATGACGGCTTACTGACTCCTAGAACACAGCCCAATGCCGTGTTAAAAAGCGAGCACGCGATACTTGAGCAAGTCCGGACCTTAGCTGACTCTGGGCGTGTCAAAACCGCTTCAGGCGGTTACATATTATTGGAAGCCGACACAATTTGTGTTCATGGTGACAATGAAGAGTCGATCGCGCTGATCCAAAAGATCCGCCAAAGCCTATACGCTGGAGGAAATTAATGCATAAAGAGAAATTTAATATCTCTTTGATCTCCGAGTGCAGTATTTTCATTAAGTTTGATGAGAGTATTTCTGAAAATGCAGTCGGAGAGCTTGCTCGCAGCATAAGAGAAACTTTCGCTTCAATTGTTATGAACGTTGTCCCCTCCTATCAAACTATTCTCATTGATTACTTACCTTTTCGAATCAACGAAAAAAACTTAGTTAATGAGCTGCAACAAATCGTGAGCCAGTTTGATACTCAATCACTTAAGCTTTCCCAGCCGAATCACATTACTATCCCTGTATATTACTCTGAAGAAACCGCGTTAGATCTATCTCGTTTTCAAAAGCGAGGTCTGTCATTAGACGATCTTATTACCCTGCATACGAAAACCGAGTACGCGGTTTCTGCAATTGGCTTTGCTCCAGGCTTTGCATTTCTCTCTGACGTTGATACTCAATTGCACATGGCAAGGCTTGCCACACCAAGAACTCAAGTGCCGGCCGGAAGTGTAGGAATCGCAGACTCTAAAACGGCCGTCTATCCATCAGATAGTCCTGGCGGATGGAACATTATTGGTAAAAGCCCGCTTGCGCTCTTCTCCGACTCTCCTCCTTTTATACCGTTTGAAGTGGGTGACAAGGTCACCTTTAATGCTATTTCAAAACAAGAGTTTATCGATTTAGGAGGCGTACTATGAGTTACGGTGGATTACTGGTGGAAAAGCCAGGACCGCTCTCTTTAGTTCAAGACTTTGGTCGTTTTGGCTTAGCGCATGTCGGTGTGACTCAAGGTGGGCCGGTCGACGACTATGCTTACAGCTGGGCCAACCATTTGCTTGGTAACGTAGTCAATTGCGTTGCGATTGAAATTACTTTGGGTAACGCTTGTTTTATTGCCTTGCATAACTGCCACCTTGCTATATGTGGCGGTGATTTAAATGCAAAAATAGATGGTGAACCTATTTCAAATTGGTCTGACTTTACGTTGAAAAAAGGACAGAAGCTTCAGTTCGGAGTCGCAAGGAATGGACTTCGCTCCTACCTAGCGGTTAAAGGTGGATTCAATGTTGCTCAGCACTTAGGAAGCGCATCGACCGTCTCGCGAGAATCTCTAGGTGGTTATGATTCAAATGGTGGCGCTTTGAAAGCTGGCGATATTCTTCCCTTTGTCCCTCATAACTTACCGAAACGTAAACCAAGGCAAATGACGTTTCGTTTTAAGCCAGATTACAACTTACCTATTAAGTTGAGAGTGATTGAAGGCTATCAGAACGAGGACTTTGATGAAGAGGCTCGCCAAGCATTTTATAACAAAGCATTCATCATCTCCCCCAATTCGAATCGCATGGGCTACCGTCTTGAGGGCAATAACATTCGTCCACCTTACGAAGGCGTCCTATCAGAGGGAATTGCATTAGGTTCAATTCAAGTACCTAGCGATGGTAACCCTATTGTGCTGCTCAACGATCACCAGACTATTGGCGGGTATCCTAAATTTGGCTGCGTAGCTCGTATTGACTTACCTAGACTGGCACAGGCGAAGCCCGGACAAAAAGTCAATTTTGTGAAAGGAGATAGGCTAGGCTTGCAAGAAGTATGGTGCCAATGGGCTCAGTTTTTTGGGTACTAATACAACCACTGAGCCCAAACACAGCCGATTATGTAGGCATACCATAACGCACTGCTAAAGCTTGTGGATAGCCTCGCTCTTGAGTGAGTTTAATCGCGTACTGCTCGACCTCTTGTTCAGACCACTTTACAGCGACCGGATGCTGTGTTTCCACATTTTGGTTAGGATCGATGTCAAACCAGAATTGAAGCATTTTTTGCGCTGCGAGTAGTGTCGATGACGCTTTTACCACCTCTATTCTCGCATAGTGGTTATCTTCAAAAGTCACATCTGCCGCTCTGAGTACTGGGTCTGTTCCGGGAATTTGCTGAGCGCCAAACAATGCTTTTCCTCCTTTTACAGCAGAGTGATAGTCGGGAATAAACTGCGCCATGTGTTTGATGGCATTGTTCGTTCGCTCTTCTAACAATTCTTCTCTCCAGCCGTTACGGATCTTCGAGAGTAAAGGCATAGGCAGTTCAGGTTGAGCAGATGAGTTCGTGCTCTCCACTAAACCATCTTCAAACAGCGTGATTCCTTTTGTCATACCATGAAGTTGAAAGTAACCATCGCCATAAGGCGTCAATTGAGCCATTCCTTTATCGGTTCCACGCGGGCCATGAAAAATAACTTCTGGCCATTGTTGTTGACAGTCTGCCCACCTCGTAACGTAAGCGGCTTTAAACTCCACCAACCTGTCACGCTTGGCACCAACTGTGTTGTCAATTGAGCCTGTTTCAAAGCCACACGCGTTAACCAAGTAGTCGCATGTCATCAGGTAATCGATACCTTCACGTTCATAGCCAAGTTGCCAGTGTTCCCCCATCCAATCGGCTTGCTTAAACGTTGCTTGTGTGAAGACCGAAGCATTAGGAAGCGTATCTAGTGTTAAGTTGGCAATTGCGGCGAGGCGAAAAACACTCCAACCATATTCTTGAACTGCGACAACAGGATACTTTAGCGCTTCAAGATCAGCATGTTGAGCAAAAGGAATGCACCACTCATCGAAGTTTGTAGGATGACTTGGTTGAGTACGTTGCGCGAGAGCTTCTAGCTCCGCTTTTGAATACAGTTTGTAGTATTCGCTTGGCTCGCCGAGCACTTTATTACTCTCATCTTTATCAACGAGCGTCTGATAAGCACTTTTCACAACCTCTAATCGCGGAACTAGTGTGGATGGGTCTCCACCATCGGAATGAGGAACCGCGATGATTGTCGGACGAATATTCAGTGAAAGCGGATACAGGCGAACAGTATCGATAGATTGTGCTAACAAGTCTAAGCATTGTTGCTCGGAAATCTCTCGATATAAATTACCACCAGCATGCAAATGACAAATGGGTGGACCATTTACTAGTGATACGCCCTTCTCTATTACGGAAACTTTAAAACCCAGCTCCGCAAAATGAATTGCTGCTGTTGCACCTGCTACACCGCCACCAACAACAGCGATATGCTTATCTTTATAACTTGGAAACTCAGACTTCATTGCTTCACTAAAAATTTTATAAGGAAAATTCTTTACTAACGGTGGATTCTACTCGTGTTTGGACTTGATTAAAATCACAAAAAGTTCATGGGTTTGCGAAATATCCAACAGCGCCTGTAAAGTGCATTAAAGTAGAAAAAATTTGCGAAAAAGTACTTGACGACATGGTTAAGAAGACACTTTTTTGTGTCTATGTGAATAAGAATTTCACTGTAAGACCCATGGCGTAAAGCCTGCAGAAACACCCCACTTTTTACCCCATTTAGTTATCCCAAAAGTTATCCACTGTTTTTGTGGATAACTAAAATAAAAGTGTCATGGAGTGTTCCAAACTTGATAACACTCGCTGCGATTAAGTGTTTACTGGCGTTAACAATCTTTTCAACAAACTCATCACTACAAGTGCCAACGTAACAAATGTTGCAAGCGGTAAAGCTATCCACAATTCGGGGTGAATTTGTGCATTGAGATCGAATCCATATGTCATGACTGCGGCCACACAAACTTCCGCAGCGAATACCGCAACACCACTAGCAATCAACGCCATAATTCCGTACTCGGCCCACAGGGTTGTGTTGATCCGTTTCTTACTTGAACCTAATGTGCGATACAAACGAATCTCTTGTTGACGTTGGGACAAGCTTAACCTCAGTAGAGTAAAGATGAGCAGCAGACCAGCAACAACGCCTAAAAGAGCAAGGATGGTGATTGCTGATACGATTTGCTGAATCAAAGCCTGAATTTTCTCGCCCATAGTTCGGATATCTAAAACAGAAACCGTTGGGTGAGCACGTGACATTGACGTCAACAACGCTTCATTTCCTTCTTCAATCCTATAACTGATGAGGTAAGAACCAGGTAAATTAGCCATCACGTCAGATGAGAAAATAAAATAAAAGTTAGGCTTCATGTCACGCCATTCGACATAACGGATGGTATCTACTACTGCATCGTAATTCTGGCTGTTTATTACAAAGCGCAGCGTATCACCGAGTTTTATGCCTAAGTCATTTGCTACATCCGCTTCTACAGATACACTCCCTTTGTTTGTCCATTCACCCGAAAGCACATCATTATATTCTGGTAGGGTATCTCCCCATGTCAGGTTTAGCTCTCGACGTATCGCGTCAGAACCTTCTCCTTCGTAATCAATCTCTTTGACGTTTTGACCGTTAATCTCTGTTAGTCGTCCACGAATTATTGGATAAGCTTGTGACCGCGTAACTCCATTTTTATCTAGGGTTTCTAGGTAGTTATCGAGCTCATAATCACCAATGTTCAAAGCGAACACATTTGGCGCGTCTGCAGGTAAGGTTCTCTCCCAATCCGCGAGAATATCGCTGCGCACAAGCCAAATGATAGACAGCAACATCAAAGATAATGCCAAAGCACCAAACTGTAGGCCGCTGGTTACTGGCGTCCGGTTGATACGACTCAACGCAAGCTTCATTGCAGGATGGGTTGACACACGTGCAAACAGCTTTGTGAGTGTGACGCTAACTGCTGCGAGTACCACAAACTGTACCGCTATACCAGTGAGCACGATCCAAACTAAGGTGTTATCTGCATACAGTAAAAGCAGTGGAACAACGGGAACTAGAACAAGTAACATTCGCTTCCAAGAACGTTGCGCTTTACCCTGCTGTAGCACTTCTAACGCGGGAGTTTTAATCAAGCCTAACAATGGTATACCGAGAGCAGGCACCGTAATCAAGACTGCTGAGATAAATGCCACCAAAAATGGTGTGACGCCGTAACTAGGGAGTGGCTCGGGTAATAAGTCTTTGAGTGGAATGCGTAATAAATATTCCAGCCCGCTCCCTAACAATAGACCGACGACACTGGCACTAATGAGAAGGATTGTGACTTGAATAAATAACCACTTTTCAATCCATCGGCGGCTCGCACCAAGACTTTTCAACATCGCGATAGTTTGTGTCCGGCTGTTCACGTAATTTTGACAAGTAAGAACCAATGTTGTCGCCGCCATAATGATGACAATTGCTACTGTCAACGACAGATACTGCGTCGTGCGTTCAAAAACCTCATTACTACGACTGGCAGTATCTTGCGTGCGCCAGCGATCGCTCGGAGAAAGCTGCGTATCATCTTGTAAGCTCTTTAGTGTTTTATCATCGGCTTGTAAAAATAGACGGTATTGAACTCGACTCCCAACTTGAATTGCTCCTGTTTTATCTACGTCACTTTGATGAATGTATGCAGAAGGCATTTGCTGAAATGGATTAAAGCTCAAGCCTGGTTCCATCAATACTGCGCCTGATACAGTAAACTCGGCATCGCCTATCGTGACACTGTCACCTGGCTTTACGCTTAGTTGAGTCATAATCCGCTCATCAAGCCAGAGTTGGTTCTCTTTAACGCGACCGGCTGGATTATTTTCAAGAACGAGCTCTCCCATTAAAGGGTAATTATCATCCACCGCCCTTACAGAAATAAGCTGCATACCATTATCGCTAAATGCCATAGTGGCAAAGCGTGTCATCGTCGAACGTTCAAGGCTTTCAGTCGAGGCTAACAACGTGTCCGGAATGGGATTAGCAGACACAAACACCGCATCTGCCGTTAATGCGTCCTTCCCCTGCTTGACGATCACCTGCTCCATTCGTTCTGCTAATGCAGAAAGCGCAAAGATACTCGCAATCACGAGAATAAGAGCAACGCTAATAGGCCAAAGATTCCCCTGCCTTATTTCGCCGAAACTCCAGCGTATCAAGCTTTTATTCGACGAGTGCTGTGTTGTACTGTTTTGCTCTGTGGATGTTGCTTCACTTGATGATACTGCAGACATTACATCTCCTCCTTAAGCTCACCCGCCTCCATACGATAAATACGGTCACATCGGCTTGCTAGATGACCATCGTGTGTTACTAAAATCAGAGTTGTCCCGTGCTGTTCATTAAGATCGAATAGCAGCTCAATCACTTTGTCTGCGGTTTGATGGTCAAGATTACCGGTAGGTTCGTCTGCGAACAACAGTTCAGGTTGTGTCATAAATGCGCGCGCTAGTGCAACTCGCTGTTGTTCACCACCAGATAACTGGCTTGGTAGATGGTCGACACGTTTTTCCAATCCAACAGAAGCTAATAATTCCGCTGCTCTTGCTTCATCTTCGGCTTCACCACGTAAAAGACAAGGAAGCGTGACATTACGTAATGCACTCAAACTCGGGATTAACAAGAAACTTTGGAAAACGAAACCTAAAGAGTCAGCCCGAACTTTCGCACGTGCTTCATCATCCAGTTTTGATAATTCATGACCTAATAAAGTAATTTCGCCTGATGTCGGAGTATCAAGACCAGCTAGCAACGTCATCAATGTTGACTTACCTGCACCGGAAGTTCCGACGATGGCGATTTTTTCTCCTTTTCGGATGTCAACATTTACGTCTTTGAGGATTGTTAATTGTTCTTGATTAGTAGAGACTTGTTTAGAAACCAAATTGGCTTGAACAATAGGTGCATTAAGTACAGGTGTTTGCATGATTCGTATACTTTCCTTAGTTCTATTTTTTTGTTTTTCCGCTACTGCACATGCGAGCGAAAAGCTACTTGTCTTGGGTGATAGCTTGAGTGCAGGCTATCAGATGCCGATCGAAGAGAGTTGGCCTAGCTTACTCCCTGATGCGTTGTCAGAACATGGTCAAGATGTAACAGTTATTAATGCCAGTATTTCTGGCGATACCACTGGCAATGGCTTAGCACGGTTACCTCAGTTGCTAACTCAGCATAGCCCTGACATGGTACTTATTGAGTTAGGTGCCAACGATGGCCTAAGAGGTTTCCCTCCTAAACTTATTACGTCGAATCTTTCAAAAATGATTACCATGATAAAAGATTCTGGTGCGGACGTTGTCATGATGCAAATTCGGGTTCCACCTAATTATGGTAAGCGCTATAGCGATATGTTTTACGATATCTACCCTAAGCTTGCACAGCATCAACAAGTTGCCTTGATGCCATTCTTCTTAGAGCATGTTGTCACCAAACCAGAATGGATGATGGATGATGGCCTTCACCCAAAACCAGATGCACAACCTTGGATCGCAGGTTTCGTTGCTCAAGAATTAATTAAACATCTCTAATTTTAATGGTCTAGCTCAATAAGTTTTACGTAACTTTACGTTAATCTATTTTCAATTCCACTCATCGAGGATAGATAACAACATGCGAATAGAACCGTTAATTCAAGGTGTTGTTGCTCGCTCTGCGCACCCCAAAGGGTGTCATGCATCTATTAAAGAGCAAATTGAATACGTAAAACGCGCCCCACAGATCAAAAAAGGCCCAAAACGGGTTTTGATTATTGGTGCCTCCTCTGGTTTCGGCCTAGCGGCCCGAATCGCCCTAACGTTCGGTGGCGCTAACGCCGATACCATTGGCGTCTCATTTGAGCGTGGCCCTTCAGAGAAAGGGGTTGGGAGTGCGGGTTGGTATAACAACGTCTTTTTTAAGCAAGAAGCAAATCAAGCCGGGCATACCGCAATAAATATTGTTGGTGATGCATTCTCTGGTTCGGTGCGCAATCAAGTGATTGAAGCCATTGAAACGTACTTTGAGGGTGAAGTTGACTTAGTCATCTATAGCTTGGCAACCGGTGTTCGACCTAAACCTAAATCTGATGAGTTTTGGCGCAGTGTCATTAAACCGATTGGTGAGCCTGTCACTGGCGCTTCTATCATGCTGGAGAACGATAAGTGGATAGAAACCACCTTAACGCCAGCAACAGAAGAGGAAGCCAATGCCACCATTAAAGTAATGGGCGGCGAAGACTGGGAAAGCTGGATTGACACACTCATCAATAACGACTCTATTGCAAACGGCTGCAAAACCATCGCCTTTTCTTACATGGGCCCTGACATTACGCACCCAATTTATCTCGATGGTACGTTAGGTCGAGCGAAAATCGATTTACACCAAACCAGTCATTCATTAAACCTCAAACTCGCCAACTTTGACGGCGGTGCTTACGCAACCGTGTGTAAGGCGTTGGTGACGAAAGCCAGTGTATTCATCCCTGCGCTAAGTCCCTACCTGTTAGCGCTTTATCGAGTGATGAAGGAAAAAGGTACTCACGAACGCTGTATTGAACAAATGCAGCGGCTGTTTACTACGAAGTTATACGATCAAGAGAAAGTGCCAGTTGACGGTGAACGCTTGATTCGAATAGATGACTTGGAACTTGAACCGCAAGTTCAACAAGAAGTCCACGCTCTTTTAGAACAAATGAATGCTGATAACTTTAAAGAGATTGGTGATTACCAAGGTTTTAAAGATGAGTTTATGAAGCTCAATGGCTTTAACTTTGAGGATGTCGACTATTCGCAAGACATTTCTATTGAATCGTTAATGTCGCTTAAGCCTTGATGCTTGTTATCTGTTTCAAGGATGAGATATGTGACAACTATTCCTAGTCCTGAACACTTTTCAGGACTTTTTTTTGTTTCGAGCCCTAGCCACCCTATACTTAATTAAAAAGCGAGAACAAAATAGAGCAGTCTGCATTTTTAATTCACAGGAAGTGAAACCACGTAAAGGATGACCTATATGGGGAGATTGCAAACATTAGACTACGAAATCCCTGAGTCTATGCGAAGAAGTTGGCAAGAAATCGTCAACTTACTGGCTCAAATAACACACGTACCCACCACATTAATTATGCGTATCCATCCGGATCGCATAGAAGTAAATACATCTAGCGAAACTCTAGGTAATCCTTATCGTACTGGCGATGCAGAGCAGCTTGGTAACGGTTTGTATTGCGAGCAAGTTATAGAACAGAAAGGCGAGCTTGTAATCCCCAATGCGCTTGAAGATGAAGAATGGCAAAATAACCCAGACATCAAACTAGGCATGATTTCTTATTGCGGCTTACCGCTATTCTGGCCAAATGGGGAGACATTTGGAACAATCTGTATGCTTGACTCTGAGAGAAACGAGTACAACGATAGTTACCGTCAGTTGCTTGAAACTTTCAAAGATTCAATCGAAGCACAGCTTTCAGTTGTGTACCAACAACATAAACTTCAGCGACTTAACACCGAGCTAAAGAGTCGAATTGAAAATCGTACCACGGATTTAGCCCAGTTAAGTTACTCCTTAACACAAGAGATTGATCGCCGTAAAGCCGCGGAAAAACAAGTGAGCTACCAAAAAACACATGATCAGGGAACTGGATTTCTAAATCGTTCTGCACTTGAGAACATTGTCCAATACACCTTACAGTCCCTTGATAGTGATCAGCAATCGCTTGTGGTCATCAACATTGGTTTTAGTAACGCTCGCAGTATTCAGACCAGGCACGGGTTCGAGGTCTTTGACAACATTTTAAAAGAATTTCACTCCAGATTAACCAGACACGGTGCTAGCGGATTTATCACTGGTAGACCAAGTTCGAATGACATGGTTTTATTGATTTGGGGAGAGGATATTGAAGCTCGGTTAAATCAACTATTAGATGATATCACTAAAATTAGCGTAGATGGATTTGTCTTCAACAAAACAGAAATACATTTGCACACGTATATCGGTATAGTTCAAGCTTACAAAGATTGCAGCAATGCTAAGCGTATCCTTCAACATGCATGTTACGCGATGCTTCTATGTAAAGAATCCGGCGAACCTTTTAGTTATTTTAGAGAAAATCATTCGGCTGATCTCAATAGTCACAATGAACTGGAAAGTTACCTTTTACAAGCAGTGCGTAACGACGATTTAGTGTTGTACTTTCAACCTCAAGTAGACTCCAAAACACGTAAATGGATTGGCGCAGAAGCCTTGCTTCGCTGGAGACATCCAATACTTGGCGACGTTTCCAACGAAGCATTGATACATATGGCCGAACAAAACGGGCTTATCTTTGAAGTTGGCTCTTTTGTTCTGCGTACCGCGATAGACAAAGCGAAACAATGGTCTGAGTTAATCGATAACTTCAAAATTGCCGTCAACGTTTCTCCCATTCAATTACAAAACGTAAATTTTGCAGAACAAGTGCAACACCTACTCGACACTTTCCATTTGCCAGCACACTTTCTCGAACTCGAAGTAACCGAGAGCGCTCTAATTGCTGATGAAATAGTAGCACGCACAACGTTAAATAAGTTGCATAAACTAGGTGTGACATTGTCACTTGATGACTTTGGTACAGGATATGCTTCGTTCAGCTATTTAAAGAAATATCCGTTTGATGCCATCAAAATTGATAAAAGCTTCGTCCAGCAAATGGAAAAGTCAGATGATGATCGCGAGATCATTTGTTCAATCATACACATTGCAAAAAAACTGGAACTCCAAGTAGTGATCGAGGGCATTGAATCCCACCAACAAGAGCAGTTTCTTATTGGTGAGGGTTGTGATATCGGACAAGGTTTTCTTTATGGTAAACCTATGCCTTGTAATGAATTTGAGCAAAGTTTGTTTAATCAGCGCCTTTCTGGCGGGCAATACGCCTACTCTTCCTAAGCATTCTCTTTACTATGAGGGCGGTGGTTTCTATAATCGCCGCCCGCTTCTATTAAAAGGCCAATATCTTCATGGATCAGTTGACTGCCACGCTTAAGAAAATTGAAAAGCAGAACTACCGAGCTTATCAGCAAATCAAAGGTCAATACGACTTCACTGATTTCACTTTGTTTGTCGATCATGTACAGGGTGACCCTTATGCATCGGCGTCACGTTTTCGTGCGACTCGCGCATGGTCTTTGACTGGTCTTGAGTGGCTAAGAGACGAGTCTCCTGCATTTCAAAGAGGTGCACGTGATTTTATTGCGCGTAGTTTTGAACAGTTTGCTAAACAAGAAAACTCAGTATCAATTTCACTGACAGGCCAAACTGTACTGGATAGCACCGCGGTGTTGTTTACTGAAGAAGGTATTGAACTGCGTTTTCGAGTTAACTTACCGGCTGAAGGTCGTTCAGTATTGGGGAAAAAAGCCAACAACATACTGACTTTCCACCTGCCTAAGTTTATCCGTCGAGCAACTTTAGAGCGTGAACTCGACAAAGCCGCTTTAATTAAGCACTGCCAAGTTGTTGAAGACCAAGATGCCCTGCGAGAACAGTTAGAGGCCAATAACTTAGTCGCGTTTGTCGCAAACGGCAGTATTCTTCCTCGAATTGCAGGTAATTGCGACCTTCCAATGAAAGAAGCCGTTGAGTTTAAAGCCCCTGAATCTCTACAAGCCACTTTACATGCGCCAAACAAGGGCCATGTCACAGGATTAGGAATTCCAAAAGGTATCACACTGATTGTAGGTGGTGGCTTCCACGGTAAATCTACCTTATTAAATGCAATAGAGCGTTCAATTTACGATCATATTCCAGGAGATGGTCGCGAATACATTGTTGCCGATAACAAGGCTATGAAGATTCGTGCCGAAGATGGCCGATGCGTACACCACTTGAACCTGTCGAACTACATCAACCATTTACCAATGGGTAAAGATACGGCGGACTTTTCTACTCAAGACGCATCAGGCTCAACGTCGCAAGCCGCTTGGCTTCAAGAGTCTATTGAAGCGGGTTCAAGCACATTATTGATTGATGAAGATACTTCTGCTACCAACTTCATGATTAGAGATGAGCGTATGCAGGCATTGGTGGCAAAAGGTGATGAGCCAATTACTCCTCTCGTCGACCGCATTGGTCAATTACGAGATGATCTTGATATCTCTACCATTATCGTTATGGGTGGGTCGGGCGACTACTTAGACGTTGCCGATACCGTCATTCAAATGCACGACTACCAAGCCGTTGATGTGACTGAAAAAGCGAAAGAAGTTATCGCTCAGCACCCTACTCAACGCCATAACGAGTCAGAAGAACGTTTACAGACCTTCCCACCTCGAGCACTGAACCGCGTTGCGTTGATGAATATTCTGACTGACGGCAAGTTCCGTGTGAATGCGAAAGGCAAAGAGTCACTTCGATTTGGTAAAGAGTTTACTGATCTTAGCGCTTTGGAACAGATAGAGTCAGCCGATGAAGTCAACACAATTGGCTGGTTATGGTTCCAAATTGCTCAACTTCCAGGTTGGTGTAATCATCCGGCGAAGGAGATTGAAGAAATGCTGTCTGGTGAGTGGCATGCCGCTCTTCCTAAACAAGGCGACTTAGCCAAACCACGCACACTAGACGTTATGGCTGCCCTCAACCGCATGCGAAAATCTCAGTTTAAGTCATCATGCTAGTTTTGATACGCTGACAGAGACAGTTCAATCAAAAGGCAGCTATAGTTAGCTGCCTTCCTTTATCTTTATTCTTAGCGAATCATTCGTTTCTCAGTACATTCCACGCTTCACAAAGAACTCTAAATCTTTCTGCATCGCCATTTTCTCGATCAGGATGCCAACGAAGCGCGAGTTTTCGCCATTGTTTTCTAATTTCCGCAGGCGTAGCGTCAGTGTTAAGTTCAAATAGTGACAGTGCCTTTGTCTTATCTACGCTGGCTACTGACGAACCACCGATGAACTTTTGATAAGTTGTCCAAAATTCATTCAACAGTCGACGCACTTCATCTTCGTCCGCTTCGTAATTGCGCCAATCTAAGTAATACTCACGCAAAGGATCATGAATATCGATCTTATGCCTCAAAGCTTCCATCGAAGACATGAGCTGAATATCCATGGCTTCGACTTGAAGCCAACTATCCGGATACAGAGTGTCTTGCAGTTGATATAATGCATTCATGATCAGGAAATTTCTTTTGAATAAATCCTTATCGGGAGAGTCGTCCAGCTTTGAAATATAACCTTGTTCACCCAACGAGCTTGCCAAGGTGTGCACTTTCCAATTAGAGGGCTGTTTTCTCAGAATTTCTAGCATTGGCCAAAGCAGCGGATTTTCTATTGCATGAGGCTCAATACTATTGACAGTACGTTGTCCTTCCATTCATCCTCTCTGACACGAGTTTAGGGCCCCATTCACGGCACAAAAAACATAGTTTCCACTTTGTAGCATAAATGCAAAAAGGCCGATAGTCATTCACCATCGGCCTTTGTAAGGAGATCACGTAAAGGTTAAATAACCCCTAGCTCACGTAAACGTTCCATAAGGTAGCTATGTGCAGTGTAGCGCTCAGATAACACCACTTCCGGCTTTGGATGCAGGAACAACGGTAATGAGATACGTGACTTTTCTTGACGGCCACCCGTAGGGTTGATTACACGGTGAGTCGTTGAAGGGAAATAACCACCTGACGCTTCTTGAAGCATATCACCAATGTTGATGATTAAGTTTCCGAAGTCACATGGTACATCGATCCAATCACCCTCTTTACTCTTTACTTGCAGTCCAGGCTCATTGGCAGCAGGCAAAACCGTTAACAGGTTAATGTCTTCATGCGCAGCAGCACGAATAGCGCCTGGCTCTTCTTCGCCTGTCATCGGTGGGTAGTGAAGCACGCGTAGTAATGTTTTGTCACTGTTATTGATCATTTCTGACAACGCGATAGAGAACTTCTCTTGAACGTCCTTAGGTGCGTACGCTTCAACCCAACCTAATAGCTCTTGAGCAAATGCATTGGCACGCTCGTAGTACTCTAAGATTTCAGCTTTAAGCTGCTCTGGGATCTGGCCCCAAGGGTAAACATGAAAGTACTCTTTGATGTCTTTCACTTTGTGCCCTTTCGCCACTTCAGACACAGAAGGTGGGAAGTAGCCATCTTGGGTGTCTACGTTAAAGTGAAAATCATTCTTTTGTTCTGAACAGAAAAACTCATGCCAGTTTTTGTAAATTGACTCTACAAGCTCTTGTGGAATCGGGTGGTTTTTCAACACACCGAACCCCGTTTCGCGTAGAGAGGTAACGAACTGTTGAGCAGCATCGTCAGCAAGATAATCGACAGTTTCCAGTTTCATGGCTTTACTTCTTTTTTATTAGACTGAATCATGGATTCTATGGATGGGCATGTTGTAAATCAAACTTTAATGAAAAGTGTACGCGCAAACGTTTTAATGTTGAGCAGTTTGCCAATAAATCAACATTTTCAGTGATCAAAAAACCCATTAAAATATCAATTGCACACCGTTCAATTAAGTGCAATCATTAACACAATCTATGGAGTCCCACTGTAAGATAAATTGAAGGATCAAGTAACTCTATGAAAAGCACCTCAATACTCTTAGGATTAACGATTTTTTATGCCATCGTGTTTTTATTTTCTGCGTTGGAACCTAACTCACGTGCAGTTTGGTTTGCGGAGATTATCCCGGCGATTGGTATTCTTGTTGCTATTTGGGCGATTTCGATTCGCTATCAGTTCAGTAATACGGCTTACTTTTTAATGTTCATCTGGCTCTGTTTGCACACTATCGGTGCGAAATATACGTTCTCCGAAGTGCCGTTTGACTGGTTTAACGACATGATTGGTTCAGAGCGAAATAATTTTGATCGCGTTGCGCACTTTTCAATTGGCCTTTACGCATATCCGATCGCTGAATACTTGATAAACAAAAAACGGTTCAACAAAGCGTTCTCTTGCTGGTTTGCTTTGTTTGCTATCATGTCACTTGCTGCTGGCTATGAGATTATCGAATGGTGGTATGCGGAGTTGGCTGGTGGCGATGAGGGAATTGCCTTTCTGGGCTCGCAAGGTGACATATGGGACGCCCAGAAAGATATGTTGTGCGATACCGTTGGTGCAGTGTTGTCGTTATTCTTAATGTCGGCTCAACGTCGATTCTCTCAACCATTCTAAATAAGGGTTAAACCCATCAACAATTGGAACCTGTACGATTTGAGCGACCTCGTATTCGTGCAGGTTTTCTATTTTCTCTTCCACCAATTCATAAAGTTCTCGACGAGTTTTGATGACTAGCAACCATTCGTTGTCAGTACAAACCTCCCCTTTCCAAACGTAGTGGCTTTCAATAGGCATTGTTTGAATACACGCGGCTAATTGGGCATCTAGCAAACCTTCAATGATCTGATCTCGATTTTTTTCATTACTGGTTGTACTTAAAACCATGCAATAGTCATGTTTCATACTCATTTTCTAGCCCTTCATTATTTCATTGTCACTTTGCCGCCAATCATTTTGTAAGCAGGCGTTCCTCTCACTAGGGTATCTCTTGCAAATTCTTGCCCGCAAGCGGGGCAAATACATGGGGTTTGTGTGAAATCGTCAACAATGCGCTCTTTGAAGCACTTGACCAGTGCGCCTTTTCCGCCTTTACGGTACTTAAATAGTTGAGTTTTACATTTTGAGCAATAGATATCGACGGTTTTCGTCGGTTGTTTTTTATTCGGTTTCGCCATGGTTACTTTCTATATCCGGTTTGACCCATACATTATTAAAATCAAACCAACCTAAGGCATTACACTTTGCATTTTGTAACGCACCGCTGTGGTCTTTATTCACACCCAGCCAGCAGTGAAACATAGGAATCACCTGACAGCTTTTTACTAACTGTCGTCCTAACTCACGCGCAGGAAAGTCTGTGTGCATGCCGGCACGCCATTGATCGACAAGTTTAGCCCATTCACTAAAATCGTAACCTGAACTGAACTTCTCAATATCACTGTAATCCAGGAGCCAGCCCGCCAACGCGTCATTTCGGTTCGTTGCAATGCCCATAGCTTTCACCCAAACATCCACTTCCTTAGGCGCGGGCGGTTGAGAATCATAACGAATAAACTCAACCTCTATACCGTGCGGTTTTAAGAGTGTCTTGATGGCCTTGGCAACTACTGGAAACATCGGATGCTTTTTCTGATACGCTACGGAAATTACCTTATTAGCCTGTGGTACGCTGCCCGCTTCCGCTGGCCTAAGATCAATCCAACCGGGCTTAAGGCCAAACGCTTGCAATACTCCCAGTTCCATCACTTTATCTTGTGGAACATGCGCGTAAATCTGGTGACTGTTGAGGGTTTGCGAGAGGAACTCTGCCCAACGTGGATCTTTTGCAATCCCAGTGTTTTTGTTTAGTAATAGGAATGTACAGCCAGGGTCCAGCTCGACTTCATCGGATGAACCTTGTTTATCCATCTTCGGCTTTGACAGGCTTGGATAAACCATTGAAGAATAGGCTTCATCGATTACCCACACCTCCACTTGGTCAAGTAAAGGGCGAAAACCAAAGTAGCCATCAAAAGCAGTCAAAATAAGACGCTTATCATCATTCATTTTAACTTGGAACGGCCCTGTCCCTATCGGTTGTCTATCGAAGCTTTCAGAACGCAAAGCACTCGGTAGCAAAATTTTTGCTTGCGACTCACTCAGAGCCAGAGGCAGGTAGCGATCAGGACGGATGAGCTCAATATCAACGGTCCACTCTTGTGGCGAAGACACCCGCTTTATGTGAGAAAACAAGTTCAAGCTATTTAACGCAAGCACACTTTCAAGAACACAACTGGTTGTTAACGGTTCACCGTTATGAAAGCGTACTCCACGACGAAGATAAAAACGCCAATGTGTATCAGAAATTGCTTCCCACGTGTGGGCTAAATCTGGTTGAAGTTGTTCATTTTCATCAAGGCGAGTGAGTCCGCTAAAAATTTGTCTGGCGATGTGCTGTTCAGAGCGCCGCATCGGTTTCTGCGGGTTTAACATCGACAATGGTCGATAATAAGGCAAACGCACGACCTGCTCGCCCTGTCGATGCTGAAGCCCTAAATAACCTTGGATAACCTGCGTCAATCGCGCCGCATCGTTATCAAGCGCATCTAGAGCCTGACCGATTTTCCCTTCATCGAGATAACGCCTGGCGAGGTTTTCGCTGACGTCGCTTCGATTACGTTTAAAAACGAGTTTCGAAAGTTTTCCTCGACCCGCTGCCGGATGCCACTCAATCCAGCCCTCTTCTTCAAGTTTATTTAGAACAATACGAGCATTACGACGTGTACAAAACAACGCTTCGGTGATGTCTTCGAGCTGAACGTCCGTATCGTGACCGGAAAATTTTTCAAACAGTGTTTCGAACTGAACACGTAAACGAGGGCTACTCATAAAGAGGAAATTCTTATCTTGTTGTCGATAAGCTAAGTTTCCTCATTTTTTCCAAAAAGTGCAAACATCACACTATAAATTATTGAATATCGATACCAATTTCTCGCGAAAGTTCAGCCAGTTGCTCCTCGTTGTCCAGCTTGATAGACCATTTGCACTCTGCTCCATGAGATAAAACAACGTTCGCTCCTCTACCCAGCAACTGAATTGCATCGGTTTGCGCTTGCAAGGTTACCATTGCACTACCGGAGAGCTTAATCACTATTTCACGCTGGGTTGCAATGATTTTTCCTAATGAAAACTCAATCACCATCTTAGTTTATACCGACTTTGTTTTGTGTTGTTTCACAGCGATGGTCAAGCGACTGGTACACACTAAACGGCCTCGCTCATCAGTGATATCGATTTGCCACACTTGCGTTGAAATACCCAGATGAAGCGGTTTTGCCGTACCAATCACATGACCACTTCGCATGGCTCGCACATGGTTCGCGTTAATATCTAAACCGACGCAGTAGCTGCCCTCATCGACAGAGAAGTTTGCAGCCAATGAGCCTAATGTTTCTGCGAGCACGACTGATGCACCACCGTGAAGCATTCCTAAAGGTTGATGAGTAAAGCTGCATACGGGCATGGTTGCTGTAAGGGAGTCGTCAGTGAAATCTGTATATTTAATTTGTAGGTGCTCGATCAGGGTATTTTTTGACGTGGCATTCAGAATCTCTATGCTTACGGGCTTTTTCCATATACTCATTGTTTTACTCTTAGTTTTACAAACTGGTTTGTTAGGTTGTAACGATGTGCTAGGAAGCTAGCATAGACGCTACTTGGGCATAACTTCAAGACGTAACATCTCACCTTCTTTATCAATCAGATGAATAACTTGATCCATGCATCATGTTACTATTTGGGTATATACTATTGCTTCAAAACAAAAAATTAAATGGAGCCTGTTATGAAGGTATGGATGAAAGCCTCTGCTCTTTTAACTATCGCGGGTTTAACAGCGTGTAGCGCATCACCGACGGGTCGCAACCAGATCCTGATGTTTTCAGATCAGGAAATGTCATCGCTTGGCGCTAAATCTTTCGAACAAATGAAGAAAGATATCCCAATCAGCAAAGACCGCAAAACGAATGCCTACGTTCAATGCGTTGCCAAACACATCACTGACAGCATTCCCGCTCAATCTGGATTTAAAGACTGGGAAGTCGTTGTTTTTGATAGTGAACAAGTCAATGCGTTTGCTCTACCAGGTGGGAAGATCGGCGTGTATACCGGGCTTTTAGATGTCGCGAAAAACCAAGATCAGTTGGCAACAGTCATTGGTCACGAAGTCGCTCACGTCCTCGCTGACCACAGTAATGAACGTCTCTCACAAAGTCAGTTAGCAAATGCAGGGTTGTCTCTAGCAAACGTTGCCATTGGCGCTTCCGAGTACAAACAGTATCAACAAATGACGATGGCGGCACTTGGTGTCGGTGTTCAATACGGTGTTATTTTGCCATACGGTCGTACTCAGGAATCTGAGGCTGATATTGTCGGGCTGGAATTCATGGCAAAAGCAGGTTTCGACCCACGTCAAAGTGTCGATTTATGGAAAAATATGAGTGCTGCATCAGGTGGTTCTCAACCACCTGAATTCTTCTCAACCCACCCATCGCACAGTACACGTATTAAAGATTTACAAGCAACCATAAATAAGCTGCCTGCGTATAACGCGAAAGCACCAAGATGCGGCTAATTGATTGCTACTATCGTCTACCTACTTACTTGCCAAATAACAAAAAGCTCCCTAGGGAGCTTTTTAATGATTCTAATCAAGTGCCCAATATCTGTAGCGGCAAACTTAACAAACTATCTCCGAGAGTGGCAAAATACCAGATGATAGAAACAAAACCTCCGACAGAGACCAAGTACCAAGCCAGTGAGAATAGCTGCCCATAACGGGTTAATGGCAATAAATGGCTTTGATGTCGAGCTCTCCATTCCATCACCACTTCCAACATTCCCATTAACAATAAAAACCCTAGCAATGTCAGACCGAAATAGTAACTGATAAAAATGCCGAATAAAGCGGTCGCAATACTGCCAACTAACCCGACCCAAGTATTCATTGAGAAGGTAATACTTTTGAGCACATGGCCACCATCTAATGGTAAAATAGGCAGCAGATTAAATAGGTTTAGCAAGGCGTTAAACACAGCAAGCCCAGCGAAGATCACCTCACCAGTCATCCAATAAAGCAAAGTAAAAACAACACTAAGTACTAAACCGAAAAATGGTCCCATGATTGAGATAACCACATCCTGCCAGCGCGTGTTTATCTTTTCGTCACTTAGCGCCAAACCACCTAGGAATGGAATCAAATAGATTCCTTTGGTCTTCATTCCAAAATACTTCATCGCTCTAATGTGACCATATTCATGAAAAACCAAACAAGCGATCAACGCTAGCGCGAACTCGATGGAAAATAGCCAAGAATATGCAGCGAGACTTGCAGACGCTAACGCCACTTTAATAACTTTCGCACTTTTAAGTGCTTTCATCCCAAGAGATACGAGGCCTATTACACTTAAACGCTTTTCGGATGGTGGCGTAACTTCTGGCACTTGGCGCTCGATGTCTTTTTCATTTCGACAACCTTCATTGATGAGCTCACCGTTAATTGTGACCTTGTAACTCAATTCAAACGGTTGCCATGTTAAAGAACACTCTAAATGACAGTTCAGGATTTCCTCACCCGCAGAGAGCCTAAACTGGTGTAGACAAGTCTCTGCGGTATTGTCACTGGCATCGATTTGAGACACCAACGTATTATCCCAATATAACTGCTGCCACCCAGCCATCGATCCTTCGAGCCTTAGCGAACGACCTAAAAATTCAACATTCAGTAATTCCAATGCGGTTCCTATTGCGTCTATTGAATAACTACATAGCGAGCGCGAATTATGCCTGTGAAGTGAAGAAACAGCAAAGCGAGCTATCTCTTGATTTGATCGTTATTTAACTATAAAGCTCGCAAAACAATTCTGGTCGTACCATTCTCTTCAAAAATATAACGATAATACATGCCCTTACAAGCCATCGTTTGACCTATGCATCATATTTAAAACGCAAAATACGCTCAAACTTTGACAAGTTATTAAACATACAATTAACATTACATTTACATCACCGTTGTATTTCGCGTATTAACAATTGGTGTAAGTACCACACAACAATTACAAGGACTTCGGTCCAGCATTATGACACCCTAGGAGGGTCAAGGATGAACAAGAAGCACTGCTCTCTGCTTACAATTTCAATATTGTTTGCGTGTAATGCCCACTCAGCGGGCTTCCAGGTAGCTGAACATTCGGCATCTGGTCTTGGTCGAGCATTTTCAGGTGAAGGGGCTGTCGCAGATAATGCCAGCGTCCTTGCTCGTAACCCTGCAGCAATGACACTTTTCAAAGAAGCTCAATTTTCGGGCGCGTTATCTATCATCGACCCTGAAGTCGATGTGTACGACACTGTAAACAATGAACACGCGAAAGATGTCGCCCCTTTACAGATCGTGCCAGCAGGTTATTACATCAGCCCTATCAATGATAACTGGGCTTGGGGTATCGGTATGTTCACAACATACGGTGTTGCTACTGACTATCCAAATGATATTTCCGCTGGTGATATGGCGGGTGACACTTCCCTACTTTCAGTAAACATCAACCCTAATGTCGCTTACCGTATCAACGAGTCTTTCAGTGTCGGTGGTGGTATCAACCTAGTATACGCTGAAGCAGAGCTGACTCGCCACAAAGGCGCACTTGCCGGAATTTTAGGTGGTAATAAGTCCGATAACCTTGTCGGCATGGAAGGCGAAACTTTTGCTTGGGGTTGGAATATTGGCGCTTTGTACGAGCTAAATGAAAACAACCGTTTTGGCTTTGGTTACCGTTCTAAAGTTGATCTAGATTTTGACGACGGTGAGTTTAGTAGTTACGACTCAGGCCGAGCTCCATCACCAAAAGTGGATGGCCGTTTAAAAATCTCTCTCCCTTCAATTATCGAATTATCGGCTTTCCATCAACTGAATGAACAATGGGCAGTACATTACGGCTGGCAACAGACCGATTGGAGCACATTTAAAGAACTGAAAGCGACGAGTCCTCAATGTAATGATGGAACTGCTGGTCAATGTTTCTACAAACCAGAGAAATACGAAGACAACAACCGTTATTCTATTGGTGCAACTTACACCCTCAATGCGGATTGGACATTCCGTGCAGGTTTTGCGTACGACGAACAAGCAGGTGAAGCGACATTGAGTATCCCTGACAGTGACCGTTTTTGGTACAGCGCGGGCCTAACTTACGCAATGAATGAGAATTTAACTTTCGATGCAGGCTTTGCACTTGTTAAGAGTAAATCAGGCTCTTTCACTGAGACGAATGCTCTGGGTGAAGAGATTAAGTTTGACTCAGAAGGTACTGCTTACATCAGCGCGGTACAGATGAACTACACCTTCAAATAATGGGATTACGGAGTAAACCAATGAAACACACGTTTAAGTTATCAATGCTTTGTTCTGCAATCCTTCTTGCTGGTTGTGGTGATGATACCTCCAGTTCTGGTACTTCCGACAAAGTTCAATTTGAAGATGAAGTCCAAGCATTGCTTGATCGCGAAACATCCATCAGTTTTACGCTTCAAGGAGCGAACGCAGATGTACCGGCACCGTCTTACTTATTAATGGACACAAGCGATGGTACGCTTGGTCTGCCAACTGATGGCGATGATGCTTTAACCAACCCTAGAGCCTCGATGAATACGATGGATGGATGGTCAACGTCTATGCCAATCGTTCTTAACTTCAACGGCGATGGTTTTGCAACGGGCATGTTGCCGTCTGGTGTTAAAGTCATCAAGATTAACCAACGCTTAACCGAGTGGGACGGTAAATCTAACCCAATCGAAGAGGTACTCGTTCAGAATCAGGACTACGTAGTTCAAGCAAAAGGTAACTCTCTATACATCCAGTTCTTGGCTTCACTTGATGAGTCAAGCGAGTACATTTTTGCGGTTACACAAGATGTTACTGACGTGAATGGTGAGCCAATCGGTACATCAGCCAGTTACGCGACAGGTAAATCGAAAGAAATCGTTTATGAAACTGGTGCTCTTGCTTCTGTTCAAGCGGTGACACAAGCGGTTGAAGGCATTTTTGGTTTAGCTCAAGTTGACCCTAACGACATCGTTTACTCCTCATGGTTCAGTACCCAGTCTGTAGGTGATACGTTAGCGGCAGTCAAAGGAGTAACCGCTACTGGTTTTTCTACCGGCGCAAACACACTAAATACCGTTTACAAAAATGACTCAAACGAAGGTTCAGTAGACTTATCAACGGCCTACACAATAACGCTCGGTGAAACCCAAGACTTTAGCACTGCGCTAGACTCTGACGATGACTTTAGTAAATACATTAGCGATCTAGACGCAGCTAAAACGGCAATTAAAGGCCTTTACATGCAATCAGGTGCCGATGTAAGCGTGACACAAGGTGTGGTAAGACTGCCTCATTACTTGGAAAAAGGCGCAAGCTGGAACATGCAACCAATGGTATCTGCGATGCCAAGCCTAGCGAAGCTAAGCGCAGCATTAGCGGATCCGAACGAGCAAGCAAACATGGTTCAGCAGCTATCAACAGGCGTTTTTGCAAATGATCCTGTTGATGTGACAAAGCTTGCTACAGATCCTACAGAGCAGCTAAAACTTGTTGGAGCTAAGCTTACTCTTACCGATGGTACCCAGCTTGATAGTGAGCGTATTATTACTCGCTACTCGCCTGTTCCCGTAGTGAAATCGGTTGAAGATGTCGAAGTACTGGTCTTCACACCTAAATCTGGCGTCGCGACAGACGTTGTGATTTATCAACACGGCATCACCTCTGCGAAAGAGAATGCGTACGCGTTCGCGTTCAATATGGTAAAAGCAGGTGTGGCAGTTATCGCTATTGACTTACCTATTCATGGTACGCGCAGCTTAGATGAACAACGTTCCGCAAATGCGAATGTACTGGCTTATCTAAATCTTTCCAACTTAGCCGTTGCGCGTGACAACCTACGTCAAAGTGTTCTGGATGTGTTAGGTTTGCGCGCTAGCTTGGTAGTATCTGCTCAAGGCGGTCTTTTAGCTGGAGGTCCTCTGCAAGGCTTCAACCCAATGACGGGTTCAAAAGTCAAAATGCTAGGTCATTCACTTGGCGGTATTGTCGCTACATCTGCCGTCGCAGCAGCAAACAATACATTGGGCAGCCCTACTGCGGATGCACTGTACACCTTTAGTTCTGCATCAGTACAGAACTCTGGTGGACAAATTGGTAATTTGTTACTGGGTTCAGACAATTACGGCCCTCAGATCAAACATAACCTCGCTTATGCAGCATCAAAAGACTATGCGAATTACGCTGATGCATCATGTGCGGATCTAGAAGATAAAACATGTTACGAAGCATTTGAGGCTGCGGCAACGGAAGCTCAAGTAGCAGCGCTAGAAGCAGGTTTTTCACAATTTATCTATGCAGCACAGACTACACTAGACACTGTCGATCCGTTCACAAACGCTTCAGATTTAGTGGCATCTGGTTCGCTAACGACACCATTCTTTATGACAGAAGTGGATGGCGATAGCACAGTACCAAACAGCGTTCCAAATGCACCATTCGCGGGTACTGAACCGCTCGCTAATAAGCTAGGGTTGAAGACTGTGAACAGTACGGACACTACTGTGAATGCAACTGCGAGCTTTGTACAGTTTAATGCTACTGCATCGCACAGTACTTTTGCTTCGCCAAATGGCACTCTGTCTGATATTGATCATCATGTAGAGATGCAGATGGAAAACACTGACTTCTTGATGGATGAAACACTAACAGGTGTCACTAACACTTCTGTTTTGAAGTAATCGTAACGCCCTTCCTACCAAAGCCCAGTTTCTACTGGGCTTTTTCATTTCAATTGTATTCAAACCCACTCATATTTCCTCTGCTATAGTTAAAACGATGTCTTTGCCTAACTCACTTGTTTAAAAGGAAAACTCTATGCGCGTATTGACTGTTATTGCCACTGTATTACTTCTTGCTGCATGCGGAAGTAGCCAATATCTGATGTCGACAAATGAAGGGAAAATTATTACCTCTTACGGTAAACCAGACCTGAACGAGGAAACGGGTATGTACGAGTATGAAGACATGGATGGTAAAGAAATGAGTATTTCAAAAGAGCAAATTGTCCAGATTGTCGAACGTTAACGACAGGCCCTCTGTAAATTAGAGGGCTATGTTCTAGCCACCCTCTCTCTACATTTACCTCTTTTAGGTTTGTAATCGTTGTAGAAATTGACACAACCAATTCATAAACCAAAACAATTAATAGTGTCTTTTATACTTCCGTATTATTTATTTAGCGAATATTTTACATCTTCACCTTAATCAGGTTGGAGTATTGTAAAATCTAATCTTTAATTCGCTAACACCCTTTTATTTCTCAGGATAAAGTGGATAATACCGCCACAAAATAACATTACTAAGGTGAGTCCTTATGTCTATTGAAGCTACTCTGCTTGCGCGCTGCGAGTCAAAATGTGAACTGTGTTCTTCTGAATCTCAACTAACTGCATACGCTGTCCCACCTCACGGTAATGTGACGGTTGATACTGCCATTATGGTTTGTGATAAGTGTCTGGGTGAGATCGATGAGCCAAAAGACATTAACCACTGGCGTTGTCTAAACGAAAGCATGTGGAGCCAGGTTCCTGCTGTACAAGTGACTGCATGGCGCCAACTCACTCGCCTAAACACAGAAAGCTGGGCTCAAGATGCTCTTGACATGATGTACATGGAAGAAGAGCAAATGAACTGGGCAATGAAAGGGATGTCTGCTGACGATAAAACGGTTGACTGTAACGGCACTGAACTTAAGAAAGGTGACGATGTAACAGTAATTAAAGACCTACCAGTAAAAGGCACTAACCAAGTAATCAAACAAGGTACAGTGATTCGTGGTATTAGCCTTGGCGATGATCCAAAGCTAGTTTCGGGTAAGGCAAATGGTGGTCAGTCGATGTACGTGATCGCAGAATACTGCCGCAAGAAGTAATATCGCACTTCAGTCATGTCAAAACGGGGCACCAATGGTGCCCCGTTTTTCTATACAACACTTAATCTACTATCATGTCTACCTCCTCTAGAGTGTTTCTTTTCTAGGGCGTAGGTTGAGTAGGCATGTTTTACAAATAAAAAAATACCGGCTCATAGGCCGGTATTTCTTACACTATTTCAATATTAACGGTACATACCGATGTCTTTTTGAATATGTGCTGACAAGTCTTCTGCGTAGTAACTGCGTGGCGCAGTGTTATCTACAAATAGAATGTCCAGTAAGTGAGCAATCAGTCCTTTGAAGTTAACCGCGTAGGTTTTCTTATCCATAGAGGTTGGTAAAGCTACATTTGTCATTTGCATTGCTTGTGCCATGATTGCCTCTCTTTAAAAGCAGTAGTCTGTTTAGTTGGTTGTATATTAGTCAGTTTCTTATTGTTTAAGAAATGACAAATTTTACCCATTCAAATTAGAATTTCTAATAAAACAAACTCATTACAAAACTCAAAAATACAAATGAATAATAACGGCATAAATAATCACAATTGCTGTAATTACATTGAATAACTGAACATTACCTGCATAATCGCCCCTTAAGCAACAACATATATTTAACAATATTTTTCGTTATTTCTTTTGATTTTAGTGCTTACTTTATATTTTTTGATTAGTAATATTAACGCTAGTTTGACGCTTCGCTTTATTTTTTAGGAGTGATGCCACCACTGCCGATGTCATCACAACAACTAAAAATGTGAGAGACCATGTTGTCGGAATCTCATATTCTGTTCCAACCAATAGCATTTTTACCCCGATAAACATCATGATTACTGATAATGCTGGTTTTAAGTATACAAACTTGTCTAACATTGCTTGAAGAACAAAGTACAGCGATCGCAAACCCAGTAATGCAAATACGTTCGCGGCTAAGACTAAAAATGGCTCTCGCGTTACCGCGAATATAGCTGGTATAGAATCCAACGCAAACATAACGTCCATTACTGCAATGACACCAACAACGATCAGCATCGGTGTTGCCACCCACTTACCAGCTTGCTTTAAGATTAAGCGATTTCCTTGGTAGTCATCTGTAACTGGCAATACCTTTCGAATCAACTGCTCCGGATATGGATTAACCTCTTCTGCTTCGCCTTTGTCGCGAGCTAGCTTAACACCCGTCCAAATAAGAAAAGCAGCAAATAAGTACAATACCCAGTGATACTGTGAAAGTAACTGAGCACCAACCGCAATCATGACAGCGCGTAAAACTAGCGCACCTATCACCCCCCAAAGCAATGCTCTCGGACGCAAGTGCTCCGGCACACTGTATTGTGCAAAGATGATGGCAAACACAAACAAGTTATCCACGCTTAGCGACTTCTCTAGTAAGTAACCAGTTAAGAATGAAATCGTTGCTTTGTCGTTCGTATAAGCGCTATGTGGCGCGTAAAAGTCCCAGAATAAATAAATAGAACCTGCAAAAACAAAGGCAAGCAAGAACCAAAAAACACTCCAAACGATGGCTTTTTTCATCGTGATAGCGCCACCACGTGTTTGATAGATATCAAGCGTAACAAGAACAAGGGTAAATAAACCAAAAGCACCATACATCGCTAATGATTCTTGAAGAGGCACCGATTGGCTCAATTGGGTGGTATTTTCGATAAGAGACATATTTCCTCCCATGGCGGAAGGACTTCGTTTGGTGACCTTCCGCAGACAATAACAACCAACAGCCACATAACGATTATGTGCTGCTAGTCAATGAATGCGTTGGTCTCGTTGAAGTGTTGACGTGAATGAACCACGTAACACCTTTACTTACCGGATAAGCTGATGCTTAACGAGATGACGATAAGTAAACTTGCGCTAACTACTCCCCAAACGCCGACATAATAACGCCGAGCGTCAGGCTTTCCAACAAAAAAACCTTGTCTTATCGAAATAAAATTCTTATCAAAAATCAGGAAGCACTATAAAAAGAAAGAAATGGATTCAACCACCTGAACTATAGTAAACAGACAAAAAGCAGCAAATGGCTCAAGACAAACTCTTCATTAGTTAGGGCCCTAACGGGGAAGATAGATACAAAAAAGGAGCATTACTGCTCCCTTTTGTAACATCCACATTCTTAGCAATTCAAAAGCCGCTTAGAGGCACAAAGTAGACCAGTGTTGACCAAATTGCGATCCAGGCAACCACGACTGCCGTATCTGCCCAATCTTTATTCCACATACTGCCATCCTCATCAACCCATGTAGTAAGTGGAGAGCAGCAAAATCAATACCAGTATCTATTATCGACGTCGCTTTGTGTAAAGTTTGTGACTTTGATTCAAACAGTTTGGCTCATCGGTCAGGAGTTCAATAAAACAATCAGCCATGGACAAACTGGTCACACGCCCTTCTCCTTTCATCTCCTGCAATGCGTCGTACCCCTCTTTCCCTTTCATCGTATAGGCAGAAGAAGTCCCTCGATACCAAACATCATCTTGAACACCTACCCATTGTTTACCATCAAAAATCACTAATGATTGAACTCTTTCACCTTTTGGGGCATCTGCGTGGTACTCGAAGTTTAAATTGTAAGTGTACGGATAACTGCCAGATCCAGTGCCTTCTACGCCATTGTTGAGTGCATTATTTATCGCGCCTTCAAGTGCACGGCGAATAGCGCTGCCTTTTACATCGTAAAAGCCGATAGGAACGGCAAAAGGCAACAGCCGTCCGGCAATGTCTGCCACTGTAATGTTGCCAGGGTTCAAAGAGGTTCGCACGCCACCCGCATTATGAATTGCAAATTGAACGTCATATCCACGTTTGTTTAAACAGTGCAGAAATGATCGGGCAACGGAGGAAGCCAACTCACTCTCACCAAATTCATCGGGAATTCTCACATGACGCTTTTTGGTGTCAACACTAGCAATGACTTGTGACTGTAACTGCCTGACCTGAGGAATATATTTATCGCTCAGGATCGCTTGAGTTTCCGGGTGTTTCTTACAAACCACGACATTCGGTTGACCATGGATGAAGTCGCACGCGGTTTCGAATACACCTTGGTCGAGCTGTTGGTTTAGCGTCGAGTCCCAAAAAATACGTCGGCCAAGCAACAGTTCATTTTGTCCACTCAACATCATTGCTTTGCCGTGTTCATCAAACTCAATGACGCAGTGCCCCATTGTCAAAGCATGGAAACCCGCTTGCACCACATAGGTATCATTAATTTTGATACCGTAGGGATCGTCTTGTCCTAACCCTATTGATGAAAAATCACCTTGCAACCGGTGGCTGTGTCCACCAACAATTATACCAATACCTGCGACTTGCTCAGCTAACTCTAAATCACCTTCATAACCTAAGTGGCTCAGAAGAATAATATTTTTTATACCTGATGAATGAATTTGTTTTACGGTCGCCTTGGCGGTTTCAATTGCTGAGTGAAAAGGCGTGTCTGCATCAGGGTTTGCGATGTCGCTCATTTTATCTATGGATAATCCGAAAATCGCGACCCGCTCACCATGGAATTCTTTAACAATGTATTGAGCGCTCTGTGTATCCGGTTGGTAACTATATACATCCTTGCAATCACTGATACGGTGAGGTTTTTTAAGTGATTCATTGGATAAATCCCAGTTGCCAGCAAGCAATGGGAACTGAGTACGTTGGCAAAACAATGCAACTGGCTCATTCCCCATATCTAATTCATGATTGCCTAACGCCATTGCATCTATCTTTAATGCGTTCAATAAGTCGGCATTGGCTTTGCCTTTAAATAGTGAGAAATACAGCGTGCCTTGGAAGCAATCTCCGGCGTGGAGGAACAACATCCCATGACCTTGGCGCTGAGCATCATCTCTTAACTGCTCGACTCTGGTTGCGATACGAGAAAAGCCGCCGGCGCTGACATAGGGCTCTAGCGTGAGTTCATTGTTTATCTTAAGCTTTAACTGTAATGACGTTGGTTCAAAGTAGGAATGTGTGTCATTGATGTGTGCCAGTTTGATTCTCACTGGCTTATGATTGTTATTCATCTTCATCTTCTCTTTTTTCATTCCTTATAATAATAAGAAGTGAATCATGACAGAATCATGAATTTTATGAAACTGCGATTTAGGATTTCATGTTTAAGTGATCACGATGCTGTCCCCCGGCTTTGAAAGCAAGCCTCGCTTGTAACGGTCTCTATTCAGTAAGAGGCTCTCGTAATTTTGTGAACTGAGCTTAACTCAAAAATTCCGAATTCATATATGCTTAGGAGTAGCAAAATAACTCTCGATAATTCAAATAATTGCAAGGAGGATTGAGATGAGACTAGAACGCATCGAAATCTCCGGGTTTAGAGGCATCAAACGCCTTTCACTCTCTTTTGACGAACTCACCACGCTCATCGGTGAAAACACGTGGGGCAAATCATCATTGCTCGATGCCCTTTCCATCGCATTACCTGCCAATGGCTCATTGTATCAATTCAAACTGAAAGATTTTCACGTTGACTACTCAATTTCTCATCCACAAACACAACACTTACAGATCATTGTTTGTTTTAAAGCACAGGATAAAAACGAAGTAAAAGCGGGACGCTACAGACGCATAAAGCCTACATGGTGCACCAACGAAGATGGTGAGCAAGTCATTTACTATCGTATTAGTGCGTCTCGCGATGAGCACGGCATTAATACAGAGTACGCGTTTTTGGATCATAACGGCAAACCCAAAAAACTTCACCACTCAGAGAAACTCGCTATTGAGTTAATGACACTTCATCCTGTAATCCGACTACGTGACTCCCGACGCTTCCCTGATTTAAACCATGTCAACGGCGATGGTAAAAATGCTCGGATTGAAAAACGAATCAACAACACCTGTCGACGCTTATTGGCCATGCCTGGCCATGTGAATAAAGGTGAGATTCGTAGTAGCCTCGACTCAATGCAAACGCTTGTTGAACACTATTTCGCGTTCAGAAGTGTCAGTAAAGGTAACCCACGCAAACCTCGTGATGGTCTTTTCTATACAAGCCCTTCCTCTGATAAAGGTTTGAGTCAGTTCTTGAAAGAAACCAATGACAAACAAAGCCGCTTGCTCTTAATGGGGTTACTCAATGCCTATCTTCAAGCTAAGGGCCCCACTGATTTAAGGCGCTGTGCGAGACCAATACTGATCATTGAAGATCCAGAAGGTCGACTGCATCCAACTCATCTAGCGAGAGCGTGGTCCTTATTGCAATTATTGCCAATGCAAAAGATATTAACCACCAACAGTGGCACGTTACTCGGTTCTGTTCCACTGTATTCAATTCGACGTTTAATTCGGCTATCAGACAGAACCATCGCTAAGAGTTTAAACTCAACAAAGTTTGGTCGAGATGAGTTGCGCCGAATTGGTTTCCATATTCGTTTTCATCGTTCAGGAGCATTATTTGCGCGGTGCTGGTTACTTGTTGAGGGCGAAACCGAAGTTTGGCTTTTTCATGAACTGGCTCGTCAATGCGGGTATGACTTGGCTGCCGAAGGGGTTCAAATCGTTGAGTTTGCTCAATCAGGTCTAAAATCACTCATCAAAGTAGCAAAAGAGTTTGGTATTGATTGGCATGTCGTTACCGATGGCGACCCAGCAGGGAAAAAGTACGCGCATGCAGTGCGAGCACAGCTCGACCATGATCAGGAAAGGCATCGACTTACGGAGTTACCCGACCGAGACATCGAGCACTTTCTGTACAACAATGGTTTTGAACTTTTCTTTAAGGACATCATCAAAGTTCCTCATGACCACCCTATCCCTGCTAAAAAAGTCGTAAATCGTGTTTTGAAAAAACATGCAAAACCGGACTTAGCTTTGGCTATTGTTTCTCATTGTGAAGAGAAAGGCATGGAGTGTATTCCTGTTCTTCTGCGCTGGACACTTAAACGCGTTGTTACCATGGCCAACGGCAATACATGAGTTAGACGTATTTTACACTCAGCGTATTGTCTTGTAATACAAAAAAAAGCACACCAATTTGGTGTGCTTGTATCAAACATCATTAATTTTGATTAAGGGTATTGAGAGGGATAAAACTCAATACACAGTGGATACCAATAAGATCGGGGGTTCACTACTGTGCTTGCTCAGCAAGCGAAGAAGAAGTAGCGGTTGATTTCGTATGCAACCATAGCCCTGTCGCTTTCATTAGATAGCCAAACACACCACCTAGCAACAACGATGGAATGACAAGTTGCCAGTTTCCGTCAGCCGCAAATGTTGCGCATGAACCAATAAAAGTACCAGGGATGTACGCGAGCCAAGCCTGTTTAGCTTGAATACACATGAAGAATGCCACAATAGCGGTAATCACATAGCCAATAATTTCCAACCCCACGTAAGTGGAACCGTGAATAATTACCATTGCCCAGAATACGCCTGTCATATTGGTGATTAAGCTGATGCCTAGTCCTTTCAATCCGCTCGTTGGCGCTGCAAAGTAGCTCGTGCAACCTAAAAAACCAGCCCAAGAAAGCAAACCTAAAGAGATGGCGATCCAACCCCATACGCCAGATAAAATTCCAGTAGTAATAGAAATAGCTAAAAGTGTCGTCATGGTAGTCATACCTACTCGGCTATTATCGTACCTATATGGTTCAATAACTGCCTTCATACATTGAAATCAAGGACACATGTTAGATACATCAGCTCAGCTTATCGGTGATATTGATCACAATAAGATATTATTATTTTCACAATTTACATTAAAAGTTTGACGCAACCGATAAATCAACAGATTTAGGGAATAAACCAACTCATCTCGTAGGCATATTTAATCAACCTTTAAAGAACTGAAGGCTTCCCTTTCATCATTCGCAGCCCCTCTCTTTTAATGCAGTCGACTAATGGGTTTTCTGCCATATCTGAACGCCATATAAATGAAAGCGTCCTTTCCATTTTTAACTCAGGTACATTTAATGCCACAAGGTGACCTGCTTCTATATATCGCTCTACATCTAAATACGGTAAGCAAGTAAGGTACTGACCATTAGCAACTAAACTACGTAACACCGGAACGTGTTCGTACTCGCGCCACACATCCAAATCTTCAATAAGGTGGTGAATGGAACTATCAAATGTTTTTCGTGTGCCAGAGCCATGCTCTCTTAGTACCCACTTCGCTTGCTCTAACTGCGCAAGGCTAACAGACTGATTACGCGCAAAAGGATGATGAGAAGCTGCGACAACAGTAAGATGATCACGACACCATACTTCTTGGTGTAAACGGTTATCATCACAGCGCCCTTCAATAATCCCTAAGTCATACTTGTAATCTAATACCCCATCAATCACCCCTTTTGTACTTTGTACACCGAGGGAAATACGCATTTCTGGAAAGTCATTATCAATGATACTGATAAGGTCGGGAACTAAGTGCTCTGCTGGGGTTTGACTCGCTCCCATGCGAATCTCACCACTCAATAAATGTTGCTCATAGAAGCCCATTTCAATCTGCAATGCATCTTGTAGCAAGCGTTTTGCTTTTGGTCGTAACCACATCCCCCAATGGGTTAACGCCATTTGCTTGCCTTGCCTCTCAAACAACGGCCTGCCAAGCATCTTCTCTAATTGCGCAAGCGACATACTCGTCGCTGATTGTGTTAAAGCCAATTTTTCTGCGGCTTGGCTTACACTGCCGGTATCTGCAACTGCGTCGAAAACCGCTAATTGCTTAAGTGAGTAGCGCAAAGTGTCCTCCATTATTAGTGGGTATTTCCCAATTCCCACAATTGTTAAAGCATGCCCCAATAAGCAATAGAGTTCATTTTACCTAGCCCCGTAAAGTTATCAATTAATTTGATGAGGTTTCTAAATATTATCAATTTTACCTTACTAACCGTTCTCCCTATTCTGAGTACGCGGTTCGGGAACACCGCAAGCCTCAATGGTTTTGAAACCGAAGTCATTGAGGCTCTTAATAAAAACAACAATTTCATTTTTGAGTTAATAACCAAGGATTTTTTATGCGATTACAAATTAAGGAGTCAATATGGCGGTGACCAGTTCTCAAAATCACCAGTATTTTTCTCCAAAAGAGATGATGGTTGAAGCGGAAAAATTTGCGTTAAGTAAGGCAAACAAAACCAGCAGTATGACATTAAGCCTCGCCATTATGGCCGGCGCGTTCATCGGGTTAGCATTCTTGTTTTACATCACGGTGACCACCGGCAGTACGGGCGCTGGTTGGGGCTTGAGCCGCCTAGCTGGTGGACTCGCATTTAGCATGGGATTGATCCTCATCGTGATCTGCGGTGGTGAATTATTTACCAGCTCCGTCCTATCCAGTATTTCTTGGGCCAATAAGCAAATCTCGTTCGGTAAGATGCTTTCGATCTGGGGCAAAGTTTACGTTGGTAACTTTATTGGTGCGATGTTCCTACTTGCGCTGGTTACTGCTGCTGGTCTTTATCAGATGGATGGCGGTCAATGGGGATTAAATGCGCTTAACATCGCACAACACAAACTTCACCACACTCTCATTCAAGCGTTTGCACTCGGTATTCTCTGTAACCTGTTGGTCTGCCTAGCGATTTGGCTGACATTTAGTTCTGCAAATGCAATGACAAAAGCAGCAATGACAATTTTGCCTGTGGCAATGTTTGTCAGCAGCGGTTTTGAGCACTGTGTTGCGAACATGTTTATGGTTCCACTTGGTATTGTTATCGCGAATTTTGCACCTGAATCTTTTTGGGCATCTGTCGGTGTGCCCGCGTCACAATACACAGACCTAAACATTAGCCACTTTATTACCGCTAACTTAATTCCTGTCACGCTTGGCAACATCGTCGGCGGAGCGGTATTAGTTGGCCTTTCAAACTGGTGTATTTTTCGCCGACCAGAACTAAAAGCAGCGAATGTTTCTTCTATCACTACAACTACAACACTGTCGTCAGTTAAGGATTTCACCATGAAAAATGCCTCTTTTGTTAAAGACATTATGAACCCAAAACCAGTCACCGTTCGTGCAGAAACGCCAATTGCAGCCGCGCTGGATGTGTTACTTGATAACAACGTAACTAGCGCACCTGTTGTAGACGTACAAAATCGATTAGTTGGCTTCTTCTCTGCTCACGATGTGATGGTAGAACTATGGTGTGAGGACTACATTCCGGTGAAAGACCAAAAAGTCGTCGACATCATGAGCCGAGATGTGGTCGCAATTGACGCTGATGATCGCCTCGTTGATGTTGTGGAGTTCCTATGTATCGATAAAGCGCAGTTGTACCCAGCGAGCAGTATGGGTATTGCCACTCGCTTGACGTCTTTGTCTCTCGAAGAACGCGCTAAAAGTATCAAAGTAAGTAAGCCACAAGTGCTTCCTGTGCTTGAAAATGGGCAGATGGTCGGGGTCGTTACTCGTACTGAAGTATTAAAAGCACTACGCCCGATTTTTGGTGAGCGTTTAAACCTAGTGGAAAAAAGCGAGTTAGAAACAGCGTAATTCGCTAAACATTTACAACGTCTATTGGCTTTCAATCGCTATCACTGACTGGTTTATCGATGTTAGTGATGTGATTAAGATAATAAAAAAGCGCTCTTCAAGTGAAGAGCGCTTTTAGTGTATCTAAAAGGAACTAATTACTTCTTAATACCTTCGATATGAAGTTCCATATCGACGTAGCTTGAAGCACCCATTACTGGGATGTCAAAGTCAGCAAGCTCTAGGCGAGTGTTGCCAACAAAGCCAGCGCGCTCGCCGCCCCATGGGTCACTGCCAGCACCAACGAATTCAGCCTCAATAGTAATAGGCTTAGTAACACCGTGTAGCGTTAAATCACCAGTTACATCTAGTTTGCCATTGCCTTTATCAACCACTTTTGTGCTCGTAAAGGTTGCTTCACTGTATTTACCAGCATCGATGAAGTCACCACTACGAATGTGTTTGTCACGTTCAGCATGGTTTGAATCTAGGCTGGTTGTATCAACAACAACATTTACTTTTGAGTCAGCAATGTTGTTTTCATCAAAAGAAAAGTCACCAGAAAATGTATTGAAACGACCTTTGATGAAACTGTAACCCAAGTGGCTAACTTTAAAGTTGATTGAAGCGTGAGCACCTTTGGTATCGATGACATAATCTGCAGCTTGCGCACCAAATGGCAGTGCCATAGCGATAGCTAATCCTGTAGCGAAAAGTGACTTTTTCATTTTGAAGCTCCTAACATTTTTCTTAATGTGTTGTCTTTATCGATAAAGTGGTGTTTTAGTGCAGCAATAGCATGTAAACCTGCAATCAGGATGACTGCCCAAGCTGCATAGAAGTGAATCTCACCTGCAATATCTGATTGGCCTGGGAATAACTCTCCCGCTCCTGGCACGGTGAACCAATTAAACACTTCGATGCCGCGTCCATCAGACGTTGAAATGAGGTAACCTGAAACAAAGATGGTGACCAATAGTAGGTACATGACACCATGCGCTGCTTTAGCAGCAAGCACTTCGTAACGTTTGCCTTCTACCTTTGGTGACGCCGTCACATGTTTCCATACGATGCGTGCCAAAGTTAAAATAGCGAGTAAAATACCGACAGAGCGATGGTAATGCGGCGCAGTTCGATACCATTCGCTGTAATAGCTAAGGTCGACCATCCACAAACCCACTGCAAATAGACCAATAATGCACAGCGCTGATAACCAATGCATCACGCGTGCAGTAAGGTTGTAATTCTTTACCAGTGTATCCATCTCAAGTTCCTAGATATATTCCTAAGTTAATGCTGAGCAAGAAACACTACATTAACCTATTTACGTCATATGAAACAGATTATTTACCATCATTTACATCCAGCCAATGGTACCGTATCTATCAAGTTGTTCGAATTTTTTGAAGGAACTTTAAATCGTTTGTAAAACTGAAACTTACAGCTTAACTTCTTGTTCTATCTCATACAGCTCTTCGGAAACTTCTAACATTCTGCGTTCAACCAGTAACTTAGCATCTTCAACACCCTTGTTATAGTAAATTGGCCCTAGTTTTTCTGTAATAAAATCAATTAGAAACTCACTATCGAACTGGCCAATTTCAACATCTAGCTCGTCTTGCATGTAATCTTGAATAGCGGTGGCCAGCGCCTCTTTTTGTGCGCGTTCTAGCTTTATCATTTTTTCCCTTTCAAATTTTTGTTCAACTTCTGCTTCTTTCGTGTTGTTCTATTAAAGATTAGACACGGTCATTTGTGAGAAATTTGGTGTTTAGATCAAGAAGTTGCCGAAGTAAATTAGTCTATTCTCAAAAGACTATGCTAACCTTTTGCAGTTCGTTTTGTAATTATTAAGGGATATTCTTTGCTACTCGACCTAGTTATTCAAAGTGTTAATGATTTTCAAGACGACTGTCTTAAGCTGTGTGAAAAGCATTACCCTGCGGTGCATAACCAAGGCATGAGTGAGCATCATCTTGGTCTCGCGTTTTCAAGAAGGATGGAACATACTTTTCGTCACTTTGGATACAACTGCGTGATAAAGCCAATCGAAGTGTTGGATTCTCCAGACCTTCCCCATCACTATCGAATTTCATCCGACATTGGCACTGTCTGGGTTCTGAGTCACCATATGGTCAGTGCCGGAAAATCTTGCCGGGAAAACTTACTCTCATCAATTACGGAATGGCAGAGTGAATATGGCTATGCCTTACAGCCTAATGACCTACTCTTTTTGGTTTGCGATCATTGGATAAGTCGCAGCAAAACGAGCCGAGAATTACTTCATTGGTGGATGGGTGAACTACCCGATCAGATCAACGAATACACAGAACAAGGAATCACACTGTACACCAGCGAGTCGCAACTCACGCAATCTTTGGACACTCGATTCGGTATTAGCCCTTGTTACATTAAGTTTGGGCATCCTTTACGGCGTTCGAACAAACAGCAGTTAGTCAGAAAATATTTGCAGTTGTATGCCGTACTGCAATGGTAGCATCAAATTGAAGTGCTGAGATTATCAATTATTTCATCAATTTGTTTGATATCACTCGACAAAACTACCCATCCATTACCATCGTTCTTGCTTGAGTTAATGAGCACACTTAGATTCATTGCCAATGAAATAGAAAAATTAGCGCGATAACGCTGATGTTGAGACATTGATTTAGGTTGTGGTAACAATGATGAGCATCTCGCAACTACTTAGTTGCATCCGGAAACAAGCCGACGGGCAGTATATTGCGAAATACGCGAACTTCACTCTCCGCAGTGTCTTTCAACCCATATATAAGAACGATATTTCTATCGTTGGCCTTGAAGCACTGGTAAGAATTAGCAATGCCAATGGCACCATGGTTAGGCCAGATCAGTTTTTCCAATCCAAAGCGACTCCCACTCAAGATTTGCTCAATGTTGAACGCTTAAGTCGCCTAATCCATATCAAAAATTTCTCTCAGTCTCGCTTTCACACAAAACAATTGTTTCTCAATGTATTACCGGTAGCGGCAGAGATACTAGTCAAAGACATCACGTATAACCGACTGCTAAAACAAACCATTTATGAATCGCATTTGATGAATGAACAAATCGTCATGGAGTTACTTGAATTGAAGGTGGAGGATGAACTCTCTTTGTCGCAAGCAGCTCGTGAATTAAGCCAAGGCGGGTTTAAATTGGCGATCGACGATTATGGCGTCAATGCATCGACAACTGAGCGAGTGAGAAGCGTTTGCCCAGATATAATCAAGATGGATCGCTCTTTATTGCTAAGGTATGAAAACGGTGATTTTAAAGCGCTTAACGATGCATTATCACTCGCAAAAGCGTTATGCTCTAAAACCGTTATCGAAGGAATTGAAACCGAGCATCAACTTCGCTTAATGAAAAAGCTCGGTTTCGATATGTATCAAGGGTACCTACTTGCTATCCCCCAAACGTTAGACGTCTATGAAGAGGCAAAAACAGCCTGACTATGTAAGAACAAAAGTTTGCGCGGTTTAGCGAGAGCTACGTGATTTACCACGATTCTTATGAATCGCCAATTTTGCTTTTAGCTTACGCTTCTCAGATGAACGACTACGACGACGCCCACCCCCATTTTGTTCAGGCTCAACTTCTTCTACAAGACTTGGTTCGAAACCTGCCAGCCATTCTTGGGGTAAGCGTTGATCAAGCAGGTTCTCGATAGCTTGCAACAAGTACTCCTCATCTCTACTCATCAGAGAAACCGCCAAACCTGACTTTCCTGCTCTTCCAGTGCGGCCAATTCGATGGACATAATCTTCTGCTTTGAATGGCATATCAAAGTTCACGACTTGTTCTAGCTCTTGAATATCTAACCCTCGTGCTGCCACATCGGTTGCAATCAAAGCACGTACCTTACCTTGTTTAAATTCATCCAAAGCTCTTTGGCGGGCACCCTGTGATTTATCACCGTTGATAGAAACCGCTTTGATGCCATCTAACTTGAGCTCTTTCGCTAACTCATCACTGCCTTGCTTCGTTTTTGTAAATACAAGCACTTGCTGCCAATTCCGCGAGCCAATTAAGTACGCTAGCAATTCACGTTTCCGTTTTTTATCCACTGGATAAACCATTTGTGTTACCGTTTCAGCAGTCGTATTTGCTGGTGAAACTTCGACTTCAACTGGCGATTCCATGAGTTTATACGCAATAGTTTTGATTCGCTTCTCAAATGTCGCAGAGAACAATAGGATCTGTTTCTCAGCAGGCAAACGTCGGAAGATGCGCTGCAAGTCAGGCCAAAATCCCATATCTAACATACGGTCGGCTTCGTCTAACACGAGCATACCGGTTTTAGAGATGTTTACGTTACCATTAAACAGGTGATCCAAAAGGCGGCCTGGCGTGGCAATCAAAATATCAGCGCCCTCTTCTAACTTTCTCTTTTGTACGCCAATGCTTGTACCACCATAAACACACACGATGCGAAGTTCTGTTTCTGCCGAGTACTGATTCAAATTATCAAATACCTGCTGTGCAAGCTCGCGTGTTGGAACCAAAATCAATGCTCGAGGTGTGCCATTAAGTTTCTTTTGCTGAACGGTTTGTATGATAGGTAAACCAAACGCAGCCGTTTTTCCCGTACCAGTTTGTGCAGCAGCAAGTAAGTTTTTTCCTGCAAGGACGTGTGGAATTGACTTTTCTTGCACTGGTGTTGGCGTCACGATATTTAGATTGCCTAGCGTCTCGATTAGCTTTTGTTCGATGCCTAAATCAGCAAAATTAACAGACATGTGTAACCTCATTATTTTTGGAGCGCAGAGTTTACCAGAGCCCCTAAAGCCATACTACTTTTCTATCTCATTGAGTTGAGTCATTAAGCTGTTGCTGAAAATCATACGACTGGCGCAAAACATCTCGATAAAGTGACGAGAACTTCTCTTCTAATTCGGTGTAATCACTTTCAATCACTTTAAATGTTGTGGTTAAGTCTGCCATTCTAGGACTTCTTTGCGACATCCGATGTAGTGCAAATTCTATATTGTCTAGATCTTGATAGGATTGAAGCCATCGGCCATGCCACATTCTGCTGTGGAGCACCAAAAAACGTGGCGGCAAATGTTCATGAACCTCTCGGTTTACTCTCTCGTATGCCGTTTTTACAAAGTGTTCGAGAGACACGGAATGAAAGTCGTTCCAGTGTTTTGCGAGGCAATGATCCCAAAACATATCTAAAGCGATAGGTGCAAAACGTCTCGCAACACCAGTGAAATGAGGCTTACATTCGTTGACGATTGGATGATGGTCAGTAATACGGTCAACAAATCTATGTAATCTGATGCCATTTGAGATATCGCGATCATACAGCTTGCTTGGATCTCCTTTTACGAAGTCTCCAAGCAAGTTTCCCAATAAATGGCTGTTACTGTGTTCTGCGATATGCAGGTGGGCTAGAAAGTTCATTCGACGCCAGTTTTGGCCTCTAGGGCTTGGTGTGACATGAACCTAGTATAACGTCAATTACGACGAGATGAGAGTGTTCCGCTATTCGGCTTCGTTGTCTGAGCCAACGTATTCCGACAAGATAATGCCAATTTCAAGCGCATCTAGCAGCTCTAGGCTCTCATCGTTTTGGTATTGGTCGCTCATTGTGACCTCCTTTATTTTAAGCTCTCTTGCTTTTACTTGCTGACGGCCTGACTCTTGCCATATCCACATCAGCAACTCCTTTTTATAGTCTTTATATGACACATTCATGACAGCGAGAAGTAAAGATTTAAAAACCTATGAGCATAATCAAAAGTAAACGATTGCAATTAAGTTTCATATCCGCTTAACACTTTAGAGAAATGACTCTTTTATCAACATTCATGTCAATTTAAAGATATAACATACTGTTATAGGCGTCCTTAGATCTCATTTCTTAAACTAAATTTAGTATTCGTTACATATTTTGCTGATTAACTTCGCATATTTTGTTTCGATATAGCAATAGATTTGGTCAATATCTTTTATCTCTAATGGAGCTTTAAATGAGAGAAGTTGAGTTTAGAACGATAGACAGGCTGTTTATCAAGATGTCTATCAACGACAAAATGTGGGTGATATTCCTACTGTTTTTAGTAGCCCTCACTTCAGTGGCTGGAAGCCGCTACTTCAATGAAATACAACAATTTGAGCAGCAAGCCATCTCGGCGAGCGAAGCGAAGCTTTCTGGTATCGTTGATGCTCAATCAAACCGCGCTACAGAAATTGACGGCGTATCGAAATCGAACCGCGTAAGCGAGAGTTCTTTTGTCGATGGGTCTGTGACCGCTTATGCCAAGTTGCATTCTGGAGAAGTGATTAAGCTGACTCAAAATGTGTCCACACAATACGAATCGTTAAAATCATCAGCTCTATCGTCACTATTACTCAGCTTCTTATGGGGTATTCCTTTTGCCCTATTCTCTTACTGGGTGGCAACGTTTATCGGAGGAGCTCTGTGGGTTTTATATACAACAACCGAAAAAATTGGTGACGGTGACTTAACCTCTCGCCTTGGTTTCCATCCAGGTCGAGATGAATTCGGTACCATCGGCTGTGCGCTAGACAAGTCTATGGATACCTTAAGTGAACTGGTTAATAGTGTTAAAAATAATGCAACGATGTTGAGCGAGACATCTTCTGCATTCGAAAAAGATATGCAGTTGAGTGAAACCCAGATATCTCATCAATATCAAACGCTTGATTCAGTCGCGACGGCAATGGAAGAAATGACAGCCTCTGCAAAGGAGGTATCAAGTATTTCTCAACAAGCAACGACGCAGTCAGACCAAGATGCCCAGAAGATCGAACTAAGCAGAAGCCGTGTACAAAACGTGATTGGCGAGATAGAGACGTTATCTAGCTATATTGAACAAGCCTCTACGTCAGTAACCAATTTAAACGAGAATACGACGCAGATTAATGACGTGATCACAACGATTAACGCCATTTCAGAACAAACTAACCTGTTGGCACTAAACGCAGCAATCGAAGCAGCCCGTGCTGGTGAACAAGGTCGTGGATTTGCAGTGGTTGCCGATGAAGTACGTACATTAGCAAGCAGAACTCAACAGGCAACAGTAGAGATCCAAGCCATGATTGAGAAGCTTCAAATAGAGAGTCAGAACATTGCTTCAATCACCAACCGAACCGTTCAGCAAGCTCAAACCAGCAGCCAGCTTATTGATGAAATCGGCCATGATGTTACCTCTATTGCCGAGTCAGCACGCTCATTAATGGACATGAGCATTCAGATTTCCACATCTGCTGAAGAACAAAGCGCAGTTGCTAACGATATTGCATCGGAACTTTCAGAAATTCGTAGTCAATCAAGCACAATCAGAGAAGTGGCGGAGCAATCTACCGCTGGCGTCGCTAATCTCACGCAAGCCTCCGTTTCTCTTGGTGAGATATTACAACGCTACCGCACCGCATAACGTTGTGGAACTTATGATCAACAAGGGCTCCTTAGGGAGCCCTTTTCTTTAAACCGTGTTCAACTATTACCTTCGATATTTTCTACGACATCCAAGTGGATATTTGAAGTGAATCTCAAGTTCTCGCTGTACCCGATGAAATAATGTTCTTAAACAGAGCGTTCCGCTATGCTTGATCTTGCCAATTCCAATTTGCTGCTGGAAAACAATATGAATAATTACAAAGACACAAAAGACACAAAAGACATAGAGAACCTGAATTGCCCACTCTGCCAAGGAGATGAATATCTCATTTCATCGGATGGCGAGAAATTCACATGCGCTGCTTGCGGATTTCATACAAAAAACTTCTCATCTATCCAATGTCTACATCAAACGCCTTACCTACAGTCTAAACTTAAGCACATCCACAGCTTAAGTCCGGTTTGCCATTAATAGGTCAAACAGAGCAGCCACACAGCTGCTCTTTTAATTCATCTAAATGATGGATGCGAATTACACGCTCGTCATCAACACGATTGATAGCTTCACCATTAAATAACTGCACCGTTTTGATACCGGCGTTTAGTCCCGCCTCGACTCCTTTAGGCGTGTCATCAATATAAAGACAGTCACTTGGTAAAAAGCCCATGCTCATAGCACTGTACATGATTAAATCGGGCTCAGGCTTCCAACTATTCGCATCGAATGCCGAGAACACTTTGCCTCGGAAAGCATCGAGTAAACCGGTTAACTCCAAAGCGTATTCAATTTTATCTTTAGGTCCATTAGACGCCACACAATATTCGATATTATGCGAATCCAAAAACTGAATTAATCGTTTTGCGCCATCCATTGGCTGTAAGTGACGCACAAAAAGAGACTGGACTTCTTCTCGGTATTGCGGCTCTAAAACATCAATTGGAACTTTGATATCTTTCAATTCTTTAGTATCTAAAAGGATGTCAGCGAGCTTTCCTCCTTTAAAGTGAGAAACGCACTCTTCCATCGTTAACTCAGCCCCATGCTGGTTAAATACATTGACGAGCGCTTGGCAACACAGTCTTTCGCTGTCGACCAACGTACCATCACAGTCAAATATCACGCACTTAATATTGGTAATTGCCATAGCCATCTCCAGACGTCTTAAAGGCTCAAGCCCAAGCTGATTTTAAGAATGTTTGGATTAATCTTATTTGAGTTTGGGATTGTTGAAACGACGAGCTTGGCATTTCATGGAAATAGAAGGGAGCAATTACAGTTTTTCTAAGCAAGATCACCCAACGTCATCTTGCTTTACTTTTTATGCACATTGATGTGTAAGTTAGTTTTCGATAACCACTGAGTCTAACAGTTTTTGCTCGGTGCTTAGTCTTTTAGCCAGATCAGCCACAAACGAGCTTTTGTATTTTGATTCAGAAACAGCAACATCAGAGATGAGTGTATTTCCTTCGAGATGGCTAACAATAGCAGCACCAATTGGGACTCCAGATTTAAAACCAACATATAATTCAAAATCTGGCGTGAGGATAATCTGTGTCAGATATTCAATGATCATATCTTTATCATACTGCTGTTCCCAGCGCTGAGATTGCAAGATAGAGAACATAATGGTCAGTCGATGAAAATCGACCAGAAAAATATCGTCGAGGTTAAATTCAGAGTCACTTTCCAGTAGTGTGTCTTTGTCGACTACTTGATACGTTGCTTTTTCTAGCGTTTTGAAATAGACATCGCGCCCTTTCAAACTCTCTGGTGTCGGAAATTCAACTTCGACCAGATCATACAGCCATGTATTTTTACGCTCGATACTGGCTAACTGTTGTTCATTCATCTTGATACCTTCGTTTAGAGCAGTACATTAGCATGAAGCCCGCAACAAACCTAGCGCACATAGACCTTTCCGTGGCTAAATTTTGTTTTAGGTGCAAACCTCTGATAGATTTCATCAATATCTTTCCTAGTTAAGGACAAAAATAATGAAAAAGATGCTGTTAAGTGCATTGCTTGCTACTACTCTAGTTGGTTGTTCAGATAACGATGTTGCTGACGTGGGGCTCGGTTGGTTTACTTTGAAAGACATCAAAGTCGGTGAGTTGAAAGACGAGGTGGTAACAGGTGTCACATGTCACATCGCCTCTATCGAAGCGGATTTCAGCTTAGCAGATCCAAGTGATAGCTCAATATCATGTCGTCAGACTGGCGAAATCACACCGGAAATGATTGCAAAAATAGATAAGAGTAAGTCCGGTGAAATTGTATTTAAGAAGTCAAAAAGCATTTTCTTCAAAACAATGAAGGTTCGCCGTATTTATGATGCCGATAACCAAACCTTACTCTACTTGTCTTATACAACAAAAGAGACCGATGGTAGTTTTAAGCATAGCCTTTCGACAGTCCCACTTTGGGGTACCAAGGCTTACGTTGAGCCAACTGAAGTGAAAAAGTAACGCGGGTAAATTTAGTTAGCGCGGAGCAGGCTCTTTCCGGGCGCTGCTGAGCAACAAGTTTAAAAACAACCCATTGCAATACGACAAGCGTCATAAATTGCAGCTGCTTTGGTTGCTATTTACTCAGCTCGCTGATTTTTTCAGCGAGCTGACTTCTTTGTAATAAATCGCCACGATTTTCATTTTTTTGTGATACAATCCCGCCTCTTTTTTTTTCTCACTCAAGAACAAGCATGAAGTTTCCTGGTCAGCGTAAATCTAAACACTACTTCCCAACTCACGCTCGAGATCCATTAGTAAACCAAATCCGACAGGCACCTAAGCTATATCGCCCAACTATTGTTGGTGTCGGTCAAACCATTGTAGATATCGAAGCACGTGTAGATGACGCGTTTTTAGAGAAATACAACCTGAGTAAAGGACATTCGCTCGTTCTTGAAGAAAGCAAAGCAGATGCACTTTACGAAGAACTGGTTGAGCAAGGCCTGATCACACACCAATACCCAGGTGACACTATTGGCAATACTCTTCACAACTACTCAGTTTTAGCCGACAGCAAATCCGTTTTGCTCGGTGTGATGTCTAAGAACATTCAAGTCGGTTCTTTTGCTTATCGCTACCTTTGTCGTACGTCTTCACGCATGAACCTTAACCATTTACAAACGGTAGATGGCCCTATTGGTCGCTGCTACACCCTAATTTCTCAAGACGGTGAGCGTACATTTGCTATCAACGAAGGTCATATGAATCAACTACTTCCGGAAAGCATTCCTGAAGAGATCTTTGAGAAAGCATCAGCCCTGGTTGTTTCTTCTTACCTAATGCGTGGTAAAGAAGAAGATCCAATGCCTAAAGCGGTACAAAGAGCGATCGACTTTGCTAAGAAGCACGATGTCCCTGTTGTACTTACGTTAGGGACGAAGTACGTTATCGAAGGTAACGCACAGTGGTGGCAAGAATACATTCGCGAAAACATTTCTGTTGTCGCTATGAATGAAGAAGAAGGTGCGGCGCTAACAGGTGAAACAGAGCCGCTAGCAGCTGCTGATAAAGCACTTGAATGGGTTGATCTCGTACTTTGTACGGCAGGACCAAATGGTCTGTACATGGCTGGTTACACCGACGAGAAAGTAAAACGAGAAACCACACACGACATCCTTGAAAGCTCCCTCGAAGCCTTTAACCAGTACGAGTTTAGTCGTGCGATGCGTAAAGAAGACTGTCAAAACCCAATGAAGGTCTACTCTCACATCGGCCCTTACCTTGGTGGACCATTAGAGATTAAGAACACTAATGGTGCAGGTGATGCAGCCCTTTCAGCCTTACTGCATGACATGGCAGCAAACTCTTTCCACCAAAAAGAAGTGCCTAACTCAGAAAAGCACGAAGTACGATGCTTAACCTACTCCTCTCTTTCTCAGATTTGTAAATACGCAAACCGAGTAAGCTATGAAGTGTTGACGCAGCACTCTCCTCGCCTATCGCGAGCGCTTCCTGAACGAGAAGATAGCTTAGAAGAGACTTATTGGGATCGTTAAAACGACAGCTTTAAAGCTGAAAATATATCAAGGTCACCATTTGGTGGCCTTTTTGTTTTTGTCTAGCACTGTAACGAGTAGATTTTGTTAGTATGTCGCACAATACGAAGCAGTAAACTCTTTACAAGCCTAACCGAAACAGTACCATCACCAAGCAGACCTTTGCCTCACAATAATACTCGTTATAACTCAGGTAGTTTTTCAACGCTACCTGAGTACCACTTTGGGGATTCTCCATGCAGTCAGATATCGAAATTTGCCGAAAAACACCACTTTCTTCTATTGATGTTATCGCGGAAAAAGTAGGACTATCACCCGAAGAGTATGACACTCACGGGAAGCACAAAGCCAAAGTCCACCCAAAATGTTTGGAACGACTCAAAGCAAATGATGACGGTAAACTTGTACTCGTCACTGCGATCACGCCGACTCCTCTTGGCGAAGGAAAAACCGTTACGACGATAGGCCTGGCGCAAGGTTTAGCAAAGCTTAATCAATCTGTTATTGCATGTATAAGGCAACCTTCGATGGGACCCGTCTTCGGTATTAAAGGTGGCGCAGCGGGCGGCGGTTATTCTCAAGTAGCTCCAATGGAAGAGTTAAACTTACACCTTACTGGTGACATTCACGCAGTGACAGCGGCGCACAACCTTGCTTCAGCCGCTCTTGACGCTCGCTTGTTCCATGAGCAACGCGAGGGTTATGATGCCTTTGAATCACGCACCGGGTTAAGAGCACTTAAAATCGACACGGCAAGTATTACTTGGAAACGAGTGATGGACCATAATGATCGTGCACTACGTAAAGTCAAAATTGGCCTCAATGATGCAGGAAAAACCATCAATGGTTTCGAGCGTGACGAAGGGTTCGATATTTCAGCTGCTTCCGAGTTAATGGCTATAATTGCACTAGCCAAAGATTTAAAAGATTTACGTCAACGTATTGGGAAAATTGTCGTAGCGTACGATTTGAACGGAAACCCCGTCACTACGGAAGATCTACAAGTTGCAGGAGCAATGGCAGTAACACTAAAAGAGGCGATTGCACCAACACTGATGCAAACTCTAGAAGGTGTTCCTACGTTGATCCATGCAGGTCCATTTGCAAACATCGCCCATGGAAATTCATCCATTATCGCGGACGATATTGCGCTAAAACTGTCAGGTTACACGGTAACTGAAGCCGGTTTTGGTTCGGATATGGGATTTGAGAAAGCGTGTAACATTAAAGCTGCTGCCGCCAACAAAGCCCCGGACTGTGTAGTGATCGTAGCAACATTACGCGGCCTCAAAGCGAATTCTGGACACTACGATTTACGCCCAGGTATGGCTATTCCAGATTCCATTTTTAATCCGGACCAAGCAGCATTGGAGGCTGGGTTTGAAAATTTAAAATGGCACATAAATAACGTTCATAAATACGGTTTACCTGCTGTCGTTGCCATTAACCAGTTTCCACAAGATTGTGTGAAAGAGCTTAAAGCTCTTGAAGAGCTGATTCACCAATTTAATCCCGAAGTTAAAGTAGCCATCAGCACCGCTTTTTCGCAAGGCGGACAAGGCGCAACGGAACTAGCTCAACATGTTATTGATGCGTGTACCACGCCTGTAGAGTTTTGTCCGTTATACAACAAAGAGCAATCATTACTCGAAAAGCTCATGGCAGTATGTGAAGCGGGCTATGGAGCAACCAATATAGAAATGACTCCTATCGCGACTGAACAGCTCAAACATTTTGAGCAATTAGGCTTTAACAACTTAGCGGTTTGCATCGCGAAGACACCACTATCGATAACCACAGACTCCGCAGTCAAAGGCGCACCAACTGGTTTTACCGTCCCAATCCGCGAGCTGCGCTTGTGTGCGGGCGCAGGATTCGTTTATGCATTATCTGGTACCGTGATGACGATGCCAGGCTTACCTGATAAACCCGCATTTATGAACTTAGATCTTGATGATGAAGGAAATATCGTCGGTCTCTCTTAGTGCAGTGATAACGTATCGCTATCAGTGAAGTGAGCATATTCATTGAGTGAGTGGTCTACTTACCTATCCACTCACTCACTCTCAACAACTGTGAAAAGAGTTGTCTCAGGCCTTCTACTCTTGAATTGTTGATACAAAGCTCTCCTGCCTTACATCAACGCGCCTGTTTTAGACCTTTAGAGTTAAGACGCTAACCCTAAGCCTTGTTTAGCCATAGTTATTAAGCTAGAAAAACCTATTTATCTTCTTGTTTTGTCGCCACTTTACATTGTAAATCCATACTTGTTGACTTCTCCTTTCTACAATTTTGCGCCAATTTGATGCACGGGCTATTTAGCGCTTCACTAATATGGTGCAGTTGTCTTACAGTGAAATTTTAACCTCCTTGATTTTTAAGGAGATATTCTATGGCTCGATTCTTGTAGTAGACTTTTCACTAATAAGCACATTAGCACATGCTTTTCAAAACCTCTGCGTTGCATACCACCTCCTTCAGGTTAGCACCGTTTTGATGCATGTCAGAAAAGGGAAAGGGAATACTATGGAAGACGCACTCGCCGTAATTTTAGCAGGAGGGATGGGGTCTAGACTCAGCCCACTCACCGATGACAGAACCAAGCCAGCCGTACCTTTTGGCGGAAAATATAGAATTATAGATTTCACACTAACCAATTGTTTACATTCGGGTTTACGCAAGATCCTTGTTTTAACCCAATATAAATCTCATTCACTTCAAAAACACTTACGAGACGGCTGGTCGATATTCAATCCAGAGCTAGGCGAGTACATTACTGCTGTTCCACCACAAATGCGCAAAGGTGGTGCATGGTATGAAGGAACCGCCGATGCGATTTATCACAACATGTGGTTGCTATCGCGAAATGATGCAAAGTATGTGGTTGTGTTATCCGGCGATCATATCTATCGAATGGACTACGCCGCAATGCTTGAAGAGCATAAAGAGAAAGGTGCTAAGCTCACCGTTGCCTGTATGGATGTTCCCGTAGAGGATGCTTCAGCATTCGGTGTAATGGGCACCGCAGAAAACGGGCTAGTTACTTCATTTATAGAAAAACCAGAATGCCCACCTACCCTTCCAGGAAGCAAAACCAGAAGCCTCGTTTCCATGGGAATCTATATCTTTGATATGGATGTTTTAAAAGAAGCACTCGAAGACGACTCAAAACTCGATTCATCAAGCCATGACTTCGGAAAAGACATCATACCTAAGCTAATTGATACCGAATCCGTTTACGCTTATCAATTCTGTGGAAGTAAAGGGCGCGTCGATAAAGATTGCTATTGGCGCGACGTGGGTACCATTGATTCCTTCTATGAAGCGAATATGGATCTACTAGAACCTGTGCCGCCAATGAACCTTTATCAGTCTAATTGGGCGATTCGTACTTACGAGCCGCAGTTTCCACCAGCTCGTACTGTATCGTCGGCCACGGGTAATGAAGGCATTTTTATTAACTCCATCATTGCTACCGGTGTCATCAATTCCGGAGGCTCGGTACAGCACTCCATTATTTCCTCTAATGTACGCATTCAAGATAGTGCAACGGTAGTCGATTCCATCATTTTTGATGACGTAGAAGTTGGTGAAGGAAGTCAGTTGGTCAACTGCATAGTTGATAAACATGTTCGTATTCCGCCACATACTCAAATTGGCATCAACAAACTTGAAGATGCGAAGCGATTTAAAATCTCAGACAAAGGTATTGTCGTCATACCCGAAAGTTACCAATTCGATTAAACGACAAACTATCACAACAAAAAAGCGCACGATAGTCATCGTGCGCTTTTGTTTAAGTGCCTGTAAACATTAGGCTATAACAAATAATCCATAATAATTAGATGTTACATACCGTTGACCAGCTACCATCTGTACCCGGTTCAGCCGCTGTCCACCAGTTCGCTTGGTAAACCACACCGTTGTGGATGATCTTATCACCTTGGTTAGCGTGGCTTGGATTACCTGCCCAATCCGTTTGTGGCAGAGCTGGGTATGTCACTAAACCTGTCGTATCACACGTACCTGGTTCAGTGGTACCACCACCCGTGCCCGCATTTAGGTCACCAATTGGTAGATCTGGCTGTTCAAACTTAAACGCAAACTCTTTACCACCAGAAATCACTGAGTAGTTAGCCGGACCAGAGATTGGTAGGTAGTAAACCATATCAAGCTCGTAAGTGCCGCCCGCTGGCAAGTCTTTCCATGCTGGTAGAGAGAACGACACACGGTGCATTACGCCATCTAAGCCACCAATGTTGTTTGCTCGAGTATGTCCAGAAGCAATCACTTTCAAACCACCACCTGATTGGTCTTTCGCGTTGTCCGGTGCAGATACTGGGATATCGAATTGGAATTCAGTACCGCCAGGGATCGCTTGACCAGTGTTGTTCGTAAACGTGATTTTCGGGTTAATTGGGTAGTTTTGGTCGCCAACTTTGAAGCCGCCAACACTAACAGTAATGTCTACTGCTTCAGTTGGTGTTGGGCCAGTCGCTACTTTGTTGCCGTAAGGCGTCGCAGACTTAAACTTGTCGTAGATAGCTTTGGTCATAGTGTTACCCATGTGGTATTCACCATTACCCGCCGCACAAGCTTGTTCAGTTGCATCTACTGCCGTACGATTACCATTTGCATCCAGTACGTAACAGTTGTAATCACCGGCTAGTTCCCAGAACATGATACCGCCGATCTCTTTATCGATAACGTAATCGGCTTTCACCTCGATAGAAGCTTTATCTTCCGTAGATAGGAATACGCTCTTCTCTGCGTTCCACAACCAAGGTGCCACAGCAACGCTATCGTAATGACGGGTATAAGTACCAACAAACTTATCTGAAGGATCGTTGACAGGGTCGAGACCGTAAGCAGCTGCGTAAGAGCCCCAAATACCGTTTTCTAGGTTCTTAGCATGCCACATTGGGTTAGAACCAGCGCCCATTTCGTTTCCTTTAGGGTCGGTATCATGCCACATGTTGTCGATACCAATAGCGCCGTGACCACAGTTGTTCTTCTCACCTTCACCTGTGCCCGGTTGGCACTCTGCTTGGTTTGGTAGTGCCGCTCGGCCCCATAGGCCATTTTCGCCACCAGTAACACCTTGCCAACCACGGGTGTAGTAAGGAACACCAATGTTGATACGACCTGCTGGCATAGAACCACGGAAGTAATGGTAAGCCCAGTCTGTGTTCAAGTAACCGATACCACCGTATGCAGCAGTGCCGTATACGTTCCACTGCGCTAACTCAGAGTCTTTACCTGTATCGAATAAAGCCGCGTTATGACCAACGTGATCATTCCAAGCCCCATGCAAGTCGTAAGACATGATGTTTACGTAGTCTAGGTACTTAGTTACATCGAAGGTTTCCATCCCACGTAGCAAGTAACCTGAAGATGGTGCTGCGATAGTCAGCATATAATGAATACCATCTTGCGCGGATGCCGCATCAAGTTTCTCACGCAATACTTTCATCAGCTCTTGGTAAGACGCCCATAAATACTGACGACGTGGTTCCATGAAGTCTTTGTCGTAAGGGTTACCAGCACCAGCCATTGACGTCGGGTATTCATAGTCAATATCCAGGCCATCGAACTTGTACTGACGCATCATTTCAACGGCAGAAGTTGCGAACTTCTCAATACCAGCATGATTAATAGAACCGTCCGCATTCGTCGTCATGGTGTAGAAGCCACCATCAGCTACACGATCGCCGTTCGTATCGAAGTGACCGCCCGTTTCAGCCCAACCACCAATCGAGATTAGCGTTTTAACATCATGTTTTTGCTTGTAAGTTGCTAGTGCACCAAAATGACCTTTAAAACCAAGAGCAGGATCTACCTCAACGCCTGGCCAAGTTTTACCTGTAGCAGGGTTGTTAGGATCATTAACGTCGCCAACGTTTACTTTGCCGTCAGAACCAATGCTCACAAACGCGTAGTTAATGTGAGTAAGTTGTTCCCAAGGAATGTCTTTAACAAGGTAAGTCGCTTGTGGGTCGTCACCTGATCGCCAACTGGTGAAGTAGCCGATTACACGACGTGGGTGATCAGCCCCCATTTTCTCACGACCTTCTTCATCATAAATAGAACAGTAAGGAACATCTACACCCGTTGTTTGATAAAGACCATCAGGACGACAATTAGATGTCACTGCGCCGCCGTTTACTGTTAACGTCGCAATTGCAGAATCTGCTGTTGCTCCAGCATCATCGGTTGCTCTCGCATAAACACTTAATGAGCCAGCTTGTGAAGGGGTTACATCCAGCGTGTATGGCGCTGTTGTAGCAGTGCCAGCAAGCACACCTGCAACATAAAAATCAACTTTAGCAACGGTACCATCCGCATCCGTAGCATTTGCAGTCAGTGTTACGGAACCACCCAGGTCAATAGAGCTCGCAGAAAGCGCGACATCCACTGTCGGCGCTTCGTTACCAGGTTGCGCTGATGCCACAGTTAACGTCACAACACTTGCCGTACTAACGGCACCTGCATCGTCATAGGCCTTGGTAGAGAACTCGTGCTGTCCTTCAGTTGCTGTCCACGATGCAGCATACGGCGCAGACGTTGCCTGACCAACTAATACACCATCAACAAAGAACTCTACTTTGCTAACAGTCCCATCAGTATCTGCCGCATCTGCAGCTAGGTTAACAACATCACCCGCAGTCACAGAAGCCGACGCAGAAGGCGATGTCAGAGTAACCGTCGGGACTTCATTCTGAGGTGGATCAACCGGTCCAGTGCCATCACAAGCGCCAAGTGTTTCCCACTCGCCCCACTCACCAGATTGCGCTGGATTATTGTTTTGCGTCCAGTAACGCGCTTTATAAGCATTACCTTCATGCTGAACTTGGTCGCCACCGTTATAAACTTTTGATGATTGCCAAGTTTCTAGAGGGGCACAGTCAACTGCTGCGTAGCTATTGAAGGCCATAAGACAAGAAGCGGTGAGTGTGCTTAGTGTGAACACGTTTTTCACTGCGTTGCCGTTGTTAAGGTGCATAATCGCTCTTCCTTAAGTTATTGTTAAAACAATACTAAATGCGCTAAACGAAACGCATCTATACTTTTATTTCGACGTAAAATAACTTAAGTACAAGTTGGTAATTTCACACTATCTATTTACGAGTTTTCCACACCGCCTCGCAACAATCCACTAAATGATTGCAACAACGTACCTATTATTTGGCACCAGTAACTAATTTTATAACTCAAATAAATATGTCACTCGCAAATTAATAAAAAAGGTAAAAAAAGTCGCCATTTTGAAATAAAGATCACTAAGCCTTTGTTGACCTTGGCGTTTCATTAAAATGCCGCTTGTACTCGCGACTAAACTGTGATGGGCTCGTGTACCCGACCATTCTCGCTGCATCATTAACACGTCGCCCCTCTAACTGGATCAATTCGCGCGCTTTGTTAAGTCGAACTTTCTTAATATATTGCAGCGGAGATTCAAGCGTGACATTGCGAAATGCTTGATGGAAAGCAGACACACTCATGTTGGCTTCTTCAGCCAATGCTTGTACGTTCAACTGTTCGTGATACGCTTGATGCACGCGATTTAGTGCTTTAGCGACCCTCGCGTAAGAACCTTCTTGATGTGCTAGGTCAAATAAAACATACCCCTCTTTGCTCACCAAAGTACGATACACAATTTCCTCAAGAAGCAGCTCGCCAAGCATGATAACATCAAGCTCGTCACACATTGCTTTCATTAACCGCTTGCACGCATCCAACATACCTTCATTCATACGTACCGACTTAAGGCCGCAACGGGTCGCATCCAGACACTTATTACTGAATTTCTCAGCCTCTAATTTTTTAACGAGTTTATGAAGAAGCGTTGGCGAAATATCTATCGAAATGCCAAGTAAAGGCTCATTGTTTGTCGCAAACGCTTCGCACTCTAGTGGCATGGGAACCCCGACAACAAGGTAATCATCGGGCCCATATTGCACTGGTGTATCACCAATATGAATGTTCTTATGCCCTTGACCCAAGACGATGATGCCGGACTGATAGACAAACGGCTGGCGATGATTCCCTTTGCTACTGCGATAAAACCATACGCCATCTATCGCTGTTTTCTTCATACCTTCTAGGTCATGCAGCCCCTGCTTTTCAACATATTGCTGCATGATATCTGCGAGAGTGTGCATTAGAGCGCTCCATCAATGACCAACGAGTTTGGTCTCTATTATCGTTTCGAGCACTATACTTCCTCTCGACTTTAACTTTCTAGCTCAAAAGCATTAATTTTGTAGAAATAGGCAAATTATTTGCAGAAATCGACCTGTTAACCATCGTTAATCAGGACTAATATGCATGTATTCAATCTCCTTCACTGGAAGCAAGAGGGCTAATAATGAACTTTTCTTATGTAAACCCAACCAAGATTTTCTTTGGTCAAAAACAAATCGCAGCAATCAAAGAAGCTATCCCATCCGACCAAAAAGTTTTAGTGGTATACGGTGGTGGCTCCATCAAAAAAAATGGCGTGTACGACCAAGTAGCAGAAGCTCTTGAGGGACATGAATGGCTAGAGTTTTCAGGTGTTGAACCAAACCCAACCAAAGAAACACTCGATAAAGCAGTCGCAATGGTAAAAGAGCATGGCGTTGACTTTATTTTAGCGGTAGGTGGTGGTTCAGTCATCGATGGCTCCAAATACGTAGCAGCGGCATCAAAGTATGATGGTGATGGTTGGGATATCATGATTGGTAAGCACCAAGTCACTGAAGCGACGCCTCTAGCTGCAATTTTGACATTGCCAGCAACAGGCTCAGAGTCAAACATGGGCGCAGTTATCACTAAAAAAGAAACTCAAGACAAACTTCCGTTCATGTCTCCAGCAGTGCAGCCAAAATTTGCCGTGTTAGACCCAGATGTAATGAAAACACTGCCAGAACGCCAGCTTATCAACGGCATTGTTGACGCATGGGTGCACGTATGTGAGCAATACTTGACGCTTCCTACCGGTGCAATGGTTCAAGATGGTTACGCAGAAACACTGCTGAAAACTTTAAAAACACTCGGAGAACAGTTTGCGGAACGAGACGACGATATGTGGCGCGCAAACTTAATGTGGTCTGCTAACCAAGCATTGAATGGGTTAATTGGTAGTGGCGTTCCACAAGACTGGGCAACACATATGATCGGCCATGAATTAACGGCTCTATGGGGCGTTGATCATGCGCGTTCTCTTGCAATTGTCCAACCGTCGTTACTTCGTAACCAAATGCAGTTTAAGCGCCCTAAGTTAGAACAAATGGGTCGCAACGTATTTGGTCTTGAAGCAGGTGAGGATTTAGCAGAGCGCACAATCGAATCTATCGAAGCGTTTTATCATCAACTTGATGTCGCAACTAAGCTCGAAAACTATGGTGAGAGCCGTGAACAAGCTATCGATGCCATCATTGATCAACTAAACAAACACGGCATGACTGTTTTAGGTGAAAACCAGGCGATCACACTTGAACGTAGCCGAGAAATCTTAGAGTTAGCTGTCTCATAACTGCAACAATTCTTCACTGCCCTTCCTAGGGTTTAACGGTATTGTGACTTAACAGTCACAATACCGTTTTTTTATGCTATTTTGTAAGCCACATCACGTTCAAAACGAGGAGGCTTCTAAAAACAACGATTCCCTCCAGACAAAAAATCGGCCGTGTTGGTTAGTAAAGAGACAACTGTCCAGCTTTACACAAATAAAAATAATTGAGATCAAAGAACGAGTTAACTCGTTAATTAAGTTTTGATTTGTTGTAGTGATGTACTACATAATTTTGTCTGTTCGAGAAAACACTTTATGTGGCTAGTTGTTGTCGTATTAGCATTCATACATATCATCAGTATCCGTAAAGGCTCTAAATGGCTCTTTTACGTTTCTAAACCATTACCAGTGCTCTGTATGCTTGGTATTTTAATTCAGTCCCCGGCTTACCCAATGCCATATGCGCATTGGATTTTGATTGGCTTATCGCTCTCGTTGCTTGGTGACGTGTTATTAATGCTCCCTAGAGACAAGTTCATTACAGGATTAGTGCTCTTTTGCTCTGCCCATCTCTCCTATAGTTATGGTTTTGCCATCATGTCAGCGTGGCATTTTACACCTTGGCTCCCAATTGCCTTGTTCGGACTCGGTATATGCGTCTACTGGTTGTTCCGACCGGATCTCGGTAAAGAGAAACGGCCAGTTGCCAGTTATATATTGGTACTGATGACTATGTGCTGGGCTTCGATCGAGTATTATTTGAGTGGGAAAACACAATCCTCCTCCTTTGCAGTGCTCGGAAGCTTTATCTTTATTATCTCTGGCATCGTATTGGCTTTCGAACGCTTTGGAGGACGGTCAATATTTTCACGACAAGTTGTCATGGTGACCTACTATTCTGCACAGACACTAATGGTTATGTCTGTTGTTGCGATTGTTGTTCGTTATCCGTATCTCGTTGAACTGAGTTAGTCATACTCTAGACTGCACCAACATTAAAGAAACATGGATGTCTCTTGTAAGCGATCTGAATAGAGTCTTAAAATCATCGCCTAAACATTAGCTTATTCTTAATGAAATTACGCGCACAACTTGCTATTGTAAAAGGATATTTTTCCGTTATAGCGTGCCCCTTTGAAAGAGAATACTCCCGTCGTTGAGTTTAGCGACGTAAATAAGTGGTATGGCGATTACCACGCTCTAAAAGACATCAACTTCTCCGTGCATTCTGGCGAGATCATCGTGGTGTGTGGCCCTTCAGGTTCCGGAAAATCAACGCTCATTCGTTGCATCAACCATCTTGAATCGATTCAAGAAGGCCAGCTTCATGTGTTCGACCAGCCTTCTCACGCAAAATCTCTCAAGCCCGGTAAAATCGGCATGGTGTTCCAACACTTTCACCTTTTTCCTCACTTGACTGTACTGGAAAACCTCACCTTAGCGCCGATTCGCACACTCAAATTATCAAAACAAGAAGCTGAAAAACGCGCAAAACATTACCTAAAGCGAGTCAATATTGAAGAGCAAGCGAGTAAGTATCCTATCCAGCTTTCTGGCGGTCAGCAGCAACGCGTCGCGATTGCCCGCTCCTTGTGTATGGAACCGGATTTACTCCTGTTTGACGAGCCAACTTCAGCGCTTGATCCGGAAATGATCAACGAAGTGTTGGATGTCATGGTTGAGCTGGCTCAAAGCGGAATGACGATGATTTGCGTCACGCATGAAATGGGATTTGCCAAAAAAGTAGCGAACCGCGTGGTATTTATGGATGAAGGCCAAATCTTGGAAATGAACTCTCCAGTCGCCTTATTTGAGACACCACAGCATCCACGCACCCAAGCATTTTTGAACCAAATTTTAAGTTACTGATGATAGTTCGCGTAATCAAACCTGTCCTTCAAGCTTTACTGCAAATGACGCTCCTCTTCATAGCGATTGTGTGGGTGTTGGACTCTGGTGCCGACGCTATGGGCTATCAATGGCAATGGGAGCGCGTACCTGATTACATCGCTTTTTATGAAGATGGCGAATGGTGGCCGGCAGAACTTATTGATGGGCTATTGGTCACGCTTAACATCTCTGCTATTAGTCTATTTTTTACCTTAGTGTTGGGGTTGGTCACCGCGTTACTAAGGCTTAGCGATTCGAAAGTCGGCAATGTTATTGGTACCACTTATGTCGAAGTAATACGTAACACGCCGTTGTTGGTGCAAATCTATTTACTCTACTTCGTGTTTGGCCCCGTGATTGGTTTGGACCGATTCAGCACCGCCGTTTTGGCATTATCCCTTTTCCAAGGTGCCTACACCGCGGAAATATTCCGTGCAGGTTTAAACAGTATTCCTAAAGGGCAATTCGAAGCAGCACAAACTCTCGGACTATCACCGTTTTACACCTACAAAGACGTAATTTTGCCTCAGGTTTTACAGCGCACATTACCGCCATTAACCAATGAAGTGGTTTCTTTGATCAAAAACTCTTCCATTGTAAGCGTGATGGCGATTTTTGATCTAACAACACAGGCACGCAACATCGTCTCAGAGACGGCGATGCCGTTTGAAATTTGGTTTACCGTGGCAGCAATTTATCTTGCTCTCACTCTGTCACTTTCTGGCTTGTCTGCATGGCTAGAACACAAACTCGGAGCCAGTTGGCGCAAATTATAAGGAGATAACATGAAGTTATTCAAAGCGACCATTACTGCATTATTAGGGCTAGCCATCGCTATGCCTACAATCGCGAAAGAAGATGTTGCCACACCCAATGTAGATCAAATCAAAGAACGAGGCACTTTGCGAGTTGGTATGTCAACATTTGTACCTTGGGCAATGCGTAACAAGCAAGGTGAGTTAATCGGTTTTGAAATCGATGTTGCCAAACGCTTAGCACAAGATTCAGGTTTGAAAGTGGAATTCGTACCAACTGCGTGGGATGGCATTATTCCCGCACTACTGGCGAAAAAGTTCGACGTGATCATTGGTGGCATGTCTGTTACGCCTGAACGCTCCAAAAGCGTCTTGTTTACTGAGCCCTACTCGCACTCAGGCGTTCAAGTAGCAGCAAACAAAGAACTCGCCTCTGGTTTTAGCGAATTTTCGGATTTTGATTCACGACGCGTAAAAATTGCGGCTCGTCGCGGCGCATTCACCGTTCAAGTAGCCAGAGAAACCTTCCCGAAAGCGAAGATCCTGCAATTCGATGACGACGCACAAGCGTTCCAAGAGGTGCTGAATGGTAACGCCCACGCGGTCATTGCTTCTAGCCCAAAACCAGAACATGAGACAGTGAAACACAGCGACAAACTATTCCTTCCATTCTCTGAGCGACTATCACAAGGTAACGAAGCCTTTGCAGTTCGTTTGGGGGAAGAAGATAAAAAGGCCTTTTTCAATAAATGGATTGAAGCAAGAACCCAAGATGGATGGTTAAAACAACGTTATGAATACTGGTTCTCGACATTAGATTGGCAAGATCAAGTCGCGCAAGGCCAGTAATCTTAATGGCTCGTGGACGCCGCGAGCCTATACTCTCCAATCATTCATTTTACTTTTCCATAACTTATCGGAGTCAAATTTTTGGGCGAACACACTACCACTCGCACAGCACCCGCGAAATCCAGCACAGGCTACCTTTTACCGCAATTAAACACACTAGACTGGGTACTACTTGTTATGTGCGGTATCGGTGGTGTTTGGCTGTACCATCGGTCCGCTGTTGGTGTGCATTATTTGTGGCAGTGGAAAGAGGCGCTTGAATTACTTTTCACGCCTAGAGCAGATGGTAGTTTGCCCTACTTCTTCCAAGGTTTGATTTCGACGTTAAGGCTCAGTATTTGGGGCATCAGCTTCGCATTAGTGTTTGGCACTTTGTTAGGCTTAGGACGCTTCTCTCGTTCCGTTTGGTTGCGCACACCTGCCAATGCGTTTATCCAGTTAGTGAGAAACATCCCTCCGTTGGTATTTGTTTTTATTTTCTACTTTTTCATTTCTAACCAATTGATCCCGTTACTTGGTTTGGAAGATCTTCTACGAAACTACAACGGCGAACCAAATGCGCTACAGCACTTTCTGTTTGGGCCTTCGAACCTTTGGGAAAACCTTGCCTCTGGCGTGTTATGTGTCGGCTTACTCTCTTCTGCCTACATTGCAGAAGTTGTGCGCGGTGGTTTACAAAGTATCGACCAAGGTCAGTGGGAAGCGGCTGACTCATTGGGCTTGTCTCGATGGGTGAAATACCGATTTGTTATCGCGCCACAGGTGCTTAAATCAATCACACCTGCACTTGCCGGTCAAACCATCTCTTTGGTGAAAGACACCTCTATTGTTTCACTGATTTCGATACAAGAAATGACGTTTGTTGGGACAGAGATGGCAAATTCATCAGGGTATATATTTGAAATTTGGTTGATTGTCGGCCTTGCTTACTTCTTAATTTGTTTTGGTCTGTCACTTATTTTTCGCCATATTGAAGCAAAATCGGAAGCCATTTCAAATTAACTCAACCGCATATGTAATTAGGCACATTTGATTCTTCAAATCAGAATTGCACCCTGTTACATTGACAAGATGCTAAATTTTCGGCGTTTTTCATGGAGTTAAAGAATCAATCCGACTACGAGCGATACATAAAACAAGATAATCTTGGTGAATATTACGTAGTTCTCAATCAATTCACTTTTCACAGTGTTTATCAGCCAATTTTTGATAGACGTCAACGTATTATTGGTATGGAAGCCTTACTGCGTATTCGTGGCATTGATGGTTCCCTAATTCGTCCTGACGTGTTTCTGGCCAATAATGGCCTTGATCCCTACTTTCGCTTATGTGTAGAGTTTTTGTCCAGAGCAATGCACATTCGAAATTTTGCACGCGATTTCGCGGGGACGCCGATCAAACTGTTTCTTAACGTCATGCCTCAAACGCTACTCACACTAACCAAAGACATGGGCTTTAAAGATAACGGCCTGCTTTACAAACGCCTTTCCGAACTTGGTATGAGCCCAACAGACGTAGTTTTTGAAGTAGTCGAAGAGTCATGCGGAGATACGGATTTATTAATCAAAGCAGTACAGTTAATGAAAGCGAATGGTTTTATCTTTGCTATCGATGATTTTGGCGCCCAACATTCTGATATCGCACGTGTTCAGCAGCTCTGCCCTGACATCATCAAAATCGATCGTTCCTATTTGCTAGACTACTGCGCCGGAGAAACCTTTTCCATACATAGCGCCGTTGATCTAGCGTATCATATGGGAGCAAAAGTCATTATAGAAGGGGTTGAAGAAGACGTGCAGCTACAAGCTATGTATCAACTTAATTTGGATTATTACCAAGGCTTTTACTTAGGAAAGCCTTGCGCCATTCATCACTGGACAGATAGCCTAAACATCGAGACGACAGTGCATTAACACTGCCCACTTACAGCACAGTGAAACCAAAAAAGCGCCGATATAATATGCTCGGCGCTTTTTAGTTTTACTCAGATGTCACTTATTTAGTTAAGCGTTCATTTCCCTAGAAAAAATCAATAGAATTACGTCCGCTCTTCGGATCACGAGTGGCTTGCGGTTTGTCTTCTTTTTTGCCTTTCTTAGCAGACTGAGACAACGCTTCTTTCTGCGCTTTACGCTCTTTATGTGCCGCTTTACGGCCTGTTGATTTAGGCCCAGAGGCTTTAGGTGACTTACTTTGACGAGACTTATCTTTACGAGAAGACTGTGCTTCTTTTTTCGCTTTCTTTTCTGCTTTTTGCTCTGCCGTTTCAGGTTCGGTTACTGGCGCATCGCAAACCACAACATAATATTCCTGGTTAAACTCAAAAAAGTCACCATCATACATCTTGCGGCGCTTACGTGTTTCTAGTTCACCATTCACCGCAACGTAGCCTTCCTCGATGATATGTTTTGCTTCGCCGCCACCGCTGACCAAGTTTGCGATTTTAAAAAGCTTGTACAGTTCGATTGGATGCGCATCAACATCGATGCCAATCGCTTCGATCTCAATCTCTTCGCCTTCTAAATACTCTTCGTGGTCGTAATCTTGGGTCATGTTACTTACTCTTACTATTTGATGCCCTGAAGTTTAAACGCAATGCTTAAAAATAGAAACCTCTGCCGATGTTCAATCACCGATTCGCCTTGGCGTTTGAGCACCTCTTAACCCATTTAACTTGTCGCTTGTTAGCTTGTATACCGATGCGTAGCTCAAACGAAGATGCAATTACGCAACCTGAAGGTATATACTCTCTAAGTTATTGTTGAAAAGAGCGAATACTTTGTCTCAACCAAGTATAATTACCTTTGTCACTGCGAACTTGTTTAATTTTGTCGCACCGCCTAACGCCTACTATGATTTCGAGAACATATACTCGTTAGAGCAATGGCGAGACAAACTTTCGTGGACGCAACGTCAAGTTGAAAAACTGGAAGGCGACGTGATTGGCTTACAAGAAGTATTCAGTATCGAGAAGACCCAGGCATTCTTTTCAACCATCGGCTACCCCTACTTTGCGACCGTTGACACTCCACATGTTGAGGATGAGTACATTTACTCAAGCCCTGTTGTGGCAATCGCATCTCGGTTTCCAATAGAAAAAGTACAAGCGGTAGAGTTTGACTTAGCAACGCTTGAACCTTTTGGAGTAAGTGTTGCTCCAGAGTTCAGTCGCAAACCCATCTATGCCCAAGTAATACATCCTGTACTTGGTCATATCGCCGTTTACGTAACGCACCTGAAATCTCAACGCCCGGCCGACTCAGAACAACCAGAAACGTCTAGCACGATTATTGGGCGCTGGTTATCCACCCAGCAAAGAGGCTGGGAAGCAGCGATGTTAAGAGACGCGATGCAAAAGAGGTATCGAAAAGAACCAATGCCGACAGTGTTAATGGGCGATATGAATCAGCCTATCACTCCTATCAGCGTTAACAGCACATTGGTATCCAATACTGGTGACAGCGTCACTGAATTACAACTCAAAGATGGTTGGTTATTGCAAAGTGACACCCTGAAGGATGAACGCCCAGCCACGCACTATCATTTTTCCACTGGGAATGTACTCGACTATATCTTGCTCTCACAAGAGTTTGACACCTTATCAGATATATCGGTTGCCGAGGTTGTTGACTATCAGGTGTCTAACCAACATCTGATCAACCCGATTTATGACAGAGATAAAAACGCCAGCGACCACGCATTTGTGGCACTGACGGCTGAAGTAAAGCTTTGAGCAACCTATTTAGTTACTTAGTGACGTTTCACAATTTTACGCGGGATAAGTTCTACGCCAGGCTTGTAACGCTTGGCGGAAGCATTGAGTGCTAACTCCATTGCGCTGTCCGCGATCAACTCAAACTGTTGAGGCAAAGAGTTGATTTTCACAGGCAAAAAGTCCAGCAGTCGATTATCACCAAATGTCGCTAAACGCACCTTTCCCATCAGTTCTGGTTTTTCTAGCATTACATCCAACACACCTTCTAACAGTGTGTATGACGTTGTAACAATGGCATCTGGCAATGCGTTCTCTGTTAACCATCTCTCTAAGACTTTCTTGCCTTCTTCCCGGGAGAAGTGTTGTCCATAACCCACTGTTGCCGTTTTACCACCTTGTTGAGAAGCAGATAGAAAACCAAGCTCACGCTCTTTTGAGACTTGAAGATCTTGCAATGCACCGATTAAGCCAATGGACTTAATATCCTCTGACAGTACTGACTGAGTGAGTTCAAGTGCGGCATCAAAATCTTCGCTGATGACACAACAAAAGTGCTCATCATCCATTGGACGGTCTAGCGCGATAACTGGCGTACCAGAATTTTGCAACTTAAGATAATACTCGTTTGCAGTGGGCATACCACTTGCCACAAACAACGCATCAATACGACGACTGACTAATGCTTCCGCCACCTTTTGCTCTGTATCAGGATCATCATCAGAGCAGCCAATCAAAATTTGGTACCCCGCTTTCCGAGAGTTTTGCTCTATCAGCTTTGCAAGACGCGCATAACTGGTGTTCTCTAAGTCTGGGATGATAAGCCCAAATGAGCGTGAATTACCTGCCCGCAAGGAAGACGCCGCATGATCTGGCTTATAATTGTACTCTTCTACAACGGCCATCACCTTTTTCTGAGTCTTCTCGCTGATGCGGTATTTCTGCGCTTTTCCGTTAATCACATAGCTTGCAGTTGTCTTAGAAACACCCGCTAATTTGGCTATTTCATCCAGTGTCATATTCTAAACCTTATTCTGTGCGCGCGATCATATTAATACATCAACGATCTTTCGATAAGTTGAATTATAAGCTGAACCGATTCAGTATAAAAGCTGAAAGGATTCAGCAAAACTTAAAAATTGACGTAAATCACCCGAACACGCAACAAACCAATTTGTGAGCTAGGCTATAGGACAGCGGCAAAGGCTCGTTTGTTAACGTCAGTTTTTAAAACAGTTTTTCTGAGTCTTTTAAAAAATTTACCAACAAGCTGAATCGATTTAGCTTGAAATATAAAAGGTTTGAGGAGTGATAAGCGCTCAGAAGAAGCGGCGTTCAACTTCTCACACAGAATACATTTTTAAATTGATACCTTAAGGCTGGAGAAGCACCATGCTTAAGCTAAATAAGAACGACATTACCCTCTCGCAATCAGCGACAGATAAGTTTGAAGCAATAAAGAGTATTGCTCATAGCCTGACTGATAAAGGCCTAGTTGAGCAAGGTTACGTTGAAGGCATGCTAAACCGTGAAAACCAAAACTCTACGTTTTTGGGGAACGGTATTGCCATACCGCACGGTACAACCGACACTCGTGCAATGGTGAAAACAACGGGTGTTGCTGTGCACCACTTCCCACAAGGTGTCGACTGGGGTGATGGCAATACTGTGTTCGTCGCTATCGGTATCGCAGCTAAATCTGATGAGCACCTTGGCATTCTTAAACAGCTCACCAAAGTGCTAGGCGCAGATGGCGTAGAAGAGCGTCTGCGTAATGCAAAAAATGAAGACGAAATCATCGCCCTACTGCACGGTGATGTTCAGCTTGAAGCAGACTTTGACGCTTCTTTAATTCAACTGATGTTCCCTGCGAGCGACATGCTACAGATGAGTGCTGTTGCTGGTGGTCTGTTGAAAAATACGGGATGTGCTGATAACGAATTCGTTGCAGATCTCGTTACCAAACAACCAACTCACTTAGGTAATGGCCTGTGGTTAATTGGCAGTGACAAACATGTCACTCGCACAGGTGTGTCATTTGTCTCGACGGCAAACGACTGCGAATATGAAGGTCAAAAAGTGCGTGCACTTGTCGCGTTCGCGGCATGTAACAATGCTCACCAACCTATCCTAAAAACGCTTTCTAATATTGTGTTTAACAATGAACACGGCAAGCTTTTAGATGCATCAGTAGAACAGATTCTTGCTTTGTTCAAAGGTGAAGAAGTCACAGCTGCATCTTCAGAAGAAGGCAATACCGCTGTATTTAAAATCAAAAACTCTCACGGCCTACATGCTCGTCCGGGGGCAATGTTAGTCGCAGAAGCGAAAAAGTTTGAATCCACTATACGTGTTTCCAACCTAGACGGAGATGGAAAAGCAGTAAACGCGAAGAGCCTAATGAAAGTCATCGCGCTGGGCGTTAAGCACGGTCACCAACTTCAATTTACAGCAGAAGGCCCTGATGCCCCGCAAGCCTTGGAGTCTATCGGAAATGCAATCGCGTCTGGCCTTGGTGAAGGTTAAGGACCCGATATGACAAACAAAACAAATAAGGTTGTCACTATTACGCTCAACCCAGCATTGGATTTAACAGGTTCAGTAAATGAACTAAACGTTGGTTCCGTGAGCTTAGTACAGCAAAGCAATCTCCACGCTGCTGGTAAAGGTGTCAACGTAGCAAAAGTATTGAGCGATTTAGGCGCAGACGTCACGGTTACCGGCTTTCTCGGTAAAGATAACCCTGAGCTATTTCATCAGCTTTTCAATGACATCAACGTTAAGAATGAATTTGTGGAAGTAAAGGGTGCCACTCGTATCAACGTTAAGCTGGTTGAGGCCAATGGCAACGTCAGTGATATCAACTTCCCTGGCGTTCAAGTAGCGGCCGACGAAATTACTCGCTTTGAGGAGACACTATTTCGTCTAGCGGAGACGCATGATTACTTTGTACTTGCAGGTAGCTTACCTGGAGGCGTAACCGCCGAACAATGCGCTGCATGGATAGAAGCACTGCATCAACAAGGCAAAAAGGTGTTGTTCGACAGTAGCAAAGCCGCATTGAAGTCAGGTATTGAGGCTCACCCATGGTTGATTAAGCCTAACAATGAAGAACTTGGTGATTTTGTTGGCGAACACCTAGAAACGCCTGAACAATGCCAAGCTGCTGCGCAAACACTGAGCGACAAGGGCATAGAAAACATCGTGGTTTCTATGGGACCTGACGGTGTTATGTGGCTCAACCAAGGCGAATGGCTTAGTGCAAAACCGCCTCGAATGAATGTCGTGAGCACCGTTGGCGCAGGAGATACGCTGGTCGCTGGCTTGTGTTGGGGCCACATGCAACTGATGCCTAAAAACGATTTATTGCGCTTCGCTACGGCACTTTCTGCTTTGGCAGTTAGTCAAGTTGGCGTAGGGCTAACCAGTCAGGAAGAACTGGAAAATATCAAGCGACAAACTGAAGTTAGCGCGCTTTACCCTATTACAAACTTAGAACAAAACTAAGGAACAGAAGGTTATCGTATGAATATTGCCATTATTACTGCCTGTCCGAGCGGTGTAGCAAATAGCATCCTTGCGGCAGGATTACTAGAACAAGCCGCCGCAAAATTAAACTGGAATGCCAAAATAGAATGTCAATCAAGTGTGGTTGAACCAACACTATTGACGGAAGCTGACGTTGAACAAGCCGAAGTCATTGTCATTGCGGCAAATACTAGCGTCGACACTTCTCGTTTTGTAGGAAAAAAGGTTTACCAAGCGGAAATTAGCGAAATAGCAAAAGACGCAACTGCGTTTCTCCAGCAAGCGGTTGAAAACGCCACTTTACTTGAAAAAGCAACCACACTTGCAGCCCCTATCACTGCAGATACAACATCAGCAGCGAAGAAAATTGTTGCAATCACCGCTTGCCCTACTGGCGTTGCGCATACCTTTATGGCGGCAGAAGCTTTAGAAGAAGAAGGCAAGCGTCGTGGCCATCAAATCAAGGTGGAAACTCGTGGTTCAGTTGGCGCTAAAAACCAACTGACTGAGCAAGAAATTGCAGACGCCGATCTGGTGATCATTGCTGCGGATATTGAAGTGCCACTTGATCGCTTTAACGGCAAAAAGATGTACCGCACGAAAACAGGTCCAGCTCTGAAGAAAACAGCCGAAGAGATGGACAAAGCATTCGAGCAAGCCACTGTGTATCAGCATTCTGGTTCAGCTAACTCTTCATCTTCCACCGAAGAGAAAAAAGGCGCTTACAAACACCTGATGACCGGTGTGTCTCATATGCTTCCTGTTGTCGTTGCAGGTGGTTTGATCATCGCACTATCTTTCGTGTTCGGTATTGAAGCATTTAAAGAAGAAGGCACACTAGCAGCAGCCTTGATGAACATTGGTGGTGGCTCTGCATTCGCATTGATGATTCCTGTACTTGCTGGCTATATTGCGTTTTCAATCGCTGACCGTCCTGGTCTGGCTCCTGGTCTTGTTGGTGGTATGCTAGCAAGTTCAACGGGTGCTGGTTTCCTAGGTGGTATCGCAGGTGGCTTCATCGCCGGTTACGCAGCGAAACTCCTCGCAGATAAGGTGAAACTGCCACAATCGATGGAGGCGCTTAAACCGATTCTGATCATTCCATTTGTAGCAACATTGTTCACTGGTCTTGTCATGATCTACATCGTAGGCGGCCCAGTTTCAGGCATCATGAACGGCCTGACTGACTTCCTAAACAACATGGGATCTGACAGTGCAGTACTACTGGGTATTATCCTTGGCGCAATGATGTGTTTCGACCTAGGAGGCCCGGTAAACAAAGCCGCTTACGCATTTGGTGTTGGCCTTCTGGCTTCACAAACTTACGCACCAATGGCGGCAATCATGGCCGCAGGTATGGTTCCTGCGCTAGGTATGGGTTTAGCGACCTTCATTGCGAAGAACAAATTTGAACAAAATGAACGTGAGGCTGGTAAAGCATCATTTGTCTTGGGCCTGTGTTTCATCTCTGAAGGCGCAATTCCATTTGCTGCGAAAGATCCAATGCGCGTGATTCCATCTTGTATGGCAGGTGGCGCGCTTACTGGTGCCCTATCGATGCTATTCGGTGCGAAATTAATGGCACCACACGGCGGTCTATTCGTGCTGCTAATTCCTAACGCAATTTCACCAGTATTAATGTATTTAGTGGCTATTGCAGCGGGTACAGCGGTAACTGGCTTTACTTACGCATTCTTAAAAAGCAAAGCAGAAGCGAAGCAAGAAGTCGCAGCTTAATTAGAGCGACTCCGGTTAACAATGCCACCCTCGAATTTGGCATTTAGCACCTCCCTTTAATTCCGGTTAAGGGAGGTGTTTTTTATTCCGCAGCCGGAACGGCTACAATGTCTACTTCCCCACTGCTCATATCCACCGTTGCTTGATAAGCGCTATGCGGGTCACCGTAGTGCTTGAAGGTAAAGTGGTAAACGTTAGCTGGCGTCCACAAGGTTTTTGACTCTGCGGGCAGAATGTCATAGCCGTCTTGCTGATAAAGCTCTGTCGCCATTACATTTGCGATTGCCGCCTGCTGGTTAGCGTCTCGATCCACCTTTGGCTCTAGTGACGGGTTACTTGGATAAGACTCACCGTTGTAACTCATGAGTCGATATGAGCCATTACTCCAAACGATAAAGTCCTGCCAACCATTACTGTAACTGTCGGCTAGTACAATAGGCGTGCGAGTTACCGACATTCGATTAATAACGTTTCCCTCATTATCAAACATATATGCAGAGCAGCCACCACTACCACAGAAATAGCGATCTTGAAGCAACACTATGTGTTCTGCCTTGCCGTCGCTGTTTAGGTCGGCGCTACCCGATAGATAACGTAGATTGTCTTGCTCGAGCGACAGCCCTTCAGGGGCTAAAACCTTACTATCAATCCAACTGGAAATGACTTCAGCACTAACACTGTTGACTTTAGGGGCAGGTTGTTTGGTTTCTGTCGGCATGCTATCCGTCGCGGTGCAGCCAACCAAGGTGAAAGAACCAACGAAGAAGAGTCCGTTTAATATGCGCTTATTCATGTAATCTCAATCTTTGATGTGTCGTTACATCAGTATACGCATGATTTGCATTGTAATCGTAAGAAAATCATTAAAATCAAACAAATGAATGGTTTGCTATGTATTAGTAAGATCAAAAAAGCCCTGAAGAAAACCTTCAGGGCTAGGCAGGAAGCTGGCAAATAGCCAGGAGTCCCTATGCAGTGGTCGGTTTTACCCTAAACAGAATTGCAAACATCACTGGCACCACTATCAGTGTCAGTACAGTAGCAAAACCAAGACCTGCCATAATCGTTATTGCCATCGAGCCAAAGAAGGCGTCGAAGACCAGTGGAATCATCCCCAAGATAGTTGTTAGCGCAGCCATACTTACCGGACGAACGCGGCTTATCGCACTATCGACAATCGCGAGGTAAGGATCTTTACCTGACTCCAACTCAAGGTTAATTTGGTCAAGCAACACAATACCGTTTTTCAAAATCATGCCACTTAGGCTTAACAAACCAAGGAATGCTGTAAAACTGAACGGCATGTTCGTGGTAAGCAAACCAAAAGCAACGCCAATGATCGCTAACGGAACGGTGAACCAAATGACCAACGGCTTTTTGATTGAGTTAAACAGTAAAATAGTAATAATGAACATCAACAAGTAACCCATCGGCAATGAACCGAATAGGCCTTCTTGTGCATCTTTGGATGATTCGTACTCACCACCCCATGTGATTTCGTATCCTTCTGGAACATGCAATGCCATCACTTTAGGCTGTACACGAGCAAATAAGCTTGCTGCCGTGTCGTCACTCAACACATCATGGTCCGCGAGAACGGTTAACGTACGCTTACGGTCACGACGCTGAATTAGCGGCTCACTCCAATCCAGTTGAACGCCATCAATCACTTGATCAACCGGAATATACGTTTGCAACGAAGGACTCCAAATGGTCACGTTTTGTAGTGATTCAAAATCTACGCGTTCTTCTTCAGGAAGGCGTGTCATAATTGGCAACGTATGTGTACCATCACGCAAGTAACCTAAGGTGCTACCACCAAACGCCATTTGCAGAGTGCTTGAAAGATCTTCTTTCGAAATACCTAAGCGACGAGCTTTAGACTCATTGAAAACGGGTACAAGTTCCTTGGTGCGCTCTCGCCAATCGTGACGAATGTTTCGGGCACCAGGATCGGTATGAAGGATGTCTTCAACTTGCACCGCCAAGTCACGTAAAACTTGTGGATCAGGGCCAGTAATACGCGCTTCGATCTTAGACGCTGGTGATGGACCAAATTCCATCAATTTAAACTGGAACGTAGGCGCATCAAATGTTTTCGCCAGATTCTCATCTAACTTATGCAGTAAACCAAACATTTTCTCACGATCAGTCGCGCGAACTTGGAACTGCGCGTACGCTTCGTAACTTTTTTCTGGTTGATAGGTTAAAGCAAAACGCTGTAGGCCCTGCCCAATCGAAGCAGAAACAAAGTCAATATCATCTTGCTGACGAATGTAGCTTTCGACCTCTTCAGCTTTTTTAATCGTTTCACGGATGTCAGTACCCTCTGGCATCCACATATCCACGTAGAACATCGGCGTATTCGATGGTGGGAAGAACTGCTGTTTTACATTACCAAATGCCACGACAGCACCCACTAATAGCGCCACCATGCCAACAACGGTAAGCCAGCGGAATCGTAATGCAAATTTCAGCGATGCCCCAAATACGACAAACAACCAGCCTTTATAAGGATCATCTTCGCTAGTACCCTGCTCTTTGTTTTCCTCTTTCAACAAAAGATCGGCAAGGAAAGGCGTCAGTGTAATGGCGGTAATCCAGCTTAAAAATAGTGAGAAACACAGCACCCAGAATAGAGAGCCCATGAACTCACCTGTCGCATCTTGCGACAAGCCGATAGGTGCAAAAGCCGTAATTGCAATAACAGTTGCGCCCAGCAAAGGCCATTGTGTTTGCTTTACAATATCGACAGCCGCTTGAACTTTGGTACGCCCTTTCTTTAAGCCAACCAATATGCCTTCCACGACAACAATCGCGTTATCAACCAGCATACCCAAGGCAATAATTAACGCGCCAAGAGAAATACGATGCAGTTCGATGTTGTTGTAATTCATCAAAATGAAGGTACCAAATACCGTCAATAACAACACAACTCCAATGATGACACCACTGCGTAAACCCATAGTAAACAGCAACACAATGATTACGATCGCCACTGCCTCCGCTAGACTAATTACAAACGCTTTAACAGATTCATCCACCTCATTGGCTTGGTTGTAAAAGTAGTTCATATCGATGCCAGCAGGCTTGATAGACTCAAGGCTCGCGAGCTCCGCATCCAAACGTTCACCAACCTCAACCACGTTCACACCTGACGCAAACGAGATACCGATATTAATCGCTTTTTGACCGTTAAAGAGTACGACGTTGCCTGGCTTCTCTTGAATACCGCGAGAAATCGTTGCTACGTCTTTTAGACGAATTAGATTTCCAGTGTCACGCCCATGAATGATCAGATTTTCTAGTGCTTCTACAGTGTTTAAGGTGCCGCTTGGGCGAATAACAAGGCTTTCGCCATTAACCATCACTTCACCTGCTGAAACCACATTGTTTTGCTGGTTCAACAAGCTCGAAACCACATTCATGTCTAAATTCAGTGCAGCAAGGCGATCAAGTGAGATCTCAACGAATAGCATTTCTTGCTGATCGCCCGTAATGTCTACCTTACCAACACCATCAACAAGCTCGATTTCACGGGTCAGGTAATCCGCATAACGTTTCAGCTCTACATAGTCGTAATCGTCACCAGTGAGCATTAACATCACGCCATAAACGTCACCGAAATCATCAATGATCTGTAAAGACTGAACACCTTGAGGCAATGATGGTCGTAAATCATTAATTTTACGGCGCATTTCATCCCAAATTTGCGGCAGTTCATCAGGACCATAGTCCATTTCCATGCTCACCGTTATTTGAGACATACCATTAGAAGACGTAGAGGTAATTTTGTCGATATAAGGGAGTTTTCGAATCTCTTTTTCTAGAGGATACGTCAGCTCTTCTTCAACTTCTTTTGATGTCGCGCCAGGGTATGTTGAGATGATCATGGCATCTTTGATCGTAAATGCCGGGTCTTCTAATCGTCCCAGCTCCAAAAATGACGTTAAACCACCAACAGCAAGGATAATAATGAACAACCAGCTGATGACTTTGTTTTTTATTGAATACTCAGCAATGTTCATTATTGGTTATTCTCCACAACATCCACATGTTTACCTTCGCGTAATTTACGCAGATTTGAATTAATCAGAATATCGCCCTGGCTAACACCTGACGACACAATGGCTCCATTGCCATTCACTTGAGAAATCATGACAGGCACTCGTGTGACAATGTCACCTTCTTTTTTCCACACAAAGAACTCATTCCCTTCACTGCCTGCTTGAAGCGCCGTGACAGGAACACTGTAACCATCAATAGAGGTAATGCCCGCCTTCACCATATCGACCAAAACGCTTACGCTGGTTCCCGGTAATATCTCTGTTTTTGGCTGTGGCATCGTCAAGTACATTTCGTAGGTTTGAGTTTCAGCGTTGGGTTCACTTGTGTGCTCTAAATAGTCCAAAGCAAATCTGCCATCGATGCCGGAAAAGGTTGCTCTAGGCTTGTAGCTCATGCTGTCTGAGTTTGGGTCTACCATCGCTAAAACATTGTCGGAAAGCTCAATACGCACGTAAACCAAATCGTTTTGGTATAGGTTTAACACGGGTTCACCAATTGCCACACGCTCAAAACGTTCTTTGAAAACATCAGATACTTTACCGGCGAACGGGGCGAATAAACGGGTGTAATTCAATTGATTGGTCGCGTTATAGAAAGTAGCCTCAGCTAGCTCTTTATTGGCTGTTAGCTCATCAAGTTCCGCTTTTGAAATCATTTGACGTGCATGCAAGTCTTCACCGCGTTTAAGCTGACGAATTGCAAGTGTGTATTGTGCTTCTGCGTCATTCACGGCTTGCTTCTCTTTGCTATCATCTAGCTTTGCGATCATTTGCCCCTGCTTCACAACGTCACCCGCTTTAACCAATACGTGCTGAACTTCCCCAGCGCGGCGAAATGCCATTGGCGTTTGTTCTGCAGGCACTACTATGCCTTTGAACGCGCGATGTTGACTTTGTACTGGTGCATCCACCGAGATAGTCGACACAAAAAGTGGCTGCTCGACGATAGCTTGGTTTTCATTTTTGCACCCTGTTAAAACTGCAAGTGCAATCGCAGAGATCGTAAGTAGAGAACGTTTCATTAAATGCCTCCCTCACGAACCCAAGCTTTCACCACTTGTCCTTCAACCAGTCTCTCAACACCAGCAATAACAACGTAATCATTGTTATCAAGCCCGGCTTTCACACCACCTGCTGCGTCAAGTGAGACAGTGACTTTATTGACCTGCTGCGTGCTTCTGTCCATGACCCAAACTTCACCTTGCGTCCCATTTTTGTTGACCCAAGCAGACTGAGGTAACGTCATCGCGTCCGATGCATGTTGTTTAGCCATGTGTACCTGCCCTGTCATACCTGTCAGCAAATTGCGATCTTCTGGCCGAGTGATGGTCACGATCGCCTCATAACTATTGGTATCGATGTTTGGCTGCGTCGAAATTTCTTTAAATTGCCCAGGAATACGTTTTCCTGGCTCGCTATCCATCGTCACCCACATATCGAAGTTTTGCAGTGACTCAAGTGATACAGATTCCGCATAACTTACAGGCAAGGTGAACGACACATCCAACGTCGTGTTATCAATGAGATTCAAGATCTCCTGCTTCTCTGCTACTACTTGAAACGGGTTGACATAGGTATATGACACAATGCCATCAAACGGTGCATGAATTTTGGTATAGCTCAAATCGGTTTTAGCTTGTTCGTAGTTCGCCAATGCCGCTTTATATTGAGTTTCTTTCTGATCGTACTCATCAGTACTAATGAGTTTTTTTCCGTAAAGGTTTTTCGAGCGGTCCCATTGTGTTTTCGCTAACGCGTACTGCGCTTGAGCGGCATCTAACGCAAGCTGAAGATCTTTAGGGTCTAACGTTGCGAGCACTTCACCTTTTTGGACCTTTTGACCCATGCGTACACGTAATTCATCTACCTCTCCACCAACCTGAAAAGAAAGCTGCGCGCGATGTGTTGCATCAATACGCGCTAAAAAGGCGTGCGAGTCTTCAAGTTCTAGGTCTTTCACCGCCAGTAATTTTACAGGTTTGATTAAAGGTTCAGACGGCTCAGAAATGGCTTTATTACACCCAGTTAGCATTCCAGAAAGACTTAATGTCACCACTGCGCCAACTAAAGTGCGCTTTAAATATTGTTTTCGCACCCGCTTTCTCCGTAGGTTTTATATATTACACAGCCGTGCAGTATAAGCAGAATTTGAAATTGATCAACATATTTTCCAGGTGGATAGCAAATTAATTAGTCAAAGCGTTCGGTTTCTGGTAAAAGTAAGCGCGTGATTAATATTCGGGAAAATTCGAACTATGAATGAAAGAAAGCAGGGGCGTAGAAGTGCTGAAGCAGCAGAACAAACTAAGTGTCTGATCCTTAAAGTGGCAGCAGATATGTTTTGTGAACTTGGTTACGAGCGTGTCTCGCTGCGCAATATCAGTGAAAAGGCTGGTGTTTCACATAGTTTGATCCGTCACCACTTCGGCAGCAAAGAGAAAATCTGGCAAGCGGTTAGCGATGCAATGGACGAGTTCATGCAGTGCTATATGGCTGAACTCATCAATGAAATGCCGGAGAACACACCTTCGAATAGAAAAATTTATCTGTTTATGGTTCGCATGCTAGCATTTGCTCTCGTCAATCCTCATCCAGTACAGATGATCGCCGATGCCATTCGACAAGGCGATGACGGTGCTCTGCTGCAGTATTTCTTAAAGTCAAAAGATGAGTTCGCTGCAATATTTACCGGAATTTTCGAGCAGTACAACAGCGAAAACCCTACTGCACAATTTGATCGGTGGGAATCAAAGTGGCAAATGTTGATCTTCGCACATGGTGCTGTCAGTCTCGCGCCAATGATGCAAGAAACATGGCCGGATATTGCAGATAATCGCGAAAAACTGCTGATCAAGCATTGGGAATTGTTTAATACCATTATGGCCTCTCAATTTGGGATCGCAAAAGAAGAGATGATTCATCCGGAAAAGCTTGAAGATATCGTTATTGATATGTGCTGTACTATTGATGAAGCAGTAAACTAAAAGCAAACAAGCGAAAAGAAGACCTAAAAATGCCGAGCTACAAAGCTCGGCATTTTTGTTTCAATTCGTTTTAACCACGGTAGTAGCGTTGTGGTACGAACGGCATTTTTTCAACTGTCATTGGTAGCATTTTGCCACGCACTTCAGCGAACACTTCAGTACCAATCGTCGCCAAATCCGCACGAACATACCCCATTGAGACTGGCTTACCTGCATTCGGGCCCGCCGTACCGCTGGTTACAACGCCAATTTTAACGCCGTCAGCATCAAACAGTTCAACACCTTCACGCACTGGCGCTTTGGTTTGACCTACTAGACCCACACGCTTACGCGCCACATCTTTAGTCTCAATCTGTTTAAGAATAATGTCTGCACCAGGGAAACCACCTTCACGTTCACCACCAATACGACGAACTTTTTGGATACCCCATAGCAAGCTCGCTTCAACGGGTGTTGTTGTTGTGTCTAGGTCATGACCGTATAGACAAAGGCCACACTCAAGACGAAGTGAATCACGAGCACCAAGGCCAATCCATTCAACTTCATTTTCCGCAGTCAGTTTACGTGCTAGCTCTTCCGCTTTGTCAGCAGGAACCGAGATTTCGTAACCGTCTTCGCCTGTATAACCACTACGAGAAACAATGCACTCGGCGCCTAAAATATCGACTTTACGAATATCCATGAACAGCATTTCAGAAACTTCTGGTGCAAAACGCGCCAATACAGCCGCCGCTTTAGGGCCTTGGATTGCAAGTAGAGCTCGGTCTTCGATAATTTCTAGCTCAACACCAGATGGTAAATGTGCTTGTAGGTGTGCGATATCTTGCGCTTTACATGCTGCGTTCACAACCACAAACAGATGATCGCCTAGGTTAGCCACCATCAAGTCGTCCATGATGCCGCCCTCTTCATTAGTGAAAAAAGCGTAACGCTGTTTACCAGACTCAAGATCCACAATATCCACTGGGACTAATGTTTCTAGGAACGCAGCTGCACCGTCACCAATTAGGCGAAGCTGTCCCATGTGAGAAACATCAAACAGACCTGCCGCATCACGAGTATGTAAGTGTTCCTTCTTTACGCCTAGAGGATACTGAACAGGCATATCGTAACCCGCGAACGGGACCATTTTGGCACCAACTTCAACGTGAAGTGCGTGTAGTGGTGTTTTCAGTAGTTCTTGAGTCATTTTCGTCTCCATTTAGATAGACCCGAGAATGCTATCGGCATTCGATGTGTTTCCAATAATAAACATGGCTCATTCTATTTTGCACGAACAAGACGTAGATCGACTTGCAAAAGTGTGACTCTTAACATTTTAATCACAACAAATCGTACAAAAAAAGCGCTTTAATGAGCAAGTTCTCATCAAAAAAGCGCCTTTTCATCATAACGACCACCAACAGCAATCGTTTGCTTTCACTATAGGAAATTTACAAGTATTTATCACTATTTGGCTGTCACCCACAAAATGAGCGCATCTTCTTCGCTAACACTGGTCAACATATGTCCCATATTTGCATCGTAATAAACGCTGTCTCCCTCGCTTAAAACAACAGGTTCGTAAAACTCAGAATAGAACATGACCTCACCAGATAAGATAAGCAGAAATTCTTCGCCATCATGACGAACCCAATCTTTATATTCATCAAAACTACGAGCTCGAATTTGGCTCTTAAACGGCATCATTTTCTTATTGGAAAGTTGTGTCGCGAGCAGTTCATGTTCATAGGTTTGTGTTGGGTGTGGCTTACCTTCATTCTTCTTGGTAACATCCCTGCGCCCTGTCGCTACCTTTTTTCTAGGTGGCTCAAAGAGTTGTGGCATGTCAATTTGTAAGCCTAGTGCCAATTTTTGCATCGCTTGAAACGTCGGGGAGATCTGCTCATTTTCTATTTTGCTCAGTGTGGATCGAGCAAGTCCGGTTCGCTGACTCGCTTCTTCTAATGTGATACCGAGTTTCGAGCGGATATCCTTAATACGCTGGCCCAGTTTTAACGGCTCGATATTTTGGTCATGTTGCTCTTTTGCCAACGTCATCGATGGGTATTCATCGTAAATACTTTCTGCCATAAATCCCTCTATAGATATCCATATTTTTTGTCTTACTCGCATTGTGCATGAAGCACATAGTGGATAGAAGTCCACCAAGTGAATTAAAGCGTGCTCTTGTTAACAAATTTTGAAATCTTGTTTCCTATAGGAAATTTTTGGTTGATTGTTCCCGTCACAGGCGCTATGTTACCAACTTGTTAGATGTAGAGATGCATATTTCCGTAAGAGATTGGTAAAGGAAACACGCAATCCAACGGAGTTTTTGCCCAAATTTAGGGCCGGATGTTCACTCTGTTCTGCTACGCAGTTCAGCTGTTTTTGAGGACAAATGAACCACAACCGCAAATCATAACTCATCTATTGCGGGTTCATTTTCAGATTTGGAAGGTCAACTACCATGAATAAGAGTTACCCTAACCACAGCTTGGAAAACTTTTTCTCTACCAACCTCTCTGCGACAGATGATGCTGTCTTTGCTGGAATTCAAGCGGAATCCGCTCGCCAAAACGAACAAATCGAACTTATCGCTTCTGAGAACATTGTTTCTAAAGCGGTAATGCAAGCTCAAGGCACATGCCTAACAAACAAATACGCTGAAGGTTACCCAGGTCGTCGTTACTATGGTGGTTGTGAGCACGTAGATACTGTGGAAGCCATTGCTATCGAACGCGCAAAAAAACTTTTCAATTGTGAATACGCAAACGTTCAACCACACTCAGGCGCACAAGCAAACGGCGCAGTAAAGCTGGCACTGCTTCAACCTGGTGACACCATTCTTGGTATGTCTTTAGACGCAGGTGGTCACCTGACGCACGGCGCACGCCCTGCACTTTCTGGTAAATGGTTTAATGCAGTTCAATACGGTGTTGATCGCGAAACACTAGAAATTAACTACGAAGATGTTCGTGAGCTAGCACTTGAGCACCAACCTAAAATGATCATCGCAGGTGGTAGCGCTATTCCACGTACTATCGACTTTGCAAAATTCCGTGAAATCGCAGACGAAGTAAATGCAATTCTTATGGTCGACATGGCGCACATCGCTGGTCTTATCGCAACAGGCGCACACCCTAGCCCACTGCCACACGCACACGTTGTTACGACTACAACACACAAAACATTGCGTGGCCCTCGCGGCGGTATGATTCTTACTAACCACGAAGACATCATTAAGAAAATCAACTCAGCCGTATTCCCTGGCCTACAAGGTGGCCCACTGATGCACGTTATCGCAGCCAAAGCGGTCGCATTTGGTGAAGCGCTTGGCCCTGAATTTAAAACTTATATTGATTCGGTGATCAATAACGCAAAAGTCCTAGCGGAAGTATTGCAAACTCGCGGTTGCGACATCGTAACTGGTGGCACAGACACGCACCTAATGCTGGTTGACCTTCGTCCGAAAGGGTTGAAAGGCAATAAAGCAGAAGAAGCTCTAGAGCGTGCTGGGATCACATGTAACAAAAATGGCATCCCATTCGATACAGAGAAGCCTATGATTACATCGGGCATCCGTTTAGGAACGCCTGCGGGTACAAGCCGCGGCTTTGGCGCTGAAGAATTCAAACTCATCGGTAATTGGATTGGTGACGTACTGGACGGTTTAGTGAACAACCCTGAAGGTGACGCAGAAGTTGAAAAACGCGTTCGCAAAGAAGTAAAAGAACTTTGCAGTCGCTTTCCTCTATACCAGTAAACGATTTTTTTGAAATCATAATAATTCCTGACAAGTTATGCGGAGATTAAGCAATGGACAAAACACTGAAGTTTGCAGATAGCCACGAGTGGGTACGTGACAACGGTGACGGCACAGTAACAATTGGTATTTCTGAGCATGCACAAGAAATGCTAGGTGACGTGGTATTCGTTGACCTACCAGACGTAGAAGACGAAGTTGAAGAAGGTGAAAGCTTCTCTCTCGTTGAATCTGTAAAAGCAGCGTCAGACATCTACGCACCAATCACTGGTGAAATCGTAGAAATCAATGAAGAACTAGAAGACAGCCCAGAGCTAATTAACGAAGAGCCGTACGAAGGTGGCTGGATCGTAAAAGTGAAGATGTCTGATGTATCTGAACTAGATAACCTGAAAGACGCAGACGAATACCTAAACTCTATCGAAGAAGAGTAATTAGGATGTGACGAAAGCTGTTCCCTAGCCTGTTTAGAGAACAGCTTTTTTTCTAGGTTCGGACGTATAATTTAATTTATCAGTAACGCAAATCCGTTACCCGAACCAAGGAGTAGGTAAAGGACAATGACTGAATTACTTCAAAGCCTCAGCACACAAAACGAGTTCGTTGCTCGCCACAATGGACCAAACAAATCTGACCAACAGAAAATGTTGGAAGCGATCAACGCAGTTAGCCTAGATTCGCTTATCGACGAAACCGTACCAGCACAAATTCGCCTAGAGCAACCAATGAGCTTGGCAGAAGCGAAAAGCGAAGCAGACATGCTGGCAGCAATGCGTAAGTTCGCCGATCAGAACCAAGTTAAACGTACATTCATTGGTCAGGGTTACTACAACACCTTCACGCCGAACGTGATTCTACGCAACGTGATGGAAAACCCGGGCTGGTACACTGCTTACACCCCTTACCAACCAGAAATCTCACAAGGTCGTTTAGAAGCACTTCTAAACTACCAACAAATGGTGATGGATCTTACTGGTATGGAAATCGCGAACGCGTCATTGCTCGATGAAGCAACGGCAGCAGCAGAAGCGATGACACTTTGTAAGCGTGCGGGTAAAAGCAAGAGCAACGTATTCTTCGTTGCTGACGACGTTCACCCACAAACCATCGAAGTGGTAAAAACTCGTGCGAAATTCATCGGCTTTGAAGTCTTGGTTGGTTCTTTAGAATCACTACCAGAGCAAGACGTGTTCGGTGCACTAGTTCAATACCCAAGTACAACAGGTGAAGTTCGTGACCTAACGGACATCATCGCTAAAGCGCAAGCAAACAAAACACTAGTGACTGTAGCAACGGACCTTCTTGCTTCTACCCTACTTAAACCTGCAGGTGAAATGGGCGCAGACGTAGCAATCGGTTCAGCACAACGTTTTGGCGTGCCGATGGGTTACGGCGGTCCACACGCTGCTTTCATGGCAACTCGTGATAAGCACAAGCGTACAATGCCTGGGCGTGTTATCGGTGTTTCTATCGATACCAACGGTAACCAAGCACTGCGTATGGCAATGCAAACGCGTGAACAGCACATCCGTCGTGAAAAAGCGACTTCAAACATCTGTACTGCTCAAGCACTGCTAGCGAACATGGCGTCTTTCTACACGGTTTACCACGGCGCAGAAGGTCTACGCACGATTGCTCGTCGTACGCACCACATGACAGCCATCCTAGCCGCTGGCCTAACTAAAGGCGGCTTCGAGCTTGCTCACAACAGCTTCTTCGACACCATCACTATCAACACAGGTGCACAAACTGAAGACCTATACGCGAAAGCACTAGCCGCAGACATCAACCTACGTAAGTTGGGTACTCAGCTAGGTGTGAGCTTCGACGAAACCACAACCGTGGCAGATGTAGAAGCCCTATTCGCAGTATTCGGTGTGAAAGAAGAAGTCGCAGCACTATCAACTGAAATCGCAGGCAACGAGTTTGCAGCCATTCCAGAAGCATTGCGCCGCACAACAGAATATCTAACACACCCTGTGTTTAACACGCACCACAGCGAAACACAGATGATGCGTTACCTAAAACAGCTAGAGAACAAAGACTTCTCACTCACGCACGGCATGATCCCACTGGGCAGCTGTACGATGAAGCTGAACGCAGCAGCAGAGATGATTCCAGTAACTTGGCCTGAGTTTGGTTCGATCCACCCGTTCGCACCAGCAGAACAAGCAGCTGGTTACGCAGCACTCGCAAAAGATCTTAAAGAAAAGCTATGTGAAATCACTGGCTATGACGCATTCTCACTACAACCAAACTCTGGTGCATCGGGTGAGTACGCAGGTCTTATCGCGATTCAACGCTACCACGAAAGCCGTGGCGAAGGTCACCGCAACGTATGTTTGATCCCAAGCTCTGCGCACGGTACTAACCCTGCGACAGCATCTATGGTGTCAATGAAAGTGGTTGTGGTTAAGTGTGATGAAGAAGGCAACATCGACATCGACGACCTAGCAGCGAAAATCGAGAAACACAAAGACAACCTATCAAGCATTATGATCACTTACCCTTCTACGCACGGCGTTTACGAAGAGAAAGTGAAAGAAGTGTGTGAAATGGTTCATGCCGCTGGCGGTCAGGTTTACCTAGACGGCGCTAACATGAACGCGCAGGTTGGTCTAACATCACCAGGCTTCATCGGTTCAGACGTTTCTCACCTAAACCTACACAAAACCTTCTGCATCCCGCACGGTGGTGGCGGTCCGGGTATGGGTCCTATCGGTGTGAAATCTCACCTAGCTCCTTTCTTACCAGGGCATATTGAAGACGGTGTAGAAGGCGCAGATTTCGCAGTATCAGCAGCAGATATGGGTAGCGCTTCTATCCTACCTATCTCTTGGGCTTACATCGCAATGATGGGCGAACCTGGCCTAACAGATGCAACAAAAGTAGCAATTCTGAACGCAAACTACGTGATGGAAACACTTCGCCAACACTACCCTGTTCTTTACCGTGGCAAAAATGGCCGCGTAGCGCACGAATGTATTATCGACATTCGTCCGCTGAAAGAAGAAACAGGTATCAGCGAAGAAGACATCGCGAAGCGTCTAATGGACTACGGTTTCCACGCGCCAACTATGTCGTTCCCTGTAGCGGGCACGCTAATGGTTGAGCCAACGGAATCGGAAGATCTAGAAGAGCTGGACCGCTTCTGTGATGCGATGATCGCTATCCGCGAAGAAATGGAGAAAGTGAAAAACGGTGAATGGCCACTGGATAACAACCCACTTGTTAACGCGCCACACACACAAGTTGATCTTTCAGCTGAAGATTGGGACCGCCCTTACTCTCGCGAGATTGGCTGCTTCCCGTCTAAAGCGACCAAATCTTGGAAGTACTGGCCAACGGTAAACCGCGTAGATAACGTATACGGCGACCGTAACCTAATCTGTTCATGCCCAAGCATCGATAACTACGAAGATTAATTTTTGTAGCCTCTAAATCGACAAAGGCGAACCGTTTGGTTCGCCTTTTTGTTTTTGGTGTGCCGCCCTAACACTTGTTGATACATCGAGAAGGAATGATGGCTAGTTATTGTTTGCACAAAAGTGATTTAGAAATACAGTAACTTCTGAGAACCTTTGAATTAGCACTAATATCTCAGAGCCTTAAAGGCTTGTTGGAAACTCCTCATGAACACTATGCTATGCAGGTGCTATGTAGTTTCTAGTTCAGTTGCAGTAAGTCCCATTTATTACCATAGAGATCTTGGAACACCACCACTGTCCCGTATTCTTCCACACGAGGCTCTTCATTAAATACAACACCATTTTTCTTCATCAACTCGTAGTCACGCCAAAAATCATTAGTTTGCAGAAACAGGAAAACACGACCACCTGTTTGATTTCCTACTGCATGCGTTTGCTCCGGTGTACTCGCTTGAGCTAAAAGTAGGTTTGTACCATTGGAGTTTGGAGGAGAAACTTGAACCCAGCGTTTACCACCACCTAGGTTGGTATCTTCAACCAGAGTGAATTGAAGTTTTTGAGTATAGAATTCGATAGCATCGTCGTAATTTTCAACGACTAGAGCAATGTTTCCGATTTGCTGCTGAACAGTTTTGGCCATGATGATTTCCGCTGTGTCAAAACGCTAATTGTACGCTATTTTGAGACTTTTCTAGAAAGCACATAACGCCTTGCAAATGTGTAAGGCACACAATACGAATGTTTACGCACAGCGCCTTTGTCACTAGAACCTACAAATAATATAGCTACCACAAGTGTCGAATCTTGATTGAGCAACTTATTAAAGCCTTAGCTATAACTCAAGAGCAAATCTCTAACCTAATAAAGAAGGCTGCTTGTATACCACGGTATTATAGTTCTTCTAGTTTTCCCTTAGCTAAATCTTCTTGTTGCTTAAGGAACATGAAGAAGTTTGCCTCACTGATAAACGGGTTACCGCTTGTGCCGAGCTTCTTCCTATTTTCAAAAAGGAAATTTTTATGTGGATGGTTCGAAAGGTTAACGTTCACAATAGGTGCCTGTAGTGAAATTTTTCTAATTTTCTCCATGCTAGTCAGGAACTGGCCAATAACTTCTGGATCATTGCTACTTACGCTATGCCCACCAACGATAAAAGCACGATATTGTTCGCCATTATCTTCAACAGTGAAGTCTAAGGAATAATCACCTTCCGTGTGGCCAGGTGTGAGATAGAACTTAAACTCATGTCCACCAATAACCATAGAGCTATCGCTTTTTATCTCTATGTCTAAATTTGGAGGAAGGAACTTGTTCTCACCTTCGCTTTTGTTTGATTGCTGTATAGATAGTTCATGAGCGCTTTTGGTCATCACGACTTTGGAACCATACTTCTCTTGAAGTAACTGGGCGCCTCCAACGTGGTCAGAATGCCCATGAGTTACCAATATGTGCGTTATTGGCTTATCTTTTAGCCCTAGCTTCTCTAGGTTGATAGGTATCCACTCAGAGTAAGGGAAGTCAAGCGTATCAATGATAACGAGTCCGTCGTCTGTAGCAATGGCATATGATGAGACCCACTTGTCTCCTACATAATAGACATTATCAAACATTTGAAATGGTTCTACATAACCGTTCTTATCATTCATTGCTGGAACATATTGACTTAAGGAAACAAAAGACGAAGCACTTAAAAGTAAACCTACAATAATTTTTTTCACGAAATCACACACAAATATATCCTTAATAATTTCTTATAGAACCTCGCGGATGAGAAAGCTCTAAACGATTTTCAGAGGCAAATACAACTGCAAATACTTTCTACTTAGCTTGAGTTTTAGCTGACCGAATCACTGGTAAACTCGAATCCCATTAACTGCCTATGTATTCATGATTCTTTTAGAGGTTAAATAAATGAACTCAATTGAAGCAGAGTCATGAAGCTTCAATTGAGGTTACCGGCACAGCACAATGTGATAAACCTCTTTCAAGCAAACATTTGAATGCGATTTTTCCAATTTAAGACATGTTCAATAAATGCATCAACTCTTGCAGGCCTTTTATCGCGGTCTCGATACATAATGAATACTTCTTTACCCGAGCATTGCCATTCTGGCAACAAAGGCAGCAGGTTATGTTGATCAAGATTTAGCTCATGCAAGTAATAGGTTGGAATCCACGCAATTCCTAAACCATGGATGACAGCGTCTCTAACTAGTAGTACATCATTTGAAGTGAATTGAAACTTTAGCGGATGATCAAATGTTTCATTGGTGATTTGATTAACTAATTTCCATTGGCTGTCGTTGTTTACCGTAATTAGGCGATGATGCACAAGTTGTTCAGGATGGGTAATCGGTTGGTGTTGTTCTAAATAGCTTCGTGATGCACAAAGCGCAAATGGAATCGACCATAATTTCTGAGCAATCCAGTCTTGTTCAATAAGATCACCAAGACGAAAACTAACATCGACACGGTTAGATACAAGATTGATTTTTTCATTCTGTACATCTAAATCGATACATATCTTCGGATGTTGCTCTGCAAATTCATAAACGCACCGCTTTAACCACATCTGTGTCATGTTAATTGGCGCTGATATTTTGATCGTTCCGCTTAAAGACTGACGCTCAGTCGCAATTCTCGATGTCACATTATTTAAGCTAAGAAGTAACGGCTCACAGAGTTGATAATATTTTTCGCCATCAGTTGTTAACGCAAAGTGGTGTGCACTGCGGTTAAATAGTCTGCAATTTAAGTTTATTTCCAGCCTTTTTAACTTCCGGCTTAGCGTGGCTAACGGGACATTAAGACGCTCAGATGCTTGTGTTAGGCTTTGATAGCGAGCAACAGAAACGAATAACAAAAGGTCATCCAAAGAGTGACGTTCCATATTTGGGATTAACCCTCTTAAATTTGGCTATTAAAAATCAAATATGAAATATATAGCATTATCGCGTCAAGTTAATTTTTATCAGGAAGATCTATGTCTAAGCATTTATCAATTTGGTGCGGTGTTGTTGTCGCTATCTTTTTTTGGTCTAGTAACTTTAACGTAATAAAAGCTATTAATAGCGATGTCTCTCCTTTGGATTCAGCGACGTTACGATTTTCCGTTGCAGCTTTAATACTCTTACTGATAAGAGGAACTAAACGCTCTCCATATGGAGCTAAGCTCACACGAAAAAGTATGTTGTCGTTGTTTGTTATAGCAACCGTGGGTGTAACTATCCAAAACTTCTCTATTTTCTCTGCAATGAGCTTTACTACCCCAGTTAACGCAGCGGTTGTTCAGGCAAACCTACCACTTGTCACTATCTTGTTGTCGGGCGTTATTCTCAAGACTTCCATTTCGGTTAAAACTATTTTAGGTGCACTAATCAGTTTTTGTGGAGTGGTAATCGTCATTACAGGGGGAAATATTCATTCTATTAGCAGCAATAGTAATATTGGTGATCTATACATGTTATTTGCTTTAATTAGTGGGTGTTTATACACAATTCTAGCGAAGCGTTTAACATCTCATATCCCAGTAACTCAGCAGTTACGTTGGGTGTTAAGTATTGGTGCCATTCAAATGGTCGCTATAGCGATGTACCACGGCGACTTTAGCCGTAGCTTAAATGCCATAACATTTAAAGACCTAGCATTAATAGCTTACATGAGCCTGTTTGGAACTTTGATTGCTTATTACTTTTGGATGAAAGGCGCTATCGTTCTTGGTCCAGATAAGATGTCTCCATTATTTAATATTATGCCGGTATTCACTCTACTGATTTCGTTCATTTCTGGTGAGCAGGCTCAATGGGAAAATGTTTTAGGCGTCTTTATCGTTGCGGCTGGTGTGTATATAGGTAACTCAGCACCTTTTGCTCGTTTACGGAAGGTGGTGGAGTAAAAATAGACGCCAACCTTAAGTCGCATTATTTATGCGCAATACTTTGTTAATTGGCATGAGTTTTCTTGGTTTCCAATAGGTACACTTTTTCGCTTTCGTCGTTCACTCTTTTATCTAACTTTATTGAGTGCATGTCGAAAATCTTCAATCTTTTGCTAAGAGCGTTTTTTACTATGTAAAAAACAAAGGAGAATGACCATGAAAAAACGACTCAACTATATTGAAGTAGCGCCAAAGGCAATAGAAATCCTGTACGCTCAGGAAGCTTACTTCCATGAACAATTTAGCCAATCAGAAACCATGAACATGATCATATGGGAACTGGTTAAGTTACGCATATCGCAAATCAATCAATGTGCATTTTGTATCGACATGCATAGTAAAGATGCGCTTAAGTTAGGTGAAAAGCCGGAACGCATATGGGGGCTTAGTGCATGGAGAGATATGCCATTCTACAGCGATGCAGAACACGTTGCACTAGGCTGGGCTGAATTACTAACTGCTGGCCTACCAGTAGATGATGATACCTATCAGCTGACCTTGAATACCTTCGGAGAAGAAGCTATGGTCAACCTAACAATTGCGATCAACGCGATCAATAGTTGGAACCGAATAGTTAAGGCATTTAAGCCAAAGGTTGGAGACTATAAGCCTAGATAATTCTATCTGACAGTTTTTACTTATAAGTCACTGCTTATACCTCAACTTAATATGATGAAAAGTACATGTGTATCACTATCTCATTTTAAGTTGAGGTTAAATAGGATGATTCATTTGAACTTAGAATTTGATATTTTAAAACCTCAAAAGGCTTTAGCTGGCTATGTTCAAGCCATTTGGTCAGCATCCGTCAAACCTGATACGACGCAAGCCGTACGTAAACAATTACTCAGTGATGCTGGTACAGGTGTGGTATTCATTTTACAGAATGAAGTACAAATGGATGGTGAGTGGCAAACACCAGGGGTTGTCCTACTGCCTATAAGCATTCTGGCACATCAGGTCTGCCTACCGCCAGGCGCGGTGATGACTGGCGTACGCTTTCATCCTGCTGTTGGTTATCAACTATTTGGTAAACGTCTAGAACAGCTATTGCGGATTCAAGACGACCACCCTTTGGCTTCTTCTGCACTAGCAACATTTGAGTCTCTGCAAACAGCGCGTTCGCCATATGCAAGGATTTCTACGTTATATCGCTGGGTTCAAACACTGATTGAGGAATATGAACCGCAGTATGTCGGCCACATTATTGACCAACCGACAGGGACCATCAGTCAGCGCCAGAGAGAGCGCAATTTTCAGAAATGGTTGGGGATTACTCCTAAACATTACCAACGCATTAAACGAGTGAAGCACACTTTAGAGCAACTCCGAGCGCAACCCGATCTTACTTTATCGGAGTTGGCGCTGGAGCAAGGTTTTTCCGATCAAGCACACATGACTAGAGAGTGTAAGCAGATTGCGCGCATGACACCGAAGCAGTATGTCCGAAAGAGAAACCTCTAAACCTTATTAGCTTTCTACATCAAACCCCATTGATTCAGAATCGACCATATACTTGTTACAATGTTCGATCATATATCACCTACTTTTTCGATCGCTCATTCCAGCTTGATGTGAGTTGGTTAGCTCGCTTTTGATGCCGCGTGCCGCTCTACCATAAACGCGATCACTTCTTCGCTTAAGCAAGATTTGCTGATGTATTGGCGTTGTTTACCAAGGTGAAGGATAAAGCCCAAATCAGTTTGTTCGAGTTGGTCGATTTCATTGATAGCTAGGTAGAGTTGGTAATCATGCTGTTCAACACGGCCACAGTATTCAGTGCCTCGGTCAGTCAAAATTCTCAGTATTAGCATAGGTCGAGCTCCAACGTCGAAGTATTCTCTCTGAGTGCTTTTCTAAGGTTGTTAGGACTTTTCTTACTGGCTCTAGTCAACTAAAGCTTGTACTTGCCTATCTGTCATCGGACTCTCAGCATCCTTTAACACCGCCCAACGAAGAGCTTTTTGCATGTCATTGTTTTTCGAGCGTCATCAACAGCTCGTGTAAATAAATACACTACATGGAACCAGTCGAGAGTAACATCCGCTTTCGGAAGCTCATCTTTGACACCACTCCAACCTGCCCAGGCACATAGATGAGCTTTATAGTGAACTCGAGGTATTTTCGCTGTGATATAGCAATGGTGCTGAAAAAAGTTGAGATGGCGCCATGTTTTATCGGTTATAAAAAAACAACCATTTTCGCGGTGGCTATTGTTAACTGATCTTCATGATAAGAATTCAGAACGAGACAATGAGTATGCAAGCTTACGAAATGGACGTGGATAAGTACTTTAACGAATAGCTCGGTATTTTTTGCCAGAGGGAGTCTACTTATGTTTAACCCATGAAAGTAATAGACATGTCATTTACATTATTTTTTAAAGTATGCCTAGATATAAGCTTTGACATGACTTATTTTTGAGAATTGGGGCGGTTCTAGGCTAGCACTTGAGAGCATTAGGACATAGTATCGTCTCACGCGTGGATATGGGTTGACCTATGTACAATATTGGCAAACAAATGACTAAAATACTGGTTTCCCTTATGAGTGCCACAATATTATTGCTCTCAACAGGTTGTAACGCAGATATGTTTAATTTCTTCAAATCAAAAAAGTTTCAATACATACTTAGCTCAGAGATCACTGGTCGCTTATACTTAGACGGGAAAGCGTTTACTAGCGAGGTAGTTTATCTACACACGGCTTTTTCTAAAAACCGTTATATTACCGAGACAATTACGTCAGAAAATGGTTATTTTCATTTCGAACCTACATACCACTATCAGACGTTTAAAGAACCTGCCCTTCATGAATCCTCTAGCTACATTGGTATTTACATTTTTGTAGATGGCAAAAAATACTACTTACTAGAGGCTCGCTTTTCTGACGTGAAACCCTATGAATTTATTTCAGATAATCTTCTTGATTTAAGTTGTGAGATTAATTCGGACGAATATCGTTACTTTTTTAAAAATAAATTTGTTGAGAATGGCCTCGATCTTGAAATTATTAGTAGGTGTGATTTGAAAGGATTTTCTGAAAAAATATTACTAAATAAGGACACGTAATGGCAAAGTTAACACCAAAAATGGCTTCAGAAATAGCGGATATTCCTTACAAAGCTTATGAAAATAATGGCCGTTTTATCATGCCGGGCAAAAACAGTTTTTCAAATCACTTTTCTTTTTCTGAAAACGATGTATTTGATGGTTTTACAGGCGGTGTAGCGGGTTTATCCAATGTACCGGTATTGCGTAAAGTTATCCCTGGCTTGATGAGAACTTCAGAGGCGTTTGCAGTGGTTGGCACTGGTAAAGGTTCTACATTTGAGAATGAAATTGTCATTTCAATTCGAGGAACACAAAATGCTAATGATTGGATCACAAATGCGAATATAGGGGTGAAAGGATCACCAAACGGTTCGCCCGCTCATGCTGGTTTCAACAATTGTTTTCAAAGTCTTAGCCCCAAGTTGAAGCAGTATATTATGCAGATGAATCCTAAACCAAAACGTATACATTGCGTTGGGCACAGCTTAGGTGGAGCGCTCGCATCACTTTGCGCTGATTGGGTGCGTAGTGAGATGAAGGTCAGAACCACCTTATACACCTTTGGCGCTCCTAGAGTTGGTCTGGAAGCATACGCACGCTCATCGGAAAAGCTAAACGATGGTGTTTATCGATGTACGCATGGTGCTGATCCTGTACCAAAAATACCGCTTTGGCCATTTATTCATGCTCCAATCTCAACAGGCGAGTACCGCTTGGACTCTGGCACTGGATTAAGCATATCAGCCCATTTGATGGCAAGAAACAAAAATCCGGGTTACTTAAACACTGCTTCCTCGGATTCTTGGGGAGCGTTGAAGAGGAAATCGAATGACCACTTATTTACCCCTATCCGTCTAAAGTATGAGCAACGAAATCAAGCTTCTTTTTCGGAGTATTGGGCAGATAGAATACAGGGCGCACTTATCACCTATTTGAAAGATGTGGCTCTTTTGTCAACGGTAACGATTCAAGCAGGCGTGATTGCTGGCTTGACCTTTTATGATTGGCTTTCAAGAAAGCTAGAAGCCGTTGCTAAATCATCTAAGCGCAATGAAGAGCAACTAAAAGGCTTATTAGGCCATATGCTTGTTTTTGCCGGTCACTATGGGACCATCATTGAGGATCTATCCGCCCGATTCATTAGATGGGTTTTCGAAAGAACCATTGGACGACTAGTCAGAGTATCTAAACAAGCGATATCGTTGCTAAGTTAACCTAACCATTGCAATGGCATAGTAACGTGATTGCTTAGTTAGAGGTGAACTCATCACCTCATAAGTTAACTGGTGACATTGACATAACGCCGCTAAATGGGATTCTTATTAAGCACTTTTTAGATGAAACTTTCTAACCAAATCGGGGCGCGATTTATCAAAACGAATTTGAAAATAATGAATTTTTCACTATTTTCAAATTCGTGATTAGGATCCAAAATGTAGGTTTACAGTTTCAACTGTTTTTGGATTTCTGTTGGAAAAGTAACTTAAACAATTGACATTAAATAGATTTAATGGGAAATAGCTCTTACAAAACCCGAACTGCGCCCCCTTCCAAGCTGATGATGATGTAGGTTCGATTCTCGCTGTACACTCCATTCTCATAGGCTACTTTCCCTAAAACTTCGAACGCCTCCCATGGGGCTCGAATCGCAATTCCATGGATAGCCCCCTCAAATCGAATAAGTTTCTTCCGCATAGAAGTTACCTTTAGACGCATAAGTCCAACACTGGCCACATGAACTTTATTAGGGAAAATCCAACAAACTAACGAATGTCAAACCTTTGCCGAACATAGTAATCGAGCAAAAATGCTTTAGAAGTTGGCGTCATCACTGTAGGCTCACAATAAACTATCTCATTGTCACTTTTTTGGTTCAGTTTACACACTAACTCCGCAGCACACTTAAGGAGTCCATATACTGGAAAGACGCAACCAGAAACACCGAGTGTAGTGGTTCAGATTTTGAGTCTGAATCAGAGCTACCCCATAAGCATCAAACCCTAAGATCAAAAAAGCAAACCCACGGACTCGCTTTTTTTGTTAGCTCTCTTTTGATGCCGCGTGCTGCTCTACCATAAACGTGATCGCTTCTTCATTTAAGCAAGATTTGCTGATGTATTGGCGTTGTTTACCAAGGTGAAGGATAAAGCCCAAATCAGTTTGTTCGAGTTGGTCGATTTCATTCCAAGCGAGGCTGCGGTCAACTTTACCGCTTTTGTAGCGCACGCCATCTGCATTCACTTCAAACACCACTTTACTGCCGCGGCTTGAGCTGATGGTTTGACGCCACAGCCACCAAGTTCTTTTGAAGTAAACGCTGCACGCTTCAATCACACTCAATACGATAAAGAACCAACCGACGTAACCGTTAGGTAGCAGTTCAAACTCCAATAAAACCACACCAAAAATTAGAAAGAGGATCCCTTTCAAATACGCTTGCGGGAACTTAACTGGCTGGCTAGTTTGATCATAACACTCAGCAAAAAATGGCTTGTCGAGTGTGTATTCTGTAGTGAATTCGAAATCTTTAGACATGTATGGTTACTTCAAGGCTTCTGTAAATGAGTATTCTTGGTTGCACTCTTGCAACGCGAGCATTGTAGCGCTTCTCTGGCTTTATCTTTAGCCCTTTTGATGCTGTTTTGTAAATCAATGATAACGAAACATTAGAAGGCCTCGGTGCACTTGCCAAGATCAGACAAGGCGAACCACCTGGCTCGCCTTGTGAATTAATGACCTATGTAACTTCTTGAGGTTTTTACTTTAGAGGGTCGTTGTCTGGCAACGCACTGTGTATCCATACTGCCAGCCGGTGTTTGATGCTTGCGCCGTCTAGCTTGCTTTCCGGTAGTGGCGTGATCTGTTTGGCGTCGACCAAGAATAGGTAAATCGCTTTTACTCTCAGAGGTTGTGGTGACTGAGGAAGGTCAAAGCCTTGTAGCTTCGCCATCTTCCCACCAATCTCTAGTGCCTTCTTAACCAGTTTGTCTTCATTGTGAAGCTTGGAGCTTTTTGACATTTATAAATCCTCTTCTTCGCTTCAATTAAGAATACATGAAGTGTCGCGTATGGCGTGTTAGTAAGCTCGCATATTGATAAGTTTATGCCTTCTTACCGAGTAACTGATTGAAAAACGACCTTAATTCGTCATCACCAAGATTGAGCAGGTAGTCACCAATATACCATTCAACAATCGATTGATTTGGATGTGCCGTGACTTGCGGGTTACCAAACCAAATGCCCTTTTCCGTGGCAAACGTGTGTTGGAGTTCTTTCAACTCTTCGCAGCTAAATGGCAGGATAAGGTGCAACATATTTGCTTGAGGCTGGGTTGGTCTTACCGCCAAAGATGGGAACTCATCAATGATCTTGTAGATTTGTTTTGTTCGCTCAAACAGAGCCCGCAGCTGCGCCAACCTTTCATCGAACGGCATTGCCGCAGACACTACATAAGGTGTTCTACTAATGATTTATTTAGAACAGAGATCATGCTCACCGTAAACGAGCCACTTTGGCAAATATGCGGTTTCTGGAATTGTCCAGCCATACTTATCGTATGCCAATGCAGCAAGACCAATCAGTTTCAAAGAAACATTCCCTTTTGGCGAATAACGAACATCTTCATTCATGTAGAACTGGTAATGCGCCTCTAACGCATCTCTCAGTGCTTGTTGATAATGCGCCTCATCGCCATCGATAATGGCAACAAACACATTCACAAATGGAATAAACAAAGAGTGTACATATGGCACTCTGGTTGATTCTAAGTATTGCGGAGAAGATTTCTCCATCACAGTTTGCAATAACTCAGGTAATGCTGATGAATTGCTAAATACACCGTTAACGAACTCGACCAACGCAACATCGAAAGGATCTTTTAAACGCACTAACGACACATCCATGATGGTCATCAGCTCTACGCAGTGCCAATCTCTCGCTGCCATCGCTAAATAGATTTCATCCAACCATGCATCCATTGTTCCTCCTGCAACAGAACGGTTACCTACTTCCGAAAAATGTCGGTGCCCAACGGAGAATTCAACAACTTGGTCTGAATGATTGGCCAGCAAGTAGACGTTATTCAGTAACTCAAGTGCTCTTTTTATATAAGCTGGCGAGGCCTGATGTTGTCCATATTTTGAAGCAGTGAAGAATGAGTGGAGCGAATGCCAAGCATCGCCTTTCATTCTTTTGAGAGGTTGCTGATAAAAAGATTGTTTTTCATCAAGCATTTTTTCCCAAAAACTATAGAAACGTTCGTCTTCTTCACGAAAAATACGCAATTTTCTTTCTTCAGGTATCTCTAAATAGTGATTTTTCATTGGTTCCATCGTTCCCTAGCCTCGCATTATAAGTTGTTCTAATTTTTTGCCGTGATGATAATCATCCTCAAAATCAAGCAGTGAATGATGCCGAAGTTGTTTTATGAAATCAATTTATAATCAGCACCTTACATCGAAAAGCAATACTTAGTTGAAATGAACCGAAAAGCCGAAAAACATTTGAAATATAAGGCTACCGCACAAGCCGCGATGGGTAAGCCAGAACGTACCTGTCCATAAACAGTGGACGACGAACACTGACTTTGTGGAGTAAAGATAGACAGATATTCACCATTGTGTTCGCCTTTCTTTTTCTGTCGCTTTCGATAATACTCTTGCGCAATATTACTCAGCTGGAAAATTTTATGCCTCAAGCAAACTCTGTGGTCGTACTCGACTTTGAAACCACAGGTCTCTCTCCTACTTTAGGTGATCGCGCAATAGAAATTGGTGCAGTAAAGTTAGTCAATGGCGAGGTTGTCGATAGTTTTCAGCAACTCATGAATCCCGGTTTCAGAGTGAGTTCTTTCATTGAGAACTACACCGGCATTACCAACAATATGTTGCGATCGGCACCAAGCTGCGAAGAGGTAATGGCGTCATTTAGTGAGTTCATTGCTGGCGAGAACCTTGTCGCTCACAACGCGTCCTTCGATAAACGATTTTTAGATGCAGAGCTTGAACGAATCAACTGTGGTTATTCGGGTGAGTTTGCTTGCTCCTTACTGGTAGCAAGACGGCTCATTCAAGAAGCCCCATCACATAAGCTAGGTGAACTTGTTCGCTATAAAAATATCGACAACGACGGTGTTTTCCACCGTGCACTAGCCGATGCGCAAATGACAGCCAAGCTTTGGCTCTTAATGGTCGAAGGGATAGAAAACTCAGGCGTCGAAAAACCAAGTTTTCAGTTGATGCAAACGGTCAGTAAAACAGCCAAAGGAAAAGTCGACCTGCTACTCGCCAAAAGCCGTGCGTAACACCCTCCGAACTAAAAGCTGATTCTAGTCTCTTCGACGTTTAAGTGATTTTCGATATACATGCGATATTGGTTATCCCAGTTAATTTCCTGATCCGAAAGCGGTAGTTCGCTGGTCTCACCAACCAAACTGGCTTACTATGCCAGGTACCTAAAACGCTTTGTGAGTCACTCATGAGCAGAAAAAATAACAAAAATCTCAGCATTCTTCTTAAACTCAACACCTTTGTTTCACCTTATAAATGGCGTGTTGCTGCTGCCTTAGTTGCCCTAATCGCAACAGCCAGCCTAACGCTATCCGTCGGCTACGGCGTGCGCATTCTTATCGATCAAGGCTTTGCTCAGCAATCACTGCAAGAGCTTACCAATGCGATTCAGTTTATTGTCGGTGTCACATTGTGTATTGCCATTGGGACTTTCTTTCGCTTTTACCTTGTCTCTTCCGTAGGTGAGCGCGTTAGTGCGGATATTCGCCTTGCGGTGTTTAACCATGTGATTACGCTGCATCCGAGCTATTTTGAGACCAACAGTAGTGGCGACATTATGTCGCGCTTGACTACCGATACCACATTGCTGCAAAGCATTATTGGTTCATCGTTCTCGATGGCGATGCGTAGCGCTTTGATGTGCTTTGGGGCCATCATAATGTTGTTTGCCACTAACGTTAAGCTCACGCTGATTGTGCTTGCTTCTGTGCCTTTGGTTCTGGTTCCGATTTTGTTTTATGGACGACGCGTGCGTGCGCTCTCTCGCCAAAGTCAGGACTCAATGGCCGATGTCGGAAGCTACGCTGGAGAAGCGATAGAGCATATTAAAACCGTGCAAAGTTTTAGCTCAGAGTCGCATGAACGAGCGGCTTTCGCTGTCGAGGTGGAAAAAGCTTATGAAGTAGGTAGACAGAGAGTAAAGCAGCGAGCGATCCTGATATCAGGCGTTATTGTGATTGTGTTCAGCGCGATTGCAGGCATGCTTTGGGTAGGCGGCAGCGATGTGATTCACGGAAAAATGTCTGCGGGTGACCTAGCCGCATTTGTGTTTTATGCCATTATGGTTGCCTCATCGACTGCAACCATTTCCGAAGTCATGGGTGAATTGCAAAGAGCCGCAGGTGCTACCGAACGGCTGATTGAGATCCTTCAAGTAGCCAGTGATATTAAAGCGCCAAGCAACCATTTGCCTGTCCGTGCCGACATGCCTGCTGAGGTTAACTTTAATTCAGTGAGTTTCAACTACCCTTCTCGCCCAAATCAACCAGCTATCAAAGAGTTAAATCTAACCGCTGATCAAGGAAAAGTGTTGGCGTTGGTCGGCCCTTCTGGTGCAGGTAAAACAACACTATTCGAACTGCTGCAACGCTTTTATGATCCGCAAAAAGGGCAAGTGTTGTTTGGTGGTGAAGATATTCGACAGTTCGATCCAAACGAGCTTCGACGTCAAATGGCGCTCGTACCACAACAACCAGCGCTGTTTAGCCATGATGTTTTCCATAATATTCGCTACGGTAATCCTGAAGCGACGGATGAACAAGTTATCGAAGCCGCGAAAAAAGCCCATGCCCATGAGTTTATTGAGAAGCTTCCCGAAGGCTATCACAGCTTTTTAGGGGAGCGCGGCGTTAGGCTATCAGGCGGACAAAAGCAGCGCATTGCGATTGCTCGCGCGATTCTAAAAGATCCAAAAATCTTACTGCTAGACGAAGCTACCAGCGCCCTTGATAGTGAAAGTGAACATCACGTTCAGCAAGCACTTGAAGCTCTAATGAAAGGACGCACAACGCTGATTATTGCTCATCGTCTTTCGACTATCCAACATGCGGATAAAATTGCGGTGCTCGACAATGGCGAGTTAGTCGATGTTGGTAACCACCAATCATTAATGCAAAGCTGTGAGTTGTATCAGCGACTTGTGGCATTGCAATTTAAGCACTTGGAGTAACGCCTAGTTAAGCGTTCAAAAGTAAGCAAAGGCGGACCAAATAATTTAATAACAGGAGTTTAACGATGTTTTTGTGTCAGTCCAGCGAGCCTTGGCGAGACTAAGAATCTAGCTCTGAGTGGTTAATGAGATAATTTAGACCATGAAGAGCTAGGATAGAAGATCCCACATCATGTCCCATCGTCGCTGTACAAGGTGACGAAATACAAAAGATGCCACTCGCAGTTAAACGAGCGGCATTAAACCAAGCAGCTCGCCTTTTAACAAAGGAATTCCAGTAAGAATCCAGTAACCAGCGTATTCTCCCTTCAACTAGAAACACTCGTTCACAACTACCATATAAAACCCAATCAACTTCATTTGTAACAATTAAGGTTTCAAAAATAGGAAATCATTACTGAAAAAGTTTACCGCGTTTTGTGTTGCTATCTATGGTTACAATGTTTGAGACATCAATGCCTTCAAACCAAGCAACACAAAAGCGGCACCGATATGAACAGCGAAGCGAAACAACTATTTTCTTATCTATGTCAGCGATACGATGCGCTTTCTCAAGAGCTTGAGTCTCGCCCTTTTCCTGAATTTTCTGAGACTATTACTCATCCTCTTGGGCACTGTTTAGTCCGTTGCCCAGCAGGTAGCCAACGCTTTTCTATTGTAGCAGTCAACTTTGCACCCTCCGTTCGCGGGCAAGGCGTGCTTACTGCATTTATCGACTACATCAAAAGCAATCCTTACCACTACCAAGGTGTTGAGGTTGCAATCATTGAAAACAAGAACTTAGCTAAACGGCTTTTGTCTCTTGGCTGGAAGTACAAGTCCCTGTTTGGCAAGATTTTCTTCGCTAGCAAGCCAACCCTAGTAAAGGACTTTCAGTCTGCGTAATAGTTATTACGAAACCGCATCGACATCCAAAGTAAAACCATCACTCAAAATCCGTAAGCATGTTGAAAAAAACTTGGCGATCTTCTGCAGTACTTCCTCGATGAGCAGTGTATTCAACGTGCGCGTCTGCGCTGGCTTTTGGGGATAGATTGATGCCCCATAACGCATTAATTTGGTTTGGTACGATGGAATAACGCATATCAACAATTCGCATTTCATTATTCGGATCCGTCGCTACAAAACCGTTTGAAAACCAACGGAAACGTTCGATGTCTCTTGCTTGTTGCGATTGCGGGTTTAGCCACGGAAATTGCTCTTTTATATTTAACTTTGGAGTTGATTCGCCAGGGTAAATTTTTATTGAACGCCCCACCCTTACGGCATCTACATAGTAGCTCTCTTCCGTTTCATAAATTAGTTTCCAAACCAAAAGATTGCTAAAGCTTGGTTTGGCTTTTAATTGTATAGCGTTGTGTTGTCGCTCTTTGACGATTTCCCAACCAGCTGCTTCTGCTCTATCTCGTTGGATCATTCCAAGGCTTAGGTAAGCCAGACACCATAAAAATGCAATGCGGGCATAGTTTGGGCTTCGCTTCAGTGCAGCAAACAAAAGCAATATTAAAATAGGGAGTGTGAACGCGGGGTCGATTACCGAAATAGTGTTCCAAGCATAACGCGTGTTGCTTATCGGCCATAGAAGCTGTGTTCCATAACTGGTGCATGCGTCTAATAACGCATGGGTACTATAACCAAGCGCGCAGTAAAACCAACTCTGCCGGAAGCTTAGTCCTCGCTTTTTTGCGAACAATGGATACAACACCAAAGCACAAATGAAACTACCAAACGGGATAAACAAGAGCGAGTGAGTAAATTGGCGATGGTATTCCAAATACAGCAAAGGATCAGTTGAAGAACGGATGAGCACATCTAAATCCGGAGCCATCCCAGAGACCACGCCCAACACGCCAACAACTGCAAGGTTTCGCTTGTTGCTCACCGCCAGTGGCAAAGCTGCTCCCAATAAACCTTGCGTTAACGGATCCATCGTTCACTTCCTTTAGATAGATGAAGCTCAGCTGGAAAGCGTACACGCTCAATAGTCGGTTCCAATTTAAAAACCAGAAGGTTCTTCGACATAAATTATCCGCATTTAAGTGGAAAATAATACACGACTTAGTCATGCATTTGCTTGTTTAGCAACAAACACCTTGATTTAGTGTAAGAAGGAATCACGCCGTTCGCTAGTGAACGAACAAATCTGAGTCTAGGCTTGTTTGGTATTTCAAACCCGAAGGTTTATCTGACGCGAAAAAACAAGGCGAACCCAATGGCTCGCCTTGTTTCTAATTTACTGAACGATAAACGACAGGCGTTTAGTCTTGAGGATTCTCTTTCGCGTTGATTTCAGCGTAAGTGTGTAGCAGCTCCGTCAATGTTTTTACCCACGCAAAAACATCCGAAGGTACATTTTCGATTAGTTTTTCCACTAGAGCACAGTGTGTTTCTAGCGTGATGGCCTCTTCCAAACGGAATGAGATCGCGTAGAAATGCCAAAGCACCAATCGCGTCATTCGCTCGCTATTTTGCTTTGCGTTATCTGAGTCATCAAACGCTTGTTGAATTTCACTCAGTGCGATTGCTGTCATGCGTAGCATTGCATCAAGACGTGCAGACAACATGCGGTCTTCACTATCCACTTCTTCTTGATCAAAAGTGAACAGCTCATTCATCACGTCTTCTGGCACCATTTTACTGATCATACGAGCACTAAACTCTTCCAGCTCATGGCGAGGCATAGTTACAAGACAATCGAAGGTGTAATCACGAAGCATAAAATCACTCTAGGTTAGAAATCAATTTCAGCCTCGCATTCTAAATATTGAAATTTCAATTGCCAGTGTTAATTTCTATCCATCTACGAAAAACTACAAAACACCGTTGATTGCAATACCAACACCAATCCGCTGCTGATTATGATCATAGTCGATCAAGCTCTTACCATAACCCGCTGAGTATTGTGCGTACCCCTGAACTTTGCCCCAAATCGGAAATGACACACCCAGTTCTGCAAAACCCTTATGTGTTTGAAAGTTCTGGCGACCTAAAAAGGTAAACTCGTAACCATTCCACTTGTAAGCACTCGATAGCTCAAAGTGTCCCATATAGTCTTCGATATCCGGGTTATCATCACCTTTGGGATCATTAGGCGATGTCTTTTCATCTTCAGGTATACGCCACCAAGGCTGGATAGAAACCGCAAAATTGTCTTTTGCAAAGGTTACGTTGGCATAGACACGGTTCCAACTGCGCGATAGCTCCTGTCTCTGACCGTTAGACTCATGTTCAATACCAAAACCTAACCAAGTCGAACCATCAAGTGGTTTCCAGTCAGTTGGGGTGTAGTAAAAAAGCTCTGGACGATAATTGGTTTCACGGAATGGACGAGATGCTGCACCCGTATATACCTGCCAAAATGATTTAAGAGTCATTCCAAAAAACAGACCATCGCCATCAAACAACAAGTCATCATAGTTCATTGGTACTTTAAAACTGATTTGGAACTCCGCCTCTTCCTTACGCAGTTCATCGCCGTATTTGGTGTCGGCATACGCGCGTTTATTTACACGATCACTGTATGTAAACGGAAGAATATAGTTAACGCGATGCGCGACTAGGCTAAACGGTTCAAACGCGTTTTCTCGTTCTGATTCCAAACGCTTGTCGACCAAGCTTTCCTGAAGTTCTTCTGGCTCTTCAATTTCTGGATCAGCGGGCACTGTACTGGTTACTGTGTCAAGCTCACACTGCCCGCGAATGCTCTTTATGGTTTCCTCACCTTTGCTTTGCTTTATTTTGTCTAGCAAACATAAATCATAAGCACTGGCTGTTTCTCCCATCGCAACTGGCGCTGCCAATAAACTCAGTATTGATATCCCTGCCACTTTTGAAGCCATCTGAAACCCCTAATATTCTTTATGTCAAACCAAATAATTTTAGTTTTTCTTGGTAAACCGCTTGCCATTCTGACGTTAAGACAATGTTAAATGTCTGCCGACTTTACATCTTGGATAAATGCAACAGACTTCGAACATATCGGCCAACTATGAGCAAAGCGCAAAAAACAACCAAGAGTTGAGCATCATAGATAAAAACCACTCGTTTGCATGATGCTCATGTTCTCTATGCAAAATACTGGCTCGTAACTTTGATTGCAAACCCGGCTATGAATAAACCCAAACCATAACCCAAATGCGCCAATGTGCTAAGAAAACGCGCTTTCCAAGGTGTTGGGGTTTTACTCGCAGCAAAACCAAATCCTAGACAAGGTTGAATGACCAAAAATGGGAAGATCAACGTTACCACGCCTGTAATTAAGCTGGGCATTAGACTGGGCTCTACCAACCAATGATGACCAAAAACAGTAACGTGAGCCAAAGCGAAAGTAACGCCGATGGCATAATGAAAAAACCAGCCCAGTGACTTTTCTCCCGGCATCGCCTCTGACGCCATAATTGGCGCATGCATAAGCTTTCCTTGGGGCATGTACAAAACCCAGCGCGCAACCAACGCATAGTTTAATGAAGGAATACCAAACACTCTCCTTTGTAACCATGCCCATAAATCCATTATCAAAGTGGCACCAATCCCTATTAGCACCGCTTGCAATCCCATTAAAAGCAGCATTTTTCTCTCCTCATGTTTTTGATTTGTTAAGGTCTTAGTTGCATGCTACAACTTAAAGCCAACTTGAAGTCAATGGGGAATAATATGGATATTGCAGAAGTGGTTAGAAAATCAGGATTGCCGACTTCAACGCTCAGGTACTACGAACAGCTGGGGTTAATTCGCTCGATAGGAAGGAATGGATTGAGACGCCAATATTCACCAGAGGTACTCAATACACTCAATTTAATTAGTTTGGGGCGTATCGCTGGAATATCGCTTAACGAAATGGCAGAAATGTTGAATCAATCAGAAGTTTCAAAGCCATATATCGATCGTGACTTACTAACGAAAAAGGCACTTGAGATTGATGAGCAAATAAAACGTTTGAAAGCGGTGCGAGACAACCTCAACCATGTCGCCACCTGCCCTCATGAGTCACATATGGACTGTTCTTCATTTCAGAAGCTTATGAAGGTCGTAAAGCGTTATGTCCCCCAAAAGCAGAGATAAACCGCTCTCCCTACCGTCCTATTCTTGATTTACACGGAAGTAACTCGCGGTTGTGAGTTACTTCCTTTCATATTACTTAGCTTGCGATTTTACGTACTTCTTCACTTTTTTCATCGCCATTTTTTGCTTTAACGGTGAAAGGTAATCAATGAACAAGTTACCAGATAGGTGATCAATTTCGTGCTGCATCACAATCGCCAAGAACTCATCGCTCTCGATTGTAATCGGGTTGCCATCACGGTCTAGTGCAGAAACAGCAACTGACGTGTAACGCTCTACATCTGCGTAGTACTCAGGAACAGATAGGCACCCTTCTTGACCAAGTGCTTTGTTTTCTCCGCTCACCACTTCTGGGTTAACCAAGATTAAAGGATCATTGCGTTCGTCAGAGATATCGATGACAACAACCGCCTCTTTTCTGCCCACTTGGGTTGAAGCTAAACCGATACCATTGCCCGTTGCGTAAAGTGTTTCTAGCATATCGTCTATCAGCGTTTGTATTGTCGATACATCAGTGACTTTTTCTGCTTTTACTTTAAGCCTTGGATCAGGAATTGAGAGAATTTCGAGGACTGCCATACTTACCTTTCATATCTATAAATCGTAATTCGTGGCGAATTATACACACGTTTCTCGATACATAAACCTGCTAAGCTATCTTGCGCACAAGGCATAAACCATTAACTCAAACGACAACACAATAAATGGGTTTGCCTTTTAGACAAAAAATCCTACAAACAGGAAACTAAAACGCCAGCACATTATGGCTGACGTCTTGTCATGATCCTAATTGAATCGTTTGTTGTATTTTATCTACTGACTTTCCTTGGCTTTGAGTAATACTCTAATCGCCATTTTCTCACCACTTTTTAAAATTAAGTAGGCGATGCCAATCGTTATTAGCATTATGATAGCAATAAAAATACTTACCCCACCGAGCTCAGATAATAAATAAAACGGAGAAATATCTAACGACATTAAGATAAGAGAGAACACTACCAAACTTGCTAAAGTCCACAGTAAAACAGCATACCATCTTGTTTTTGATGGCATTACATCTCCAGTCTTGTAGCCGAAGTAATAACCAACACTCATGGCTGGGATTAACGTGCTAAGAAAGCCTGTACCACTCATTTCTATCCCAACAATATATTCAATGGCCAACAGCAATGCTGCCCAACAAAGGGACGCCAGACACAACAGAGACGTAACAAGAAGTACCGATGGTGGCTGGTTTATTTCTGATTCTGAATAGTTATTTTTTAATTCCACTTTCATTTCCCTCCATTTATTTGAATAAAATAAGCGTTTTAGATCATGCTTCCGCTTGGACAACCTAGAGAAACAACACCGCCATAACTCGTTGTTGGCGTAACTACCATGACTAAATCAACAGGAAGAAACACAACGTCCGTTGCTAACGACAAAGGAATGTCAATCAATGAAAGTGGGTATAACGCGATAGAAGTAATATCAGATCTTAAATAGCAAGGTTGTCGCGCAACTGATAACGCGGTGCCTGAAAACGGCTTTCCGTATCCGCCACCAGCATGCGCATCTATAGACGAACACCCCACCATTAAAGATGCTGACACCACAAGAAATACAACTTGTAGCTTTTTAAATAGTTTTATTTTCATTTAACCTAGATTCCAACTAACTATTATTTTTACAACTAAACCCTCTCTCAAATTGTATGTTCAATGAATTTACTCATATGGGCCAAGTGCAACCATGTTAATACGCTCTATGTATTAGAAACAATTCATTTATTTCCAATGACACTAGTGAGACTATGCGACGTGATTGGAATCTCACTTAAGTTTTCATGGACCTATCGCGCTGAAAATTGAATCCTCTACCTGTCATAGAATAAAAAGCCGTCAAAACCAGTGGTTCTGACGGCTTTTTATAAGCGCCCAGGGGTCATTACCTACACAATTACTGCTTGAAGCTTATCTAGTGACAGACCTAGATAGCTAATAGTCATCCTTGCTATCGGAGGACTTTATTGGCTTTTACGCGGACTTTAACTAACACATCACCATCGACCAACCTAAGGTCGAATATTGGTGAATGTCGCGGTGGCGACTCCATCACTTTGTGACGACAACGATTTTACGTCTGCGCTAAAGTAATACGGATTAAGTGGCATTTTATTCTCTGCTGGTCGCGTGTAGTAAAGCTTGGCGGGCTGTTTTGCCATTTGTTGCGCGTACAAATACCCGACCAACGCATGTTCAAACTGGTGGTAACCATTTCCCCAATGGAACGCTTTGGTTGATTTAGGACTCAGACCGACTCCTCCATATTGATGATCCACCCATACGTCCATAAAAGTGGGTAACGTGTATTGAAGCGTTTCTTTCATCGAACCATCGACAAGAGAAACTGTCATCGCCGCTTGATCGAGTTCTGCCCATTCCCAAGACGAACTGTAATGCTTGTGCGGTCTTGATTGCCAAGCAGGAATGCTATCTTGTGTCCATTTACTCTGCCATTCTGGTGAGAAGAGCGCTTTGACTTGCTCAAAGTTTTGCTGGTATTGCGCTTGTTTAAGTGTATGTTTCATTCCTTTGAAGCCAAACTCTGTCCAATTGGAATTCTCCAACAACTGACCAGTGAGATACGTCATCCAATACGCTTTGATGGTGTGTCCAAAATCATTGTGTTTCACATCTGGCATCATTACCGCTTTGTGGTGTATCGCGCCATAAAAACGCTGCTCTTTGACGGAATGGTAGTTATCTAGCATCACTTGCGTCAGCCATTGCAGATCTTGCTTCCACTTGGCTTGCGTTGGCGCTGGTAAAAGTGGCGCCGTTAACAACAGATAGCCATTGATCTGGTCAAGTTGAGCGACTAGCTCTTGCTGCTTCGCACTTTCCCCATCACCGTCTTTCAAAACCCACGCCAGACCGCGATCATCGCTTCGTCGGTATTGTTTAAATATAAACGCTTGCTGGTCGATAAGCGCTTGTTCGACCTTTGGATCTTGCGTTAAGTAGTAGTACATCGCCAACCCCACCAAGGCGTAAGCTTGGTCTTGAGAAGTTCGTTGTTGCCACTCCATCCCCGGTTTTCCACTACGCGTAAAGCTCACGAAGCCGCCGTTTTTCTCATCTTGTAGGTGATCAATCAGGTAATAAGCACCTTTCTTTGCCAGCTCTAATGCTTGCTTGTCACCCGTAAGATGAAAAAGCACGCCATAAGCGTAAGTTTGGCGCGATTTCATGCGGGTGTATTCGCGATCGAAGTGCGGGCTAATCCACCCTTTGTTTAATTCATCACACGGCTTTTGTGGGTCGAGAATGACACCGTTATCACAACGAAATGTCGGAAAATTCCCCGCAGGTTGGGCATGCGCGCTTTCCATCATCCAATATGGGGCTAGGCCATTCGTCACATGGTTTAACCAATCATCCCCCGAAGGCAGGCCTACATCAGCAAAGCTGTTTATGCTCGTCGTTGCGAGGAATAAGGTAAGATATTTAAAAGACATAATGCTCAATTAAGTTATTGAATTTTATCCAGTATAAATAACTCCCTTTACGCATATTGTTGTCGTGCTCACAATCGCCTTACGCATTTGTTTGCATCAATCATCTTTCAGCCTTGTTCGATGACTGAGCCGAGAATAAACGCTACTCTGTCTTCGACTGACATTTTGGGCACTTCGATCAATTGATAACCAAATTTGTGATAAGCGCTGGCCATCTGTTGATACGTAGCCACCGCTTCAGAAAAATCTTGCTTTCGCTCTTCGTCGTTGCTGAATATCGATGCCCAAGGTGGAAAAATGAATACTTGAGATTGATAACGAAGCGTCTGGCAATGCGTGATGAGCTCATGCGAGATTGGCAGTTGTTCCAACTTACTGTAGCCATATACGTCCACAATACTGCGATCAAAAAACACGTCCCCTTGGTGAGCATTGAAAGCTCGGTAATTGCTCACTTCTGCCTTCATCATTTCGTCTCGAAAAGCTTGTTTGTCATTCCAAGGTAATGCTGAACCGTGATTGGCAACCTGCGTTTGTATTATTTGACGGCCGGTTTCTGGCGCGCAGATAAAGCCTTGTGTTTTTAGTTGTTCGATAACCGAGGTTTTTCCTGCACCGGGACCACCAGTGAATACGATGAGTTTGTTCAAAATCTTTTCCTTATTTTTTTGTTTGAGTGAAGTAATGAGTGTACAGCCAAGAAAATTGGCATCATTTGGCGTTTGAAATTGGCATGGCATTTGGCACGCCAGCGTTAAGCGAGATCGTTAGTGGAAAGTTTTGGGGTAGAAATGAGCAGTGGAAAATATTGATGAAATGAAAGCTTAAACGGCGTGTTCATCGGTTATGGAAAACGGAGGAATGCTGAGCGAAGCAAGCTCGCCCAAAATACTCGGTTGGGAAGTGGTGCGATTGGTTCTGATGGTTAACACGTCAATTGGCTTTCTATATCAAGAAAATGGCACCTAAGCCTAAGAACGCAAAGAAACCGACGACATCGGTAACGGTTGTTAATACTACCGAGCCAGCCACGGCGGGGTCAATGTTAAACTTCTTCAACGTGAATGGTATCAACGTACCCGATGCCGCGGCCGCCAAACTATTGAGGAAAATTGCACAACAGATAATAAGCGCCAATGGCCAAGAGTCAAACACCATGTAGACGACACCCGCGATGACTAATCCCATGATCAAGCCATTAATGGTGGCGATTTTTAATTCCTTATTCACCAATAGCTTCAAGTTACTTTGGTGCAAGTGGTTCAATGCGATACCCCGAATGGCCACCGCTAAGGTTTGGCTACCTGCGATGCCGCCCATACTCGCCACAACGGGCATTAAGATAGCAAGCGCAACGACTTGCTCGACCACATTATCAAAAAGCCCAATGATGGCGGAGGCTACGAAAGCGGTCAGCAAGTTAATCACCAACCAAAGTGCTCTTAGCCTTGTAGCCACGCTTAATGGTGTAAACAAATCTTCTTCGCTTCGTACGTTTTCTGCCACTACAGCTTGTAGGCTGAGTTCACGCAAGGTAATCGCGATGGTCGCCATCGACAAGACGCCCATAATTTTGCCACCAGCCATGATAGGAAACCAATGTGCTCCACCATCAATCGAGACTTGTTTGCTGACGCTTTGAATCGTTTGAATATCTTCTAGAATTGGCGTAACTACGGTCAAGTCGGTAAGTTTGATATGATTTTCGTGCAGCAACAGGGTTTGCGGCTCTATCGTACCAATCACACCACTTGCATCACGCACAATAATCAACCGCACTGGACTTTGCCCACGTTTTAGCAGCTCGGTTTTGATGCCTCCTACGCTGTTTTTAGGGTTTGCGACCAGAAAGTGAGGCTCGGCATAACGTCCAACTTTGTTGTCTTCATACGACAATGCTTGTTGGATATGCGCGACAGACTCTTCACTTTGATCAATAAGGTATTCATCTACAAATTCGGTCGGTAGAAAGTCCGCAAAGATGATCAGTTCTGAATCCGTTATGTACGTCAAGCGTTCATGTTGTAAGTCTTTATTGAGTGATTGATGAATGTGCTTGGCGGTGTCGTATCGGAGCAAATTTAATACCGTCCAATACTTCTCAGGCGGCACTGCTTCTATGACACGTTTACGGTAAGCAATGTTGACCGATTCCAAAATGTTCGCAATCTGTGCTTCTTGATAGTCTTTCAAAAAGCTCAAGTCTTCGGTCGATTCTATCGCTTTAATGATCTCAGCAAGCAAATGTGGCACTTTGCGGTTAATTTGCAATTGGTTGGAATCTATCATTACTTTTACCTATAGCTTTCACTACCACATTCGCCGCATTGACGATATGTGCTATCCGAAGGCATGAATTCTTGATGTTAAAATTCTAGGCGATAGTTGACTTAATTGCGGAATTTATATTTCGCTCGCAGAAACAAAACGCCTCTGCATCAGTTCATGGTATAGACTTGAATGTGTGTCAGGCTCATTCGCCTTGTTTGATAATGGAGTAATCAATGGCACCTGTATTTTTTCTGACTCAGCAGGCCGCCTTACCAAGTCGTAAGGTTCTTCGTAAAGTGATTCAATTTTCGACAGCGTTGGCTCAGCCTATTGTGGTTTTAGTGGAAGACCATCGCCGAAGTGAAGATCACGCATTCGCTCATTTTCTCAGTTTCAACTCTGACCATATAAAAAAAAGACAAGCTGAGTTTGAAGCTTGGACCTTAAAGTTCAACGCATTAGTTGTCGAACTTTGTGAAGAAGAAGAGCTTGAAACACCAACGCTCTCTTACGAGCATTTCAAAGGGAGCCATTGGGTTGAGCAAGTTGCGAAACGACTTGTTGACCACACTGACTTACTGCTCGTGGGACACTTTAACAAACACGAGATTCAAACGATGCTCACAGAACTAGCACAACAAGATTGCGACTTGTTGCTACTGAGTGAGCGTTCATGGCCTTCTCACGCCAACATGCTTTGTGCAATCGACCCACTTCATCGAGGGGATGAAAAGTCGATAGTAGATAAAGCCATCGTCTCGCGAGGCTCAAAATTAGAACAAACCTTAAGCGGGAAAATGACGCTCGTTTACTGCCGATACGTCGCGCCATACCTCTCTCGCTATCGTGCAGAGATATTAAGCAATCAAAAAGCAGGCATTACAGATTTTATTAGTGCGCAAAAGTTAACGCGAGTTCCATTACTATTACCGGAAGGAAACCCTGAAACGGCGTTACCAAAAGCAGTTAAGCAATCACAAGCAGCGATTTTGATTATGGGGGCATGTAAACGAAGCATGTCATCTCAATTTTGGTCTGGCAGCACTGTAGACACGTTACTTGACCAACCACCTTGTGACCTACTGTTGGTCAACAGCTCCAAGGGCTGACTAGGTATTCCCTATTAACCTATCCTTTCAATACCAAGCGCAGTTATTGGCTCTTTACATCTTCTAACTGCGCGGCTTCATGCTCTGCGTTCAAGGCTTGTTTCTGCTGCTGTTTTATCTCATCCCAACTGCGTCCCGACTCAATCGCAGATACACGCTGATCGTATTTGTTGCAGGCTCTTTCGAGTACTTTCTCAGGATCTATACCCTTTTCTCTTTCCAGCGCTTTTAATACGTTAAGATAGTTCCACAACACATCGCCTAACTCGTCTTCCAAATGACAAAGGCGATCCTCACGAATCTCTTCGCGGACTTCATCAACTTCTTTGCCAATGGCCTCCAGATAAGTCTCTACGCCTTTAAACCAAGTATTGGTTTGGTCATATTGAGATTTTCTCGTCGCAATTGCATACAGCTCATCAAATTTCTTCATTGCCTCTCCGTAGAACACGTTTTTATTTATGCCTTTTTAGGACGAATAAACTTCCCTTTAGCCGTCACTCTAACTTCGCTATTGACCCGTAATTGAGCCACCAGTTGATATATACCGCGTCGTTCACCTTCACAGTGTGCAGTAATCGTGACTCGATCATCTAACTGAATAGGTGCATGGTAGCGCACATCCAACTGCGCCGTAAGGGCTTGAATGTCTCTAGATAACAAACAATGCGTCATTGCACCATCGAGAAGCGAACTGGCAATACCACCATGTAACAGGTCTGTGTAACCTTGATGACGCGGTAAAACGTGAAACTCTCCGACAACAGAGTCATCGGCTAGGTATTGGTAGTTCACGGCCAAAGAGTTCGGATTCACATTAATTGAAGAACAAACCGCACATTGATGATGAGATTCGTGAGTGTAATGACAGTAGCTGTTTGTGGACATGATAGTTACTCGGTTTCTCAAAAGAGTAATTAGCATATGCCAACAATTAAAAAGAAACGGCGAGTAATCTTTGTTTGCATGTTGCAGGGCCAGCAACCTCGCTTTTCATAACACTAAATAATCATTTTAATAATTAACGATAATTTCCAGTTTATTTAGAGTGGCGATATGGTTTGCATAGTGATTACGCAACGTTATGAAAAGGCGACTTATGAAGTTTCTCCACACGATGATCCGTGTAGCTGACCTAGACAAATCTATCGAATTTTATACAAAAGTTCTGGGAATGAGTGTTTTGGATCGTTTTGAAAACCAAGAATACCGTTACTCACTGGTGTTTGTTGGTAACCCTGATCAACCAGATGGCGCGACCATCGAGCTAACTTATAACTGGGATACCGACAGTTACGACTTGGGTAACGCATTCGGACACATGGCACTGGGGTCTGAAGATATTTACGCCGCTTGCGAAAAAATTAAAGCGCTTGGTGGCAACGTTACTCGCGAGCCAGGTCCAATGAAAGGCGGAGAAACTCACATCGCGTTCATTAAAGATCCCGATGGTTACCAAATCGAACTCATCCAAACTCACAAATAACGAGGTTTCCTATGACAGACGCATTATTTCAACCCATTCAACTTGGCTCTCTCTCATTAAAAAACCGTATCGTTATGCCTTCGATGACGCGCTCTCGTGCTTCTCAACCAGGTAATATCGCTAACTACATTATGGCGACATACTATGCTCAACGTGCTGAAGCGGGCCTAATCGTTGCTGAAGGCACACAAATTTCGCCAATGGGTCAAGGCTATGCATGGACACCAGGCATTTACAGCCCAGAGCAAATAGCTGGCTGGAAAAAGGTAACTAATGCGGTGCACGAGAAAGGCGGCGTTATCTTCGCGCAATTGTGGCACGTTGGACGTGTGACTCACCCTGATAACATTGGCGGTGAGCAACCTATTTCTTCTTCTGCGCTAAAAGCAGAAAACGTGAAAGTATTTGTCGATAACGGCACAGACGAACCGGGTTTTGTCGACGTGGTTGTGCCACGTGAAATGACCAAACAAGACATCAAGAACGTTATTGAAGAGTACCGCCAAGCCGCACTAAACGCGATAGAAGCCGGATTCGATGGTATCGAGCTTCATGCAGCGAATGGCTACTTGGTTAACCAGTTTATCGATTCTGAAGCGAATAACCGCACCGATGAATACGGTGGCTCTATTGAAAACCGTCTGCGTTTTCTTGGTGAAGTGATAGAAGCGATGACGCAAGCTATTGGCGCTGAGCGTGTTGGTGTTCGTCTTGCACCATTCACTTCGTTAAATGGCACCGTTGATAGTACGCCAGTCGAAACCTACACCGCCGCTGCAGCGCTGCTTGATAAACTCAATGTGGTTTACATTCACATTGCTGAAGTGGATTGGGACGACGCGCCAGACACTCCGCACGACTTTAAAACCGCAGTTCGTGAGGCGTATAAAGGTACACTGATTTATGCCGGTCGTTATAACGATGAAAAGGCGCAACACGCGATCGAAAGTGGTTTAGCTGACATGATTGGCTTTGGCCGTCCGTTTGTTGCAAACCCAGACTTACCAAGCCGCATCAAGCATGGCTATCCACTGGCAGAACATGACCCTGCCACATTGTTCGGCGGCGGTGAAAAAGGCTTAGTGGACTACCCTGCGTACCACGCGGGTTAATTCATCTACGTAAAGCTGATTCGCAACTCGCGACAAACCAATAGCGAAACCAAAAGAACCTTGCTCTTCCCCCTGTAACGCCAAGATGCAGGGTTCTTTTTAGGCAAGCCACCAGAATTAACGTCTTTGACAAGATGTACAACCTCGACACGCAGAGCGCGTCTTTTTACTGAGCAAACTGCGTTGTACTTTACAGTAGGCGTTTTTCAGTGCGCGGCGGCCTGAAAACCAATCATCCGGTTTAGTGAGGATTAAGTAGCCGTTAAACCTCTTAACCAACTCGGTTCGATTGTTTTCGATAAATCTGCTATCAAACTCGATGTCGAAGTAATCCAAAGCCTCTTCGATACAAGTAAAGCTGGCAATTTTTTCCTGAATCGTATTCTCTGTCATCGTTTCTTTAGCGTAATCATTTTCAATGAAGTCTAAGTGCCTCGCGCTTTACGTTCTTTGATTTAGCGCTTCTTAAGATCATTCTTTATGGGGTTTCCATATTGAAATTCAATTTGGGAATTCGTTAACCCACCTAGCATTTTTATTTTGACAATCAATTTAAGGTACTGATTTAAAGCAATATTATTTCTGGTTCATATTTTGCTCTACTTCGTTAAACGGAATGTTGGAGGGACACAATATGACTTACAGAGCGGAAGTAGACGGATTAAGGGCGATTGCTGTCACGTTAGTGATTTTGTTTCATTCAGGAGTTGAGCAATTCGCTGGTGGCTTTATTGGCGTCGACGTGTTTTTTGTTATCAGCGGCTATTTGATCACCACCATCGTGATTAACGATTTGGAAAACCAGAAGTTCAGCCTCGGTGATTTTTATGAGCGACGCATTCGCCGCATACTTCCCCTGCTACTGGTGGTGATTGCCGTCAGCTATTTGATGTCTTGGTGGCTATTTTTGCCACAAGCACACAAAGACGTTGGTCAGTTCGCAGTGTCTTCTATTCTTTCTTCATCCAACATTCTTCTGTATTTAAAAGGCCACAATTACTTCGGTTTAGAAGATCAAGCCAATCCGCTATTTCACACCTGGAGCTTGGGCGTTGAAGAACAATACTACATTGTCATTCCTTTGCTACTCATGCTACTCGCTCGTGGCAAAAACGCGTTTTACCTGACTTTTTTCATCGCGGTATTTGCGCTGAGTTTGATGACTATTGTTTATTCGAGCAACGATCCTGATTTCGCCTTCTACATGATCTTCTCTCGTGCTTGGGAGCTGGCAACCGGTTCATTACTCGCATTGGTAATGAGAAAAGCCCAAGTTCAATCCAACGATACGCTGGCAACCATTGGCATCGTTTTGATATTGGCCTCTGCACTTTTGTTTGAAAAATCGCAAGATGGCGCGGGTATCACTTTGTTGGTGCCGGTCATCGGTAGCGCGTTAGTGATTTTGTTTGCCTCTAAAGACAATGTCTGCGGTAAATTGCTGAGCCTAAAATGGGTCGTGTTCGTCGGCTTAATCAGCTACAGCTTATACTTGTGGCACATTCCATTATTTGTCTTTTACCGCTACATGTTGGACACAACACAAGACGTCAATATCCCGCTTTACGTTATCGCTCTTTTTGTACTGTCTTACTTCACTTGGCGCTTTATTGAAAAGCCGTTCCGTAGCCGAAAAGCCATGAGCATGCGCACTGTGTCCGCGGTTATTGTGTTGTTGACGTTGCCCTTGCTAACGCTCGGCGTTATCGGTCATCAGAACGGTGGTTTTCCAGAAAGAAGCGCATTTTTCGAGGCCATGCGCGTTAACAACGGTTATGGTTTAGATTGCAACGGCAACACCAACGTTAACGATGTGTGCTCGTCTGCGCCGCAGCCCGCCATCGCTGTGTTAGGCAATAGTCACAGCATGGTTTACGTGAAGCGTCTATCCGAAGTAACACCAACTGGCGTGGTGCAACTTACTCAAGATTCCTGTGCGGTCGGTTATGTCGACACCATCAAAGGTGCTGGCTCAGTTCCTTGCCGACAGTTCTTTAATGAGGCTGTCGATACCATTCTAAGTACCCCTTCCATTCGTCGCGTTGTTATCTCTTCTAACTTCAATAAAGAGCTTTCACAAGCCGATTATGAAGCATCATTAACCAAATTATTGAATGAACTGAAAGGAAAGGAAGTGGTCGTTTTCGGTCCAACCCCTTCTGCACCGTTTGCGGTAGGAGAATGCCTTTGGAAAGCGCGTTTGTTTGGCGAGACAGAAGAGTCTGCCTGCGACTTTTCTCCCAAACAACATCACCCTCGAAACGTGGCGAAGTTAGTGAACTACTTTGAGCAATTTGAGCACGTTGAGTTTGTCGACTTGACCGATGCCATTTGCAGGAATGGCGTATGTCGAATGAAAGTTGGTACAAACAATGCGATGTATACGGATGACAGCCATTTATCTTACAAAGGTGCTGAGTTAGTGCTTGGGCATTACCACAACAGTACAAATGAAGCGCAACAGTTCACTTACGACCGACAATAACCAAGGAAATAAACTTTTATGCTTCAGCGCTTATCTCAGGTAAGCGCTGAATGCTTTAAAGCAAGACAAAGCTAGGCGTCTATTTGAAAATGCGCGGATCAAACGCGAAATCGAGCTTTTCGGCTTTCTTGATGATCTCTTTCATTTTGGGATGATTTGGATTCACCACGTAGTTTTTATCACGAGGTGAAATCGTTGAAGGCACTTGCAGCGCGGCAAACTCTGGATGAGGATCATTGAGAAACTGATCACCAATGTACTGCGTAGACTCGCTCGCCGGTATTGCTCGCCACGTCACAGGGAGATCTTCTTCATCTAAGGTGGCGATGAGGTATTCTGGCATTTCAATACGATATAAATCGTAAAGTTTGGTGATAGCAGGATCGTTGTTTACGTGCACAAACACTTCCAACGAGCAAAGGGATTCCGATTCAGAGAAGTAGAGGGCTTCGGTTCCTTTTGAGTTCCATCGCCCTCCAAATAACTTTGCGCCAACGGGGCTGAATGGCGTGTCAGCAAATTTCTTTTGTGTGAGACGATAGAGCTTCATATTACGAGAATACCCCGTGCTCTAAACGGCCGATCAAATCTTTTACGATTTCAAAATCCACCGTGGTCGAGACCATATCAAGTGGACGTTTTCCACCTAAGCCATACACATTCTCTCTCATCCATTTTAACGCGCGCTCTTCGTCGTCAAACAGTTCTGTCGCGAGTTTCAATAACATCGCTAATCGATAGATTGCATCACTTTCTTGCGTATTGAAGCGCTCATCGTTTTTTAGACGACGCTTGATCGTGCTAACAGGTATCAATGTGACGTTTTGAAACTCACTCTGAGAAAGCTTCACACGCTCAACAATATTGCGATACACCTTTGGCTCAAAGCCTTTGTGAACCGCATCAGTGCGACCTGTTTCAGCGTCTTCAATACCCAACATAAACCAGAAATTGGCTTTATGAGGTTGTTTCGGTTTGAAGCTTTTTAATGCTGCAGTTGCCATATCAAGCTCCTATGGTTCATATGGTCCAGTTATTATGGTTCAAATGAGCTTAACTTTCAATCAAAGTAACAATCAAAGTAAAAAGATAGGTAAAGAAAAAGGCGAGCTTTTCGCCCGCCTCTCTTACTTATTCATCAACCCATCTACCGACGGGCATCGTTTCACTTATTGCAAGTCAAAACGATCCGCGTTCATGACTTTCGTCCATGCGGCGATGAAGTCATGGATGAATTTTTCCTGATTATCATCTTGCGCATACACTTCCGCATACGAACGCAGGATCGAGTTTGAACCAAAGACAAGATCCACTCGAGTAGCCGTCCACTTCACAGCGTCGGTTTTACGATCACGGATTTCATATTGATTAGCACTCACTGGTTTCCACGTATATGCCATGTCAGTAAGGTTCACGAAGAAATCATTCGACAAAGTGCCGACTCGGTCAGTAAATACGCCCTCTTTTCCACCGCCGTAGTTACTGCCTAGAACGCGCATACCACCGATAAGTACCGTCATTTCTGGCGCCGTTAGTCCCATAAGCTGAGCACGATCTAATAAAAGCTCTTCTGGCTTAACCGCGTAGTCTTTCTTCAACCAATTCCGGAAACCGTCAGCAACAGGCTCAAGTACTTCGAATGATTCAACATCCGTCATCTCTTGGGTGGCATCACCTCGGCCTGGCGCGAATGGCACAGATACATCATGACCTGCGGCACGCGCAGCCAGTTCAATACCTACGTTACCAGCAAGCACGATAGCATCTGCAACACTACAGCCCTCTTCTGCTGCTATTTTTTCTAACACCGCAAGAACACGTCTTAGACGTTCAGGTTCGTTCCCTTGCCAATCTTTTTGCGGAGCCAAGCGAATTCTCGCGCCATTTGCACCGCCTCGGCGGTCAGAGCCACGGTAAGTACGCGCACTATCCCACGCCGTACTTACTAACTCACTAATGGATAGGCCACTTGCTTCGATTTTTGTTTTTACTAAATCAACATCGTAGTCTGTCTTACCTACGGGCGTTGGGTCTTGCCAAATAAGATCTTCGCTTGGCACATCAGGGCCGAAATAACATGATTTTGGTCCTAGATCGCGGTGTGTCAACTTAAACCAGGCACGAGCAAAAACGTCATCAAAGTACGCAGGGTCATTTTGGAACTTTTCTGCAATCTTACGATATTCAGGGTCCATTTTGAGCGCCATATCGGCGTCGGTCATGATTGGATTGTAGCGCTTAGAACCGTCTTCAACATCGACAGGCTTGTCTTGTTCTTCAATGTCGATTGGCTCCCATTGCCATGCACCTGCTGGGCTCTTTTTCAGTTCCCAGTCATACTTAAATAGTAGGTGGAAGTATCCGTAGTCCCATTGTGTAGGGTGTGTTGTCCAAGCACCTTCAATGCCACTCGTTACCGTGTCACGGCCAATACCACGTGTTTTGTGGTTAATCCAGCCAAGACCTTGCTCATGAACGTCTGCTGCTTCGGGCTCTGGGCCAAGGTTTGCGGCATCACCATTACCATGACACTTACCCACCGTGTGACCACCAGCTGTGAGCGCGACGGTTTCTTCATCGTTCATTGCCATTCGCGCAAAGGTCACTCGCATGTCATGTGCTGTTTTGAGAGGATCTGGGTTACCGTCTACCCCTTCAGGGTTCACATAGATAAGACCCATCATTACCGCAGCAAGCGGGTTTTCTAAATCTCGCTCACCAGAGTAGCGGCTGTTATCAGCGTCACTTGTGGCTAACCATTCTTGCTCAGAGCCCCAGTAAGTGTCTTTTTCTGGGTGCCAAATGTCCTCTCGTCCAAACGCAAAGCCAAAGGTCTTAAAACCCATGGATTCGTACGCCATGTTACCGGCAAGGACAATCAGGTCTGCCCAACTTAGTTTGTTGCCATATTTTTTCTTGATTGGCCATAAAAGGCGTCGAGCCTTATCCAGGTTGGCGTTATCTGGCCAAGAGTTGAGAGGAGCAAAGCGTTGGTTGCCTGTAGCAGCACCGCCACGGCCATCCGCAATACGATAACTGCCCGCTGCATGCCATGCCATTCGGATCATTAAACCACCGTAGTGTCCCCAGTCGGCAGGCCACCAGTCTTGGCTATCAGTCATTAAATCTTTTAAATCTTTTTTAAGTGCTTCGACATCTAGCTTTTTCAGTTCTTCTTTGTAATTAAAGTCCTGACCAAATGGGTTGGTTTTGGAGTCGTGTTGATGCAGGATGTCTAAGTTCAAGGCATTCGGCCACCAATCCATCACCGACTTATCTGTAGATGTTTGCCCACCATGCATAACTGGACATTTACCTACCGAACCGCCGTTTGCTTTGCTCATATAATGCTCCTTCGTGTCGTGGTTGTGGTAACCACTCTTTGTTATTCAATAAATCGAATATCCACCTCAAACAGCGTAGTTCATACACTGTTTTTTTAGTTAACGCCAAGTCAAAATTTCAAACATTTCAGCGAATAAATAATTGTTATCAAACATGTACCTATATGCAGAAAATATGGATAGAGATCAGTTTAAGTCCATACCTGAATACTTAATCCCAGACAGCCTCGCCATGTTGTGATCCCAGGTCGCTAAATCATGATGACTAAATTCATTCAGAGCGTGATGACCACACGCCCTCGCCATGACTTTCATGAGCTCGACCGAGGATTCGAAGAAATTTTTCAGTTGCTGGGATGACTTTTCAACGTCGAGACGCTGCCTCAAATCGGCATTTTGTGTCGCAATGCCTGCCGGGCAATTATTGGTGTTGCAGATGCGAGCCGCGACACAACCGACCGATTGCATCGCACTGTTTGCTATCGCTACTCCGTCTGCTCCAAGTGCCAACGCTTTGACAAAATCCGTAGGAACTCGCAACCCACCGGTGATGATTAATGTGACGCGGTCACTTACGCCTTTTTCATCTAAGTACTTACGTGCACGAGCTAATGCAGGGATGGTGGGAACACTAATATGATCACGGAACATAGTTGGCGCCGCACCCGTGCCACCACCGCGACCATCTAAGATGATATAATCAGCCCCAGCATCAAGCGCAAACTGAATGTCTTGCTCAATATGGTTGGCACTGAGTTTAAATCCAATTGGAATACCGCCTGTGATGCCACGAACTCTGTCAGCAAACTTTCTGAAATCGTGAGTAGTGTGAAGATCTTTGAACGTTGGTGGTGATATCGCTGGTTGTCCTTCGGGGATGCCTCTCACCTGAGAGATCTTACCTACATTTTTATTTGCAGGCAGATGACCACCCGTGCCCGTTTTTGCTCCTTGCCCACCTTTAAAGTGAAACGCCTGAACATTAAGAAGCTTAGATTCGTCGTAGCCAAATTGAGCACTAGCAAGCTCATAGAAATACCGTGAATTAGCGGCTTGTTCTTCCGGTAACATGCCACCCTCACCAGAGCAAATCCCAGTCCCTGCCAACTCTGCACCTTTTGCTAGTGCAATTTTCGCCTCTTCAGAAAGTGCGCCAAAACTCATGTCCGACACCAACAAAGGAATGGCGAGTCTGAGCGGCTTACGCGCGTTTGGTCCCACAATCAACTCGGTAGACACAGGAACGTCTTCCAACAACGGTTGTGTCGCCATTTGCGCCACCATAATTTGTATAGCATCCCAATGTGGTAGCAAATGCCTAGGAACCCCCATTGCAGCCATCGGACCATGATGACCGAGTTTAGAGAGTCCTTCTCTCGCTAATTGGTGGATAAACTCGAGGGTTGGTTCTTCTTGAGTAGCAGACGCCGTTGGTTTGTCTCTTTTCTCTCGCTTTTGTTCCGGTCCCTCTTTACCGACTTGCTCTGCGGTAAATCGCTTGTGTGTACCATCACAAAAAGGAGCATTGGCGGTATGCTTACATTGGCAGAGATAGGCATCTTCGTCTTTTTCCGCACTAAAGCTCATTGGCTTTAAGCCGGTTCCCGAATGAGACCCATCGCAGTAAGGTTGTTTTTTAGAACGCCCACATCGGCAGAAGTAATATTCTTGCCCTGCTTTCAACTCTACTTTGATCGGCTTGTTATCAGCGATGATTGGCTTGCTCATGTTGCCCCCTATTTATTATTGTTAACCATGCTTTCTCGCTGGCTTGCAATAAGCGTAGAACAGGAGCGTAAAGAGCGTCAGTGTCGCCGAGTAAAATGCGCGATTGTCGCCCGACTAACCTATACTTTTTATGGGTCTCATACACGTGGAGGCTATATGACGATTGCAACCCGATTAGATGAATATTTGACTGAGCATAACATTCACTTTCAAACCGTGAATCACAGCCACAGTCATAGCTCGCTACAAAGTGGTGTTGCAGCAGGTGTGCCTTTAATGAATATCGCAAAAGGTGTGATTCTAGAGGATCATGAAGGGCGTCATATGATGGCGGTCTTACCTGCCAACAACAAAATCAGTTTGTCGAGATTAAACGACGAATTTAATGCCACCTTCCACTTGGTGAAAGAGCGTATGGTTTACCGACTCTTCACCGATTGTGAACACGGCGCTATTCCACCGATTGGTAGCCCTTACCACATGTCGACAGTTTGCGATGAAAGGTTAGCAAATTTGGAACATGTCTATCTCGAAGCCGGCGATCATGAAACTCTGATTAAGCTGGATAGAAAGGCATTTAAAGATTTGATGAACGACTGCAAATACTTAAGATTCAGCAGTGAAGTTCTGCATTAAACTTGCCAAAGTATGTCGACATTTCGTGAAAAAGGCTCTTTCAACAAGAGCCTTTCTTTGTGCTTTATCTCAAACACTTAGCTTTCTGAGACTAACTTATTGCGATAAACCCGAGTCGGTCGCCCTACTTTCCCGTGTTCTAAAAATGCCACCAACTCACCGTGTCCAACGGCTTTATCCAAATAACGACGCGCCGTGCTCTTACTGATGGTTAAGCTTTCCGACACACTCAATGCGGTGTGCTCGACATGCACGTGCGTAAACAGATCCACCACCTGACGGAACATAAAAGGATCTAAACCAGCCAAATCCGTTGGCGTGCCTTTTCCAAGATGGAACAAATCATCAAGCTGCGACTGTCGAAAACTCTCTTGGCTACGCATATGGCTTTTAACCTTTGCGAAACGAAGCAAGCTTTCGGTTAGTCTTGAGTAATCAACGGGCTTGACTAAGTAATCAAATGCACCGAAACGATGGGCTTTTTGAACCGTAGATGCGTCATTGGCCGCCGTGACCAAAATGCATTCTGGTTTCTGGTCGCTCTCTAACCATTGATAAACCAGCTCGACACCTTGCCCGTCTGGCAAGTAGTTGTCGACGATGACCAAATCCGGCTTAGTATGCGTCACTAGCTGCTGGGCAATGTGAATACTACCAGCAATACCGACGACTTGATATTGTTCCACTTGCTCAATGAAATGGTGATGAAGCTCTGCAATGTTGGGATCATCTTCCACTATGACTACTTTTATCATCCTAACTCCTTGGGGAAATAGATCGTAAACGCGGTTTCTTGCTCGTCACTGTCCAACTCCATATGCCCATTGCCTTGCTCAACGATGGAACGTACAAGGTACATGCCTACTCCATGATCGGCTTTGTTTTGCTTAGTGGTAAAGCCCAATTCGCACAACGCATCAAATTCACTCTCGATCAGCGGGCCATTGTTCGAAACCTGAATGGTGTACTCGCAGGCCGATTCTGAAATACCGATGTGTACATGACCGTTCTCTTGTCCTTTCACCGCTTCCAAAGCGTTTTGAGCTAAATTGCCAATCAACCCACACAATTGTTCTTCTGACAAACGGCGAGACAGCGCGCTCAAATCACTTTGGCAGTCAATGCTCAGTGCCACACCCAGTTCGTTGGCTTTGCTCGCCTTTGCCAAAATCAAGGCTGACAAGGCCGGTCTGCTATTCAGCGCATGTAGCGAATCCAGTTGTGATTGACTGGCTTTCGCTTGCGACAAACAAACTGAAAGCGCTTTATCGTAAGCCCCCATTTGTAAGAGGCCCGAGATAGTCGAAAGCTTATTTTGATACTCGTGACGCGCAACGCGCATGTTCTCCATGTACTGCGTCACCTGACTGATTTTCTCCGAGAGTACGTGCATCTCATTTTGGTCACGCAAGCTAAACACTGCGCCATAAGGCTCACCTGTCGACGTACGAAGCGTAACTCGGTTCATCACCAAGTTTTTGCCATTCACGCGAATCAATCCATTAATGTAATCGTCACCTTTCAGCGAAAAACTTTCTGGGTTATCTATCCCATAGGTAAATACGTTACCAAGCTCTTGATGATAGTTGAGCATAGCGCGAGCGGAATCATTAATAAGATACAAACTTCCCTCGGAGTTTATCGCGACCAATCCTTCATACGTCGCTTGCAGCACGCCTTGATGCGTTTTTAATGCCTGCTTAAGCTGCCAAGGTTCTAACTCTTGCATTTGAGTTCGAACATAGCGAGAAAACTTCCAAGACAACCAAATACAAATACCGACGGCAATGATTCCGAACGATATCAAGGGCAATAACCGTTCGCTTGTCCAGAGATCCAAAGTATCAATCAAATAGCCAACTTTGATCATGCCAATCACATCGCCTTCATTGGAAAAAATGGGAGATATGTAACGAACCGATGGCCCTAAAGATCCCACGCCATAAGAAAGGTAGGACTCGCCGTTTTCCAGCGCTCTTTCAATGTCACCTCCCAGCACAGGCAAACCAACGCGTTCAGCGACAGGATGTGCCAGCCGAATTCCTGCGCGATCACTCACGGTGATAAAGTCCGCATCACTCACCGCCTGAACCGCATTGATGATTTCTGACGTTTTGCTTGCGCTACCAGCCCCAACAGCGGCGATAAGGCTGGACAATTGCGAGAGCTGCTGCGACTGAACTTGAGCACGCAGGCTGATTTGATGAGTGAGGATGTCGTCCAACTGATGAGCACTGTAACTCCACCAACTCAACATGCCCAATAGCATTACACCACTGAGCAATACCGCCAGTTGTTTAGTAAAAGAAAAGGAAGCAAACGGCACGATAGGATTCCAAGAAATGACTTGCCCTAAGCTTACCGCAATTCCTTATTCGACTTAGGGCCTCTCACCATGAATTTTGACGCGGATCTCAGTGGTAATTTTTATGACTTTTATTAATTTAATGCGTTTATTCTCAATTATTTTTCAAACAGATTTTGTCGTGACATGCAAATTGATAAAGAGCTCAAGTACGTCGTTGATGAAATTGATTTCTCTCAGTTTTTTGCCATTTCCAAACCCTATGATGAAGAAAAATAACTTGGAGATGGATGTATGAATAGTTCCCAAATAAAAATGCTCCTACTGGTCGCGATAGGCTGCATCTTATGGTTTATCCCAACCCCGGAAGGACTCACCGATCAAGCTTGGCAAATGATGGCGATTTTCGTCACCACCGTACTAAGCTTGATCCTCGCCCCACTTCCTCTTGGCGCGATGGCCTTGATGGGTTTGACGCTCGCGACACTGCTTGGCGTACTACCAATCAAAACCGCACTGACTGGCTTCGCTCACCCAACGATTTGGATGATTGCAGCTGCGTTCTTTATCTCTCGCGGTTTTATTACCACCGGCTTTGGTCGACGCGTCGGATACTGGTTTATCTCTAAACTTGGTCACAACTCATTAGGCCTTGCTTACGGCTTAGTGTTGACTGATTTGCTGTTTGCACCTGCAACCCCAAGTACCACAGCACGTTGTGGCGGTATTATTTCTCCGCTATTTCGCTCGGTTGCGAGTGCTTATGATTCCGACCCAGAAAAAGGTACTGAGAACCGAATCGGCGCATTTTTGGTGCAATGTATCTTCCAATGTAACGCGATTACTTGTGCGATGTTCCTAACCTCTATGGCAGGTAACCCACTCGCCGCTAACTTCGCAAAAGAACAAGGCGTTGAAATCACATGGGCTGGCTGGGCAACCGCGGCGATCGTCCCTGGTTTGTTGTGTTTGTTCCTCATCCCACTCGTGATGTACATGGTGTTTCCACCAGAGCTAAAAAAGACGCCAGAAATGCGTGAAATTGCGCGTCAAAAGCTGGCTGAAATGGGCCAAATGACGCGTGACGAGCTGATGGTTTGTATCACTTTTATCGGTATGGTTTCACTTTGGGTATTGGGCCCAACATTAGGCATTCATGCAACGGTTACGGCTTTACTTGGGTTAGTTTTCTTGCTTCTCACTCACACCATCACATGGGACGCCGTTCTTGGCGAAAAAGAAGCATGGCACACCATAACTTGGTTCGCTGTATTGGTAATGATGGCTGCGCAACTTAACAAACTCGGATTCATCAGCTGGTTCAGCGAGTCTATGGCCGAGTCACTGTCCGGCTTTGGCTGGGTGACAACCATCGTCGTGCTTCTTTTGGTTTACTACTACAGCCACTATTTGATGGCGAGTGCAATGGCACACATCAGTGCGATGTACTCCGCGTTCCTGGCAATTGCGATCTCTGCTGGCGCGCCTCCGATGCTTGCTGCGATTGTTCTTGGTATTTTCAGCAACTTGTATATGTCAACCACGCATTACTCGTCTGGCCCTGCGCCAATCTTGTTTGGTGCTGGTTTCCACACTCTGCAAAACTGGTGGAAAATCGGGTTTATCTTCTCACTCATCGTCATTCCAATCTTTGTTTTTGTTGGCGGTGCGTGGTGGAAGCTTCTCGGCCTTTGGTAATCCGCAATTTAGAACGCATAGAAACCAAAAAACCGCCCGTTTGGGCGGTTTTTTATCAATCCAATCACTATCGAACAAAAATCTTTTGAATCGCTTTTATCGCCATTGCTCTGCGACGCATTAAAGCCCCCGTCCTTGGCAGCCATTTCGGCGTGTGGAGTACGGTTTTCGCATGGCTAAAGGTTCTGAATCCTTCCACTCCGTGATAATGACCAATGCCCGATTGACCAATGCCACCGAAAGGCGCATCTTCAGCGCCAACGTGTAATACCGTGTCGTTAATGCCGACGCCGCCACTGTGTGTGTTGCGCACGATCTGTTTGATGGTCGATTTGTCGTCCGACATAACATACAGCGCAAGTGGTCTTTGGCGCTGATTAATGTAATCAATCGCTTCATCAACCGCATTGTAGGGCTTAACAGGTAGAAATGGCCCGAAGATCTCCTCTTGCATGATTCGCATATTCGGCGACACATCCGTGACCAAATGAGGATACAGAAGTCGTTCCTCTTGGGGCGACGCTTCAACAGTGTGAAGGTTAGCACCTTGCGCTTTTGCATCCTCAAGTAGCGCAGTCAAACGATCATATTGTCGTTGGTTGACAATATGGGTCAGCTTTTGATTCTTGTTGGATTTTAAATAGAGCTTTTCAAAACGTTTTAAGAATAGCGAAATGAACTCTTCGACACGTTCTTGCGGTACAAATGCGTAGTCAGGCGCGACACAAATCTGGCCTGCATTAATGCATTTACCAAACAAGATAGCATCAACGGCTTTCTTCATGTCTGCATCTTTTGCAATGATCACCGGGGACTTTCCACCCAACTCTAACGTCACCGGGGTAAGGTTTTCCGCTGCCGCTTTTGCCACTGCGCGACCAACACTCGTAGAACCCGTGAACAAAAGGTGATCGAATGGCAGTTGGCTGAATGCTTGTGCGACGTCTGCTTCACCCTCAAAAACTTCGACATACTCAGACAACCCACGGCAAACATCGACGATGACTTTATTGGTTTTTGGCGTAAATTCGCTGAGCTTCATCATCACGCGGTTGCCAGCAGCCAATGCTGTCACTAAAGGCGCAAGGCTCAAAATCACAGGAAAGTTCCACGGTGAAATGATCCCGACGACACCTAACGGTTGATACTGAACGGTGACTTTAGAAGGTGCGAGCAATAAGCCGGATTCGCGCTTGCTGGGTTTGCACCATTTTTTTAGTCGCTTGAGGGTATAATTAATATGCGAGACCGTTGGCAAAACGTCGGTCATAGCGGTATCAAATTCTGAGCGATAGCCAAAATCGTCACTTAACGCGTCAACCAGAGCTTGTTTGTTCTCAAGCAGCGATTTTTTTAACAAAACGAGGCGCTGTTTACGTTCATCCAAACTAGGATAAGGCTCGGCTGCATATGCCGCTTTTAAGCGTTCGAGGCTTTGCTGTAACAAGTTATCTACTTCAACCTCTGTGATTGCGTTCATGATGCTTCTCCTAGCCTAGTTTCTACCAATGACGCCCCAAGTTAACACGAGCGCAACAATGTTACTATTGTAGCGCTCGTGAAGTTAGAGTTCGAACTCTGATTAAAATATCTCTAGGGTGGATACTACGTCAAACGTAGTTCATAAATGCCTAGTCGTTGAGAGCGGTCAAGCATATCGAACTCATGATCAACGTATTCTTTTAATGTGGCGCCTGCACGCTCAGCAATATTGATGCTAGCGATGTTATCTTCCATACAATGGAACTGAATGAATTGTGCGTGCCCTTTCTTCTTCAAGAAAGGGATCAATACTGCGAGTACTTGATCAATCACACGATGGCCTCGCCCATTGTTAGCAAGCCAGTAGCCAATTTCAGTAACACGTGTATGTGAATCCACACCTTTAATGCCAATAACACCCGTAAGTTGCTCATCAAAATAAATTGCACACCAGTGGGAATCCAGCGCGTTACTGTTCACTCGCTGGGAAATGTAGTTAACGGCCTCTCTATGATTCGTGACAGAATCCGTCCAAGGTAGATAGCCCTCAAGGCTCTTTCGGTGAGTGTTCACAACCTCTAGTAAAGCGGACGCGTGTTTCGTGTTGAGCGGCTCAATTGAGACCCTTTGCGAGACGGAAAAACGCTTCTGTAAGTGATTTCCTTGATACGTCTCTTGGCATGTGACTTCATCCATAGATGTTATTCCTTTTTATTGTGAACGCTCAGCGCAAATCCTAACGCTTCATTTTATGAGAACAAACCTCTCTATAAAAACTAATCAAAGCCGTTGCCGTTCATTTAGCCCTTTTGATCGATCAGCGTAAATGGCGTTAGTGATGCCACATCTACATAATGTTTCCATACATGTTCATAGAGGTGATGCTGATTGGCAAACGGAGCCAGCTGCTTAGCTTCTTCAAGCGTACACCAGCGATACTCTGTATGCTCTTCGTTAAGAACAACTGATTGGTTAGGCGGACAAAATAGCACAAAACATGGGATAACCATGATACGGTTATTTTTTGCTTCGTAGAACTGCTCTAGAAAGTCTGCTGTATGTAACTCAACTTGGTCAATTAGTGTCTCTTCTTTTAACTCTCTTAAAATGGTTTGCCACCCGGCTTCACCCGCTTCGATACCACCTGCAACATGGCACCAATAGCCACCTTTTACGCGTTTGAGTAACAGCATTTTTTCTATGCCATCAATTTTTGAAATGACAACGCCTGAAACATGCGTTGCTTTTATCGGGATCATGTAAGCTCCTTAAATATCGGGTTTTTATTGTTACGCTGAAGAGAGGCAGATTAATTGCTACGTATTCTACTGTTTATTCATCTTGTCGACAGAAGTGTTTGAGTTGAGAGGATTTAATCGCTAACTAAGTATGATAAAGTGAGATCTGTCGCAACAAATGAGCAGTAAAATGTCCAATTCATTCAACACTATGATTCCCATCGGTGTGCGCTTTATGGTGCTTTCCGCGTTCGGCTTTGCTCTGATGTCGGCTACAGTAAAGCACGTCGGCAACTACGGTATCCCCGTTTTTGAAATCGTTGCAGCAAGAGCGCTCGTTTCACTTATCATTAGTTATTTCGATGTAAAGCGAAAACGAATTTCTGTATGGGGCAATAATAAGCCATTACTATTTGCACGCGGTGCTGTGGGCACGATGGCTCTGATGTGTGTATATTATTCAGTGACCACCTTACCTTTGGCAGAAGCGACGATATTCCAATATATTCATCCGGTATTTACTGCACTACTCGCCGTATTTTTCTTGAAAGAGCGCATCCAGCCGTCAACTTTCCTTTGTATTGCGTTGTGCTTACTCGGCATCTATATCATGGTAAGCCCAGAAACGGGGCAAGGCTCAGATAGCGCTTTACCAATGTTTAGCGTCATGATTGCGATCTTAGGCGCATTTGGTAGCTCAATTGCCTACGTCATTGTCAGAAAACTGAGTCAGACAGAAGACAGCTCAGTGATCATTTTCTATTTCCCGTTGGTTGCTCTCCCCGCTTCACTCTTACTGATTGGCGACGATTTTGTAATGCCCGATCTATATCTGACTTTCATGTTGGTTCTAGTTGGTGTCTTTACCCAAATTGGACAATTGGGGTTAACCAAAGCGATGCAAACTCAACAAGCGGGTAAAGCCTCCGCTTATTCGTATATCCAGATCGTATTTTCTGTGTTGTTAGGCATCATTTTCTTTGGCGAGGTTCCGATCATTTGGACGTACGTCGGTGGCGGTCTGATTGTTACAGGCGCATTAATTAATGCGTTTGGTCATCACTTACGGTTACCTTTTATTAAGCGCAACGCTTGATATACCTACCCAGAACCGTAAACACGACATTTAGAAAAACAGCCAGAGTGACTCTGGCTGTTTTGTGTTTAGCCTAACGTTAAGCTGATATTTTTAACCCTGCGATACCAGCGACAATCATTAGCAAGCTTAAGGCTTTGATAAGTGTTGCTGGCTCATTGAACAGATAAATACTCACGACTGCCGTGCCTATTGCGCCAATCCCTACCCATACGCCATAAGCAATGCCTAAAGGCAAGGTTCTTAACGCAATGCCAAGTAACCAAAAGCTCAATAACATAAAGACAATAGTGAATGCCGAAGCACCGAATTTGGTAAACCCTTGTGAATATTTAAGACCGACAGCCCATGCGATTTCACACAAGCCCGCAATGAAGAGAATTCCCCAAGCCATGTCACATTTCCCAACGAGATGGGGTCGTCCCCGAGAAAAGATAGAGCGGTGAGGTCGTCCTCACTTCTGATTGACTGCTTATTATATACAGAAATTTAAACATAAAAAATAAAACACGGCGATAAGCATACAACTCAAACATCTCATGCACGCTTAAATTCTACGCTTTTCTTTTTAACGGTGGCGGACTCTCTATTTCGCATCAATAACGACACCGTTTTTTAACAATTTACATATAACCTTCTGGTGTTGAAAGTGTTGCATTTATTGCACAAATCACACAAAAACTAATTGAAAATGTAAATATGAAAACGTTTGTGTGACTAATATCGCTTAAAACAATGACTGATGACTTTAATATTCAGCCGAATTAATTATAAGGTATGACGTACCCATGAAAGCAATCAAAACCTCTATCGCTGTCCTTGTTGGCGCCGCTCTACTATCTGGATGTAATGACGATACTGAATACGTCAATGTTCAGCCTAAAGAGGTAAAAATAGCGACTTACAACCTCTCTTTTGACCGCGCTACCTTCGAAACTTTGGTAGATGAAATGCAAATTGAACCAACGCAGCAAACTGCGTTGGTCACCTCTTATTTAGACGGTTCAATCGCAGCCGAAGACAAAACCACTGCGGAAAAAGTCATTCAAATTCGTAACGTTGCAGCAATCATTCAAAAGAATCGTCCTGATGTTCTTATGATGGCGGAATACAACAACGACGGAACAGGCGAAAACAAAGCAGCCATTGAAGGATTCCAGAAGAACTACTTGTCTGTCGCGCAAAGCATCAATGGCGCGGGCGGTGAAGCAAACCTTGAGCCTATTGAATACCCTTATGCTGAATCTTACTCAACTAATACAGGGTTGTTGAGTGAGTTTGATCTCGACAACAACGGAACCGCAGGTCAAATGCCAGGTGATGCATGGGGCTTTGGCATGTACCATGGTCAATATGCATTTGCCCTTATGTCTAAGTATAAAATTGACACGGCAAACACACGTACATTCCAAGCATTTAAATGGAAAGATATGGAAGGTGCGAAAATTCCAACCATTACTATCTGTGACGGTTCGCAAAAGATTCCAGACGGCATGAAGTGTGGTGATGAATGGTACTCAGCGGAAGAGTGGGATCAAGTGCGTCTATCTTCGAAAAATCACGTCGACGCGCCAATCATCATTCCAACACGCAATGGCGAGGAAGTTGTACACTTGTTGATGTCTCATCCTACTCCACCAGTATTCGACACCGGTAAAAACAAAGCGCAAAACGCAGCAGAAGTGGAGTTTTGGCATCATTACATTCAAGGCAAAGACTATTTTTACGACGATGCGGGTAAAACAGGTGGCTTAACGAACGGCGCTAAATTCGTAATGATGGGTGATCAAAACCTTGATCCAGTGGCTGGTGACGGTATTAGCTCTGTAATGCAAGAGCTGCACAACGATCCATTGGTTAACCAAACCGTGATGAATGGTGAGCTTTACCCAACAAGCTTTGGTGCAGCTGAACACGCTGTTGACCGCAGTTCAACTCACCCATATCCGAATCGCATCACTTCAACGTTTGGCTTAGGGGTAGACTATGCCTTGCCTTCAGCAAATTTGAATGTAATAGACTCTGGTGTGTACTGGTCAGCGTCTTATGAAGAGGGCCGTAAACTATTTAACGATGCACGTATCGGTAAGTATGGTGATGGTAAGGATGTATCTTCCGACCATCGCATGATCTGGATTAAAGCACAGTTCTAGACTGCATAAAAAAAGCCAACCACAAGGAGTCGTGATTGGCTGTATATATTTGTGAACAAGATGGTTCACTAACAACGTCAGTTGGCTAGGTGACCCTCGGCTTAGAAAGGGTCACTAATACTAAAGCATGAGGCGTGCCAACTTTTCAGCGCACAAAAACAGGTTGTTATTTAATCACTTTCATTAAAACTTAACCAATAGCTACTGTTTGCTCACAGAATAAATTGCAATTTGCAAACTACCATTGGCATTTCGCAATAAACCTGATCTTTAGCTCTTGCTTTTATTGCTTCCTAGCTAAGTCGCGTGCAAGGATTAACGCAAGTCCGAATACTTGCAAGAAGAGTCCGATATTCTTGTACCAAGCGATCTTTTCATCCTGCTTTGCCATTACCTCATTGAGCCCTACATTCTCAATGTAGTAATTATCGATGCGGTCTCTATACGAAGCTTGTGCCTGATTTATCTTTGACATTAGTTGCGGAAGTTGATCAATTTGTATTTCATCCGACTCGTTGTGAACCCAAGAAGATAAATGCCCTGCTAATACCTCTTCTAGCTCTAAAGGTATCGCTACGCTCTGACTTATGTGCACATGCAGCAGTAAAGCTTCTCTTTTCCTTTCTAGGGTTTCCACACTGTTCCATGCGAGTTGGATGGAATACAAGTTTTCTGCTGTTTGCTCTGCGAGCTGCGAGTGCTGTTTACCCAACTTATCAAGGACCAAGCTAGTAACGATGATCGCGCCAATATTCAGTACTAATCCAATCAGAACGAGTACCCAAGGTGGTGGAATGTAACGTCGCAGACTTACCATAACTTATCGTATGGCAGGTAAATCATATTTAACACAACCAATGAAAGTATCACCAGAAATGTCACCTGCATCCCTCTAATGCGCTTTTTCAAGTCTTTTTTCAATATGCCTTTAGCATGAATAACTCGACCAATTACAAAAATAATACCGGTGAGATGCATCCATGTTGGGTAAGCACTATTGAATTCTAAAAGTGCCATTAAAATCAGGGTGATGGGGATATATTCTGTCGCATTGCTCTGGGCACTACGAGCAACTTGTAGAGCCTCTACCCCACCATCGGCATAAGCAATTTGATTTAAGCGACGTTGCTTAATTACTTGAACAGCCAACCAAATAATGAGTATTGCGAGAATGTTGGCATACAGAGCTGTGATCATATGTCGTCCTTCTTGATCTGGTTTTCACTTATATAAGCGTGTCACTTGGCTATAACTATAGCGGTATCATTATGATAATGCGTCAAATAATCTCAAGTTATGATTTCTATTCGGGCAAAAAACGAAAGCCAATGCTTCATGACATTAAAAATGCCCTCGAATGGAGGGCATAAGAATAAAGAAGCTAATATGTGAGAATATTGAAACCACTACAAGGGGTGTTTGACCAGCTTTTTGCGCCGATGCCCTTTGATAATACTTTCAAAAATTGTGAACAACAGCCCTACCCAAATAAATGCAAAGGTCACCGCTTTCACTTCGTCAAACAACTCGCCAAAAAACATAACTGCCAACACAAACTGCAAGCTTGGCTCGATGTATTGCATTAGACCGACGGTTGATAAATTAGTTATACGTATTGCGATAGAATAAAATACGAGTGGTAAAAGTGTGATAGGTGCACTGCCAAAATACAAAAGCAATGTTGTGGTATCTTTGCCCGAAGCCAGTTCACCAGTTGCCCATTGTTTATAGAGCAAATATGCGAGTGCAACTGGAGTCAGTAACAACGCCTCAACAAACAAGGTTGTACTCCAGTCATAATTTATCTTCTTCTTGTACAGCCCATACAAAGCAAAGAACAACCCCATCGTTAGTGCGATAACGGGTAGCTGACCATAGTGAATCACTTGATACATAACACCAATTGTTGCCAGCACGATTGCAATAAGTTTGCCTTTTGAGAGCTTATCCCCAAGAATAAATACGCCCAGCGCAACAGATACTAATGGTCCAATAAAGAAGCCTAAGCTGGCATCGATGACCCGATGATGGGTCAAAGCCCAAGTGAACGCACTCCAAGAAATACACATCAAACTGCTCGCCACAAACGTGTACCACAAGGATTTTTTATCAAGCCAGATTTCTTTCCAATTCAGCCCTCGACGGGTTATCCCAAGTACAATTAGAAACCCGACAGGTACAGACCCAATGATTCGCCATGCTAGCAACTCATCCATAGAAGCATTTGGTAAATAACGATAATAAATTGGTAGCAATCCCCAGATCACAAAGGAGAATGCTGCCATAAAAGTGCCATAACGAGTGTTATTCATAAAACTATCGCCCATCTAAACGACCAATTTGGCGTAAGTAAACAAGTCCGCCTTACATAAAAAGGAATGCAATCCCGCAGTGACTTTATGATGCAGATGGCATTATTGGCTCAACGCTTGTACGACGGCAGTAAAGCCACTCACAAAACACAACACAAGTGCCCCAAACCGAATCTTTTCTTTTGGTAACGACTGGGTAGTTTTCATTGCTAGCCAGTAACCAAGCGCCGCAGCAGGTAATAGAGGAATAGTAATGACCAAATGATGCAATGTGAAGAAGCCCACTGGGATTTGTACTATTAGTGAAATAATCGAACTGAAAACAAAAAAAGCCGATAAATTACCGCGTAACTGATTCGCTTCTTGATGCTGCAACAATAACGCCATCGGAGGGCCTCCAATCGCAGAACTGGTACCAAACAACCCAGAAAAGAAACCAGCACATGTCATACGCGAAGGCGTAGGCTCAACCCGAAACGGTAAAACACTCACCAAGACTGCAAACAGCACCAACAAACCAATCCAAAGCGTGAGAGTTTGTGTAGATACAAAAAAGAGTAGCAAGCCACCAGCAATTGATCCCGGCACTCGCCCAATCAACGCCATCTTTAAGCCGCCGATTTCAACACTACTGCGGTGCTTCATCGCATTCATCAACGAAATAAATAACGCGACTAAACAGATTGGCGCAGGAACATATTCTGGCGCCCAAAGAATCAGTAAAGGTGCGGCAACAATAGCCAAGCCAAAACCGATTGCGGTCTGGACATAAGAGCCAAGAAATATCAAACCTATTGCAAGGAAGTTTATCGAATCGAATTCCATTTAGATTATTCTTATATTTGAAAAATAAACACAAAACCAAAGCACATTCACATGACGAATACCTCAGGCATACTGCGATATGAATTCCGCGTAGCATTCATCAAAGTGAATAAAAAGACAATCCATTTGTGCGGTTCGCCCTCATTTGCATTTTGTATTTCATTCCGCTGATGTACATGTTTGCTTACATCGAAGAGGATTCATGCTCGCCTGTTCACGCAGCATTTCTTCAGCGGAATTAATGACCTCTTAAAATCTAGCAGAATTAGACCCGTGAATTCTCCATTGCATTTAATGGATTCAGTCAATTAGTGCGGCGTCGGTATAGCACTTTACAACTCACCTCTTTATACTATTGATCGATTTATCATTACCGTGCTTATTTACACAATAAACAAGTGTACGGTCAGTGTTTTTCTACCTTTAACTTGCTGTGAAAATAATATGAAAAAACAAACGGGATTTACTCTAATAGAGTTAGTCGTAGTTATTGTCGTGCTCGGTATTCTTGCTGTCACTGCCGCGCCACGCTTTTTAAACCTTCAAAGTGATGCACGTGAAGCACGTTTGGAAGGAATGAAAGGCGCTATTGCGTCAGCATTAGGCGTGGGTTATGGGAAAATGGCGATTGCGGGATTGGAAAGCAAGCCTTACGTTTCAAACTTCGTAGACAGTGCTTTAATGGCAGATTTACCATTTGACGGCTGTAATATTGGTGGTTCAAAGCGCTGTGTTTTTTTATATGGATATCCTGATTCTGATAGCGAATCGATGAAGTTACTCGTGCAAGGACTGAACGAAGAAGACTCGGATTGGAAAACATTTCATCACCCGGCTGGTTCAACAACTCGCGAAATGGTCATTGCTGCAGCCGACGAAAAAAGAGCTAGCCTTACACAATGCGGAATTTTATATGGGCCACAGCAGACTCCAAACGAGAGTTACACCTTAGATATTCTTCCCTGCCCTCAATAAAAATAAGGCTGCCAATCGGCAGCCTTATTTGTTTCATCTGATCGGTTTTTTACGCAAAGTTAAACACGTATTTATCCATCATATTCACCATGCGGCCAATCTCTGGCTTGGTAATCGTATCATTTGCGCCAAGAGATAGTGCTTTCGCTCGGTTATCCTCACTCATCAATGACGAGAACATAATGATCGGCATTTCATGAAACGCTTCGGTATCGCGTAGTCTCTTCACTAAGTGCATACCATCCATTCGAGGCATTTCTACGTCCGTAACCACCGCATCTAATAGCTCTTTAACTGGCAAGTTTTCTTCTTTCGCGACCTCGATCAAGCTCATCAACTTCTCATGCGCCTCACCACCGTCTTTACATGTGATCACATTGTAACCTGAAGAAGCTAATGTATCTTGGATCAAAGAGCGAATAAATGCTGAGTCATCCACCACCATGATCGTTTTAGCATTACGCTTACCAACCATTCTCTGGTTGAGATCCACCGACTTGTCCCCTTTCACATCGTATTTTTCCATACTCAGTTCTGGGTTGATGTCTGCGATGATTTTTTCAAAGTCGAGAATCATGATCAGGTTGCCTTCTTTACGGACAACGGCTACTACACAATCTTGTTCGCCCGCTTCCAAAAACTGACTTGGTGATTCCACATCATTCCAAGAGATACGATGAATGCGAGAAATGCTGTCAATTAAGAAGCCATTGGTCATTCTGTTGAAATCCGTAACGATTACAAACTTGCGCTCCAGATCTTGTCGTGTTGGCACACCTAACCAACCAGCTAAATCCACTAAAGGCGTCAGTACATCTCTGGATGAGAACACACCAATCATATGAGGTTGTGCGTTTGGATAATCGGTTGTTTCTGGAACGCGAATCACTTCTCGTACTTTCGCAACGTTAATGCCGTAATAACAAGTTTTTGTGCTGCCATCTGGCAATGTTTTTTCTAAATGAAACTCGATGATTTCAAGCTCATTGGTACCACTTTCTGTCAAAATGGTGCTGGTTACGTTACTCATAAAGCCAATTATCCAACCAAAAATACGCATCAGAAAAAGTTTGATGCAAACGCCATGAGAAGCCATTCTCTGGCTAAAAATCCAAAAGTCCTTTTTAGTCGTTACAACAAAATTTGTAAACCATCAAAAGGACGGCTAACGCACATTTCCATACCAAACCATGTAAAATTGTCTCATTTTTGAACACGACATTATGAGTGGCCAAAGTGCGAATTAACACCTCCACTTTTAGCGGCCGAGTCAATGAAAAGTTTAGAAATAATTTGAAGTGATGTTCAGCGTCAATAGCCAAACCTATCCAACAGATATCAGTGCAAAGTTGGCTAGCGTGCTCATGCCTGGTGTAGAACAAGCTCTCTTCAAGTGGCATGGTATAAAACTGCGCTTGTGAACAAGGGTTTAAATCGAAGCGCTAGAGGCATCGCAAGAAAATCTGAAGGCATAGAACACTGAAAGAACACTTTCAGTTTGTTAGTTTTCTGTCAGCGTAAGTTTTAAGCAATCATCCTATCACTAGGTATTTCAATACCTGACATCGCTATTCCCATAATCAAGACACTGATTTTCACTTTTGGAAAGAGTCATTTTCCTTCCTCTTAGCAAGGTTTTTCCTACAATCCTATTCATCCAATTGCGCTGTCGCCTGACAGCACACTAGTTGATGTATTAGGTGAGGTTCACTTTGAATAATGTTCTTATTATCGACGCTCAACCATTGTATAGCGAAGCACTTGCTTCTCTAGTTGAATCTGTAATCAACGCAGCTGAAGTGATTCAAACCACTGACAGTGCGGAAGTGATGGATCTTGTCCGAGGCCAAAAGATTGATTTGATTATTTTAGACGTAGTGCTTGGCGACCGCGATGGTATGCGTTTAGCCAAAAACATTTTAGCGACGGGATATCGTGGCCGACTGTTATTTGTTTCTTCACGCGACTACTCGAGTCTTTCTAAAGCAGCGTACGAAATGGGCGCAAACGGCTTCTTAAGCAAGCATGAAACAAGAGAGACCATTATCGACGCAATTGTGAGTGTTTCACGCGGTTACTCAATGTTTAAGTCGACTCACACACCATCGTCGGGTAACGTAACACTTTCAAATCGCGAAGCCATGGTGTTCCATTATCTTGTACAAGGCTACTCTAATAAGAAGATTTCTGAACAACTTTCACTCAGCGCTAAAACAATCAGCACCTACAAAACGCGTATTCTGAAAAAGTACCATGCGGACACGTTGATTGAACTTCTGCATACTATTCCTCAGTCAGAAAACATTGAGTTTTACCGCTAAGCGCTCATGTATTTTGCAATAGCACCGATTAACAACTGGTGCATTGCATCATGTCTTAAGCTTTGCTTCACCTGTACAACCACTTTTGGCCAGCCATCTGGGTAAAAATGCTCTGGCACTCTTATAAATTTATATCCATCAATTGGCGCCTGATATTCAAGTAATACGGTTGCGGCGCTTTTTTGCTTAATTAGCTTCAATACGCTGCTTACGTTGTCTAGAGCCGCAATACGGTTGATGACCATACCGTGGCTTTCCATTGCACGCTTAACGAGCTGCTCTTTCTCTTTCCAACCGATAATCTCTAACATGATAAAGGGAAGTTTGGCTGCTTCTTCCAGGGTGGTAATTCCCAGCTCTTCAGGGACAACTACCACAGCAGGCGCATAGCCGATGAACTTCTGATAAACAGATTTCGGAACATCCTCGTTGAAGTAATGTAACTGCGCATCCACTTTGCCTAGGATTATCTCTTCTATCGTATACTCTGTAATCGTTGCTATCGAAATGTGCGCCTTGGGAAACAGCGCCATTAAATCCATTGCAAGTAAATGCCCAAATGAGTATTGAGCGGTTTGCGGCAAACAAATGGTGATGTCTTTTTCGTAATTTTCCGGTTCAAACTCATCTCTAATTAGACAAGTTTCAAGCTTCTCGAGTGCATCGGAAATTTTAGGTAATTGACGTTTTAAATAGTCCGTCGGTTCCATGTGGTGAGGATGCCGAATAAACAATTCATCGTTTAGCTGGAGTCGCAATCGGGCAAGGTATTTGCTAATTGACGCTTCGCTCTTCCCCATCGCTTTCGCAACGGGCTTGAGCTGACGGTGCTTATCCAGTAAGACAAGTATTTTAAGTAAGTTTAAGTCGAGATCTTTGTTCACGTGCGACACCAGATGTAAGGTCGAGAATAAATAGAGCAATCACTATTTGTTGACTGCTCTAATATAAAAGACCACTCATTCTGTTTGGTCAAATTAATCAAACAGTTATGTCATGGTTATGTTCCGTAACTTTGCATTTAGTCAATACCAGACCTGCTTAATGGGACTTTTGTCTGTGTTTTTTCATCTCATAGAGATCTTCATCTGCACGTACAATAACGTCCTGAAGCGTTTCGTGTAACTCATTCGCCGCGATACCAGTACTCACACTAACTTCGATATCCAAGGTCTTTAGTCGGTTATCTTTAACGACACTACGAAGCTTCTTCGCCAATATTGAAGATTGGCTGATACTGCAACCTGGCAGAATCGCAACAAACTCATCACCACCAGTTCGAACTAGATAATCACTATTTCGAAACACTTTAGACATAGCATCAGCAATAATCCCAATAACTTCGTCCCCTACATGGTGACCGTAATGGTCATTGATTCGCTTGATCCTATCGCCATCTATTGCAATGACGGAATATGGCGCGGTTTCCAAACGACGTTTGAATTCGCTATCTTGAAAGACTCTGCGGTTAAACAATCCCGTTAAATCATCTTTCGTCACGTTCGTCAGTGCTTTCGCGAGGCGAAGTTTGCTCTCTTTAGATTCATAAGCTTTGTTGTAATACGCTAAAGTTACGAAAAAGAAGATGATAAACAAGAACACGTAATCCAGTACAATTTTACTGAATGGGTACATGTAAACAATGAGATTGTTGTTGTCTGCGACATATGATTGGGTGTACGCGAATGATGGAAAGGGGTAGCCAGCGAAGTAAATCACCATTTGCTTGTTCCCATTCGCAATTTGAACATCCACCGCTTTCCCATCATTATAAAGCGGCGAGAGGTACAATTGTTCCGAAAACTCTCCCACTAACTCACCTTGAAAGTAAACCGGACTCATGATGCTTATCGCCATGTCATCGGAGTATGTCGTTTTAAATGGTAGGGAAAACAATACCCGGTCCGTTAGTTGCTCTTTCCACGCGGCTAACACACAAGAATAGTTACTTTTACACCAATCAACATCAAATGTGGCTTTCACTCCCTCTAGCGCTTCAATCGGTCTCTCTAAGATGAGTTTGTTTCCAGTATAAGAACGAAAATACATAACGGCATTTTGTCGATTGAACGCATTTGATAAATACGCTTCAGCCTGATGAAGCGATTTCCGTGCAACAGCTTCAACGTAATTAAGTTTTTCATAACGTGACAGGGAGTAAATCGCATCTTGAAAGCTCAGCTCTGTTTGCGCTTCTACTTCACTCACGCTCATGCCTTTGTATTGCTCGAGCTGCGCTTCCGTCAATAGCCCCATGAGAATTACTTTTTGTTTTATTTTGGCTAAATTATTCGCGTAAGTGTTGAACTGCTTTACTTCATAAGAAATTAACACCGCACCAATCATTGTGACAGAAGTGACGAATAGTAATGTTGCGATGAAAAGAGACAACGCGATACTTTTAAGTGTCATGATGCGGTCTTACGCCCCCGCCACTCTTGTTAGCTCAACAATGTTCTTTACGTTAAATTTATCCAATAGACGACGTTTGTATGTGCTGACTGTTTTGTCACTTATTGATAGCACTGAAGCGATTTCTCGATTGGACTTTCCTTGTAATAAATACTTCATTACTGCGCTTTCTCTGCTTGAAAGTTGTGGCATTTCTCGAACGCTATTAACAACTTGCTTAAATTTGAAGAAGGTATACCCCTTCTCTACCGCTTCTATCGCGTCTTTAAGAATGTCGTGATTTTCCGATTTACACACATAGCCATCAGCGCCAGAACGAAAAGCCATTTGGCTGTACATTTGGCTAGTTTCAGCGGAGAAGAAAATGACTTTGCCTTCATAACCATGGGATTTGATACGTTTGTAGAAATCAAACCCATCGCAATCTGCCAAGTTCACATCTAAGATCAACAGTTGAATTTCTTCCTTTTTCAATATTTGTAATGCCATCTTCGCTGATGTTGCAGTAAATACCCCATTTGTTTTACCTAACTCTTCCAGCAACGACTTGATTGCAACACAAACGAGAGGATGATCGTCAAAGATCAAGTAATTCAATTTATTCATATCTTTCATTTAGTATGGTTATGGCTTCTAGTGGCATGGGTTTATCAATGTAGAAGCCTTGGCAAAGATCAATGCCATACTCACGTATCGCTTGCAGTGTGACTTCGTCTTCAATACCTTCCGCGACCAGTCGTATATTCAAACTTTTCGCTAACGCGCAAATAGCAACAACGATGTTGCGTTTTTTGATGTCGCATTCGACACCTTGTACAAACGAACGATCGATTTTTAACTCGTTGAATGGCAGTTGAGCCAGTTTTTCAAACGTCGATGACCCCGTGCCAAAATCATCTATTGAGACAGTGACACCGTTCATCCTCAACTTGAGTAAATTCTTGTACAGGGACGCGCTAGTCTGAAATGTATCTCGCTCTGTAATTTCAATGGTGATTTGTGATGGGTCAATCTCGCTCTCTAAACATTGCTGTAAAAAGTAATGAGAGAACGCCGTATCTTCTAAGTTTTCATGGTCTACATTGATGGATACGTTTTGCGTCAATCCGCGGTGTTTCATGTCATAGATAACATTACTCAATACAGCTTGAAACAACTCTCCAGAAAGGCGGCAACGCTCTACAATTGGCAAAAAATAATGAGGGGGTAACACACCATAAATAGGATGATTCCAACGCGCGAGCGCTTCATACCCAAGCACTTCCCCACTTTGCACATCGACTAAAGGCTGGTAATAATTTTTCACTCGCCCTTCAGCCAGAGCAAACAGGAATTCTTGATCTTCCACTTCAATAGGTTGAGCAAAGCTGACTTGTTTCGCTTTTTCATCTTTTATTTTACCCAACAAATCAACGACTTCATTTTCATCGTATGGCTTAGGCAGCTTCCCTAATACTTCAAAGCTAAATCCCTCGCACATGGCTCTTACCGCAGAAATAATGGTCAATTCCATTGCACTGACCAGTACAACTTGCCCCTGGTACTGGACTTTATCGAGCATTTCCATCATATCGATGCCGTCTTTTCCGGGCATTTGGATATCACAAAAAATTACGTCAAAATGTTGTTCCTGCACACTCTGAATAGCGGCATCCACACAGTTAAAAGGGATGACTTGCGCGCAATAGCGATCCAATATTTGCGTAAGTATTGTGGTTTGTAGCGGATGGTCATCAATCACCATCACATTAAATTGTGTATTCATTTGTCTCTACCCAATAGTTTATGTTTTCGATCTCCTGCTCGATTCGTAAAATTAGCTCCGCTGTTCGCCTGTCAAACTCCGCAGCAGTAACTCGTTCTGCCTCAATACAAAGCTCAGTCAGCATGCTTACCCCTATCGCCCCAACCGCTCCTTTGATGCCATGAATGACCCGTTTTTTGTCTCGCTCAGTCGATGCGGCGTTTAAGTTTTTTATATCTGTAGACATTGATTGACTAAACACGCGCGCAATCTCTTTTGCGTCCTGTGCTTTGAACCGTTTAATCCAGCCGGGCAGCCTACCCCTCTCTTTTTCGCCAATAAATGGAATCAAAACGGTTTTTAATTGATTAAGGTCATAGGGCTTGTAGAGCACATCATCAATGCCGATATCCTGTGTGCGCTCAATGGCAAGACGAGCATCTTCTGCTGTCACACCGATGATTGGAATTGCTTTAAATTCGGAGTTTTTCACGTGCCTAACAAGCTCATAGCCATCCATTTCTGGCATATGAAAATCGGTCAGCAGCAACACAACGTTTTCATCTTGGTTGATGTATTCCCATGCTTCGCGGCCGTTATTCACAATGACAGGTTCGATTCCAAGTTCATGAAGCTGCATTGCTATCACACTTTGGTTAATGGGATTATCTTCTGCGACCAGTACCGTGCCGAGAACCCAAGAAACCACTTCTTGATTTACGTCACTAAGCTTGGTTTCTTGCTGCGTTTGGCTGAGCAAATTGAACAATGTATCTGGATATTGAATCTCTCTTAGCGTAAGACTGCCAAGTACCCTTTGTTCGTCACGCAGCATTAGGCCATTAAAACTGGCATCGCTGTCGTGTATAGGGTGAAGGTTCGCCACCATTGTTTTTAACGTCGCTGGACGCATTTTCCACGCGTCACACCACTGGCGAATATTAAGTGGTAAGCTCTCGCTATACGTCCAGTTCAAACAAACGTCTGGCTCAGAGTCGCAATGCTCAATTGGCAGTCTGACAGTAATCGTCGTGCCCAAGCCAAATTGTGAATCGATGTAGAGCACGCCGCCCATGCAGTCGATCAATCGGTCAACAATGCTTAGCCCCAATCCAGTACCGCCATATTTACGCGTAATAGTGTCATCCGCTTGAACAAAAGGATTGAGAATGCCTTCGAGTTGGTCATCCGTCATGCCGATACCTGAATCCGCCACTTTCAAAATAAGCTGCTTTTCATGAAGAATGACACTGATTCCAACTTCTCCTTCGGCAGTGAATTTCATCGCATTGGAGAGTAGATTGGTGGTAATTTGCACCAATCGCAGCGCGTCGATTTCAATGAAAGCATTCGAAAATGGTTTGATTGTCACTTTGTAATCCAAACCTTTCGCAAGCGCTCGTGGTTCAAAGCTTCGAAACACATCGCACAAGGTTTTAAGCAAGTCGGTCTTAACTGGGGCGACGGTTAAGTGCCCTGCCTCTAACTTTGAATAATCCAGTACTTCGTCTACTAGCGTATTCAAATGATTGAGCGAGCGTATGGCTTGGGCAATTAACTCGCGATTTGAATCTGCCGTCACTTGGCGATTTAGCAAATCGAGGATGCCGTGTGCTGCCGACAATGGCGTTCTTAATTCGTGACTCATGGTTGCCAAAAAGTTTTCGCGCGCACGTACCGCGGTTTGCGCTTCTTTTTGCGCATCGATTAACGCCTGCTCACGTTCTTTTTGCTGGGTAATATCTTGAATAACAGTCAGTACAAACTTGTTCTTACCGCTAGGAGAAGCGATGACTTTGCGTTCTCGATATACATGTTTAATATCAAGTTCACAGCCCGACGAGGCAACCTCTTCTGAAATACGCTTTCCAGCGATAACAGTGGTTAGTTCATCAAAATTATTCACCAGAGGAGCGTGCGCAGAATCACTTTTCAACTTACATTGTTGGCACTGTTTACTGTTGTAGTTGGCACAATTGCTCATCTCCATATGGTTATTTTCACTATGGATAAAAACCAAGCTATTGATCTCTTTGATGATGTCCATCAGCCATTGCTTTTCCGCTTCCTCATTGTCAGCATTAAATTCGGCTAACCTCACTTTAAGTCGCATGTGAGATAAGATGAAATACGCCGCAATTAACATGAGACAGAATATGAATGAACCAGCAACAACAAATGTAGCGATCTGCTCCGCGTCATAGCCATAAGTCAGTTTGAAGCTTCGGTGAGAACGCAGCAGTTTTTCGATCTCGTTAGAATCAATGGTTTCGATGATGCTGTTCAACATGTGTTGAAGTTGTGTATTGTGGTTTGCAACCGCAAATGCATTAGAGAACGTCAAAACGTCCTCCGCATTGATCACCAAGCCATCGACTTGATCTTGTGCAATCATGTTGTGAACGATGTCGTCAGGAATATAAGCCACATCCAAAACGCCCGATTTCAAATCGGTAAGCAGCTTTTTCAAATCATCATAATGATCAACTTGGCCTTGCTGCCAAGTGCCCAAATGAACTAACCCTTGCTTTTTCAAAGTGAGCAGAATACCCGCTTCTTTCAGTGCAGATTTATCGCGCTTACTCTGCTCCGCTTGGATAGCCACGTAATTACTGTGCATGAATGGTTTAGTGAACAACCAATCTGACTTAGGTAGCTCACCCACATAAGAGATGGGGACTATATCGGCATCAAATGCCGTTAATCCATTAGAAAGGCTCGACGTCGGCTTCACATACTTAAAGCTCAAGCCAGTACGAGACTGCAATAAGTCGACAAAATCTGGAAAGAAGCCATCTAACTCGCCCGTTTGCGAATCTCGGTAGAGAAACGGATAAGCTTCGTCACTGCTGCTGTAAGTTATCACTAGTTTGTTTTGATGATTACGTCGGTAATCTACCAATAACTTATCACTGATATGGTAAGGATTTTTCGAGGCGACGGAGCGAATATTTTTTCCATTTTGCTCCCACTGAAGGATTTTGTTGATGTCATCGATCAGACTCTGTTTGTCCAACGAAGCGATAAAACTCACCTCTTCGTTTTTCAACCAACTGGGAATATCGACAACCCCTTTTACAATGTCATTCAAATCCAAATATTGGGTAATACCAACATAAGTGTAAATAAGCGCGTTCGCTTTACCTCGCTTAACTTCATTAAACGCCTCTAAACGTGTTTTAACGTAATGTATCTTATCGATACCGCGTTCAGTGAGGTTGTCACAATATACACTGCCCTCAACACACACCCATTTAAGATCACGCGCATCACTATCTCGGTAAGTGGCATTCCGATACCAAACAGCGATAGTGCTCGAAAAAAAAGGCATCGAAAACAAGAAACGCTTTTCTCTTGCTGCTGTTTTACTAAATCCAACCGCACCATCAATCTTCTTGCTTTCGACATCCGCAAGTAAAGACGGAATATGCTTGTAAGTCCGAAGTTCTAACTCATAATCCAAAGCTTTAGTAATGTTAGACAAATACTCAAGACTAATTCCGTACGAAGGACCAACGCTACCGTCAAACGAGTCTTTAGCTTCGTCTTGCGCAATAACACCAACGATGACCTTCGGTTTAGGACTCTGTTTGGCAGTTGAGCAAAAAGAACTCGCTAAAAAAATTAAGGCGACGGACGATACCGTAATACTTCTAAGAATACTGAGCATGACTGCTTCCTCTGAATGGAAGCTCAGACTAGTTTTTGTCAGATAAAAGTCAAACTTCGCTCAATAGCGAAATAAAAATAAAGCTTTGATATAAAACCAAAAAACCAAAATTCGTCAGAACAATCTGACAACACAATCCACCTTTGACTACACAGTGTTTGCGTTCGGTCTCTCACCCAGACGGATATTCACTGCGAGTCGGTATACATAAGGGATGTGTGCTTTTAGGTTTGCACGCCATAGCTTTTTACTTTCATCTTGAATGATTCATCATCATTCCATGATAAACTGGCGTATTAACATGAAAGAAAGCTCAACTCCGCGGTTTCGAGCAGCTTGAAGTAAACACAGTTTTAGAAAATGCGTTCTAGTATTGTGTCACTCAAGATTCACATTGCTACTTTTACAACCGCTGGAGCATTAGAAAAATTAAGGTATTAAATTCAAATGGTTAATAACTCAATCCAGTGGTTTCCTGGACACCCGCATTAAAATCTCACAACTTACCAGAACATCTAATTTATCATTTAATATCAATAACTTAACCAGAACCTCAATTCCAGAACGTCCCACCAGATATCACTACAAATCATCATTTTGGTACCCCACCTGGTACCCCACCAAATCAATTTACTATACAATGGTCTTCAAATAATCACTTCAAAGATCATTCGCTATGGCAAAACGAATCACTGATACCACAATCAAAGCTCTCGTCATCAAAGACAAGGAATATACATATACTGTTGAAGAGGGTTTACAGCTTCGTATTCGACCTAAGCGCTCTGATAAGGGGACAGGCACTAAGGCTTGGCAATTCAAATACCGTCACCCTGTAACGCGAAAAATAACCAAAATTCCAATGGGCACCTACCCTTCACTGCGACTTGCAGCTGCAAAACTCGAAGCCGCCGAATATCGGAAACAAATCGCTGAAGGTATCGATCCAAAACGATTCAAAGAACATAAACGAATCGAAGAATTACGTAAGCACAATGATAGCTTTCTTGAAGTTTCAACTATGTGGTTTGATAGGAAGCGTAAGTCTGTCAGCTCATTTCATGCAGAGCGAATCTGGAGAACACTAGAAAAGTACGTATTTGATAGCTTAGGTGGGCTTCCAGTAAGTAACATTACTCGGCGTGATGCAATTGAAATGCTACGCCCTCTCGAAAAAGACGGAAAACTATCCACCATCAAAAGAATTTGTCAGAGCTTAAATCAAATTATGGAGTATGCGGTAGCAAGTGATGTGATTAACGCTAACCCATTAACCAAGATGATCAATTCATTTGAGAAACATAAAGTAGAAAACATGCCTACCATACGCCCTGAGTTGCTAGGTGAGTTTATGACTCGTTTGTCGCACAACGAAAACATTCAAGACAAGACTAAACTACTTTTGCTGTGGCAACTACACACGATTTCCCGCCCAAAAGAAGCTGCTAGAACACGCTGGAAAGACATTGATTTCAATAATCAATGCTGGACTATACCTGCCGAAGAAATGAAGCGAAGAAGAGAGCACAGAGTTCCTCTGACCAAACAAGCAATCAATATCCTTGAAAAGATCAAAGCCCAAAGCGGCGGCAAAGAGTTCGTGTTCCCCAGTGGACGGAATCCTGATAGCCATGTAAGCGTCTATACAGCTAATGCTGCTTTAAAACGTAGTTTAGGATTTAAAGATGAACTCGTTGCTCATGGTTTAAGAGCTATTGCATCGACCGCTCTGCACGAACAGGGCTTTGATACACTTCATATAGAAGCTTGTTTATCACATATGGATAAGAATGTGACAAGAGCGAGCTACAACCGCTCTGACTTCTTCGAGCAACGGAAAGAAATCATGCGCTGGTGGAGTGAGTTTATAACGAAAGCAAATAGCGGCGATTAAACAGCGCGAGTGAGGGCAATCCCTTGCTAAAATACATAGTCAAGAAGGGGACAACGTCTAGCCAAGTTTTAGCGACGGGACATGCCTCCTTTTACCTCTACTGATATAGCGAATCAACAATGGTGATGCAAAAAACCATAGTAGCCTGACGAGTAAGCCAATTGCTTTCGAAGTAATCAAATTAATCATCTCTTGTTATCACACTCATCAAATGCCTTACTACCCCTCCAGCTTCATTAAAACTGAGGGGTTTTACTCCCATTAGCTCAAAGCATCCATCGCCTCGTAGAACAATCTTTTGCTGTGTTTGCTCCTTATGCGGATAGCGCCAAACACTCAGCTCAAAGCCATCAGCGATATCCTCTCTACACACGGTGAACACTTGGCTATCCAACATTGCAACCAGTTGGTTGTATTCTTTAACCAATTGCTCTGGATAGCCCAAGCCCATTTGCCAAATCGACTCGATGGGACTAGGCTCACTTCCCTGACTCTGGATATCCTTAACCACTACCTGAATTAATGATGCGAGCTGAGCGCACTCCTGTTTTGATTTATTATTTCCTAAAGCGGTATTTTGAAATAGGTAAAGGTAAACATCTAAATCATGAGCCTTACGCGACTCGTAAGCGGTGCCTATTAGCAGGCGAGAGATGTCTTGAACCAATAATTCAAACAACTCCTGTTCACCTGGAGTAGAAGCATTTACCGATGAATCCCAAAAACCAGTCAGTCGACTTTTTATTTGCCTTACTATCTCAACGTTGATATTGCTTTCTGCAACGACTGATTTAGATATCGACAGCATTTGAAAAAGCTGATGGTTAAGATTGCTCTCCAATGCGTAATGTCTACTACGATCGCGAATAAAAGTTCCCGACGAATTAAAACCATAGCTATAATCACCTGTTTCAGCCTGAATCGTATCTAGTACAGTGAGATTTAGGTCAATCCAATCAATGGCGCGAGCATGCTCTATTCCCTCATACCACTGCTCAAACGATTCGACTAACTCTTGCTGACGCTGTCGCCCTTTACTGCCAATGATAGAACTGTGGCTAACAAGGTGCTGATAAACCGCTAAATGCACAAATATGGGACTGATACGATTAACGAACACCGGATACTTTTTGGTGTAGCTATCCCACAGCCCATCACAAAACTGGCTCGCAAGACACGCTGTTAAATTTTCGTTCGTCATCGTATTTTCCCCAAAACTATCGGATTGATTCATTTCACCTCGCCAATAAAAAACAATTTATAGGCTATCGCTAACCAACTTAAAGGCTTCTTCAGTTTTATAGCCCTCAAGGATAAGATTGATGATATCGTCTCTATGTTGGGAAATGGCTTTCGGAAGACTTGCTCTGTTGGCTTTAAAAAAGTCCAGCGTCATAGCCATTGCATCAGCACGTGAAAGCCTAACGGGAGGGGTAGCCTTCTGTTCCGCCGTTTCAATGTACATATCAAAATCGTCAGAGACCGAAGACCAATCATACGCAAACACTTCATCTCTTAATTTCACGGGGTCGAAGTACTCAGTAACGCCATTACCGCATTCGCCCGCAGTCTTATTGATAATAAGAGATGTCACATCAGGTAAGCCTCGTTCAGAGGTAAACAATCGGACAACGTCAAGCTTACGACCAGCCGATACGGGTATCGCACGTTGGACGTATTCAATATCAGGATGTGACTCTTTGGCTCGCTTAACCAACTCACCATAAGTCAGACAATGCTTATGACGAGCAAGTTCCACTAAGATCGGATAGTATACAGCCGCCAACTGAACATCGTTTAACGTGATATTGGCATACAAACTTTGAACCTGTTGTTCCATTTTAACCTCAAAAATTATCATTATTATTTGCGAATTGTGACATTCGCCCTAGCCAGACGTGTAGGGAACCATCTTCTACAAATTTTTGCCATAAGCCCTCATTAAATCTGTCGCCTCTAATGATGGCTGTGATCACCTGAAAGCCCTCTACATAACTCATACGCTCGAGAAACTGACGTTTTGGATGGTTTCCATCGTCAGCAGGAACCCTGAGATCGGTAGCGATCAACGCTCGATTGGGAAAATCCATCCAATGGTAATCAGCCAAGATACAGCCATGGTCATACAATAACAGATAGGTTGCCTCACTCCATGAGCTTTCAGGCATACTCGCTATTTGGCTTAACATCGAGCTAAGACGCTCAAGCGTAGGAATTATCATAAGCAGCGTAGCTTGCTCTTTGATATGGTTTTGCCACGCGAGCTTTTCGAGCCACGACCTTGGCAATTGACTGTATCCATAAAACGCGCCAGCAAGTTGTCCATAAATAACTGCGGTTGTCTCGGCATCCTCACCCAAGTTTGCAGCCAGCAAGACCCCATCTTTAAAATTATCACTATGAGCAAAAGACCATAACGCGGCTTCTAGGGACTGAACAACAAAGCCTGTTCCTCGTATGTTCTTTCTCGATTTGGTTAAGAACGACCCTTGAACGACCGCAGCCAAATCATCATGAATATCCGCTTTACCCCAGTAGTTTAACAACCGTTTAAACAGCGTAGCTTTAGTCAGGGTCGAATCAACATCATCGAGTATTTGATAGATTAGCCAAGCCATAATTTGACACGCTTCCACAGCCCTTTGCTCAGCATGGGTCGTTATTGAACTCAATCTAGCCGCTTTCACCACGTCCTCTTGCGATGCATACCGAAACGAAGAATAGAAAATGGGAATCGGAGCTAGTCGCATTAAACTGCCGTTTCCAGCACTTTGCTCATCGCTAGAACCTGCATTTGCCTCATTGATTGCTTTATAAAGTTCTAGTGCTGCCGAAACTGTATTACCTATATCAAAACAACGACCTGTTACCGAATTGTGCCCTTCTTGCCACCATGCAATATAACGGTTAATCTGATCTCGTGCTTCGTGTTTACCTAATGCCAACATGCTATCTGCTAAACACAACATCATTGAGGTGTCGTCCGTCCATTGACCAGGTTTCAAGTGAAATGGGCCGCCGCCAACGATATCTTGCAATGGTGTATAACTGTCTTTGGGGCAAAACTCCAAACTAGTGCCTAACGCATCTCCCAGCGCCAGCCCAACAATTGCGCCCTGCGCTTTATCCAACATCAAACGTTTGTTATCTTTGTTATTTGGCGTGTTGTTCAAATGAGCTCCCTCTAGTTGCCGGTTCTTTAGTATCCTAATCAAACCCAAGCCGCAGCGTAAGTGTCGATTTTTGGTACATGCTCAGTATTACGAAACCAAATTCGTGTTTATTGATCCACCTCTTAACACCACTTACTCATTTTGTTGCATTCTGGGATATTAACTATATACGCATTATCAAGGGACTGGCATGCACTACGAAAGGCTAAAAACGAAACATAGAGAAGTGAGAGACCAACACCCAAGATCTTTGGCGATACGTGTACATCGAGCACTGAGTTGGCTCAATAAAGCCGAACAATCTGATGATTTGGACAGCCAGTTTATCTTTTACTGGATCGCCTTCAACGCCGCTTACGCTCAGCACATTGACCGTCCAATATTGATGTCAGAACGCGGTAAGTTTCAGCAATTCCTGTCAAAACTCGTCTCACTCGATGATGGGAACCAACTGGCAGGATTTGTGTGGCAAGAGTATGCCAACACCATACGTGTCGTTCTCAATAACGAGTTTATCTTTGAGTCCTATTGGGATGCCCAAAACGACGCCATAACTCAAGATGAATGGAAGCAGCTACGCACAAAATCCATTCATGCCAGCCATCAAGCGCTCTCGAGTGAGCAAACCGACGTTGTGCTGTCGATTGTTTTTAGTCGCTTATACACGTTAAGAAACCAGCTTCTACACGGTGGCGCCACCTGGAACGGAAAAGTAAACCGTCAGCAGGTCGCTGACTGCACTGCCATTATGGCAAAAGTCATCCCACTTGTGATTGAAGTGATGATGGGTCATCCTGATGAGCTCTGGGGAGATTCTATTTATCCAGTCATCAACTAACCAGCTAACCTTTTCAATTTGAGCATTTTAATGATTGAGCAGAAACAAGTTCCGAATAGAAAGATCAATAAAAAAACACGATTACGTTACCAAGTCATCGAAATCATCGCCTACTGGGAAGGTCGAGTCACCACTAAACACTTGTGCAATTGTTTCGATATTGGACGGCAACAAGCCTCCAGAGAAATCAACACCTATTTGAAAGAGCATGCGCCCGATAACCTAGAATACGACATGCAGATCGCCGGTTATTCAGCATCAAAAACCTTTGATCCCATCTTTACTCGGGGGAGTATCGACGAATACCTAAACCTGCTAGCCCTTAACGAACGACTTGTAACTAAAAACAATCAGTCTGTACTTGGGTTTAGTGAAGTCACGTCTGTCATGCCTCCTACTAGGGCCATTGACCCCGTCGTAATGCGAGCACTGGTAAGAGCGATTGGCAAAGGTCGACGTTTAGAAATTGAATATTTATCGATGAGTTCACCATATCCCGAAGCTCGGATTATTGCACCACACTCATTGGTAGAAACCCCTTTGCGCTGGCATGTTCGAGCATATTGTGAAAAAAACAGAGCTTATCGCGATTTCGTGTTAAGTCGATTTATTGGCGAACCCGAAGTACTCGACGCCTCCCGCAACCCCATTGAGGAAGACACTGACTGGAACACTCCTATCTCCCTTGTACTGCAAGCAGACCCTCGGCTTAATCACCATCAAGCATCACTCATTGAAAGAGACTATGGCATGAGCGACGGGGAACTTGTTATACCAAGTCGGTTATCACATATAAACTACCTTATCGATGGTTTGGGGCTAAGCCTTAATCACGAGCAAACCGAGCCTGTCTACCAGCAAGTTTGTATTAAAAACCAAGAACAGCTGGTCAGTTTGCTTGGTGAGCGAGGGCTTATCAAACGCTAGTAAGACTCCATCAAAATGAAGCATGTACCAAAATTCGACACTTACGCACCAGAGTTAAAACAAGTACGGTAAGTACACAGCTCGATAACAGGTACGAATCATGAACATAGAAACTAGTGAACCAACAGGTCAGTACTTACCCGATCAAATCGTCTTATTGGGTGATTCGATTTTTGACAATGCGCCCTATGTAAATACGGGAGAATCGGTTTCCGAGCAATTGACAGGTTTAATCCAAACGGAGGCAATGAAAACCGTTTCTGGTGCTAACTCCACCACAACACACGTCGAATTGCTTGCTATTGATGGACACGTTATGGCCAACCTTCCCGGCCAAATAGCACGGGCTCGTTCAAAGACACATTTCAATATGCAATGTGCGTATCTCTCTTGTGGCGGCAATGATTTGCTCGGCTATGCCGCTTCAGGTCTACTCGATATTGAGGCCAACAACATCGGTGATGCATTGAGTTCACTTCATCAGGTTCGGGAGTGCTTCCGTAAGGAATACCGACACGTTTTAGCGGTTGCGCTTAGAAAGTTTCCTAAACTCACGGTTTGTACTATTTACGATGCGGTACCCACATTATCTAAAGCAGAAATCATCGCTTTAGGGCTATTCAACGAGGTGATTTTAAAAGAAGCGGCTGAGCACCGGGTGCCCGTACTCGATTTACGCATCCTTTGTAATGAGCCAGATGATTACGCTCCGATATCGCCTATCGAGCCTTCAAACCAAGGTGCTGGAAAAATTGCACAGGCAATTTTTAACCAATATAAACGACGCAAATATAACTTCCACGGAGTATAAGGAATGAGCCTCAACAAAGAATGGTTTGACCAACGCGACCAATTTATCGCTCAGCAAAAAGAGCAAGGGTGCTTTACGCTAGAACAAGCACTTGAAGAGCTCGATGCCACTCTTCCCTATTTTTTTGATCTTGGAATTTTAACGCAACGTGAACTTTCAAATAATATCAATAATTTCAACCAACTAACCGAACTTGGTGGGCTATTTTTCGTCGAGCAATATCAGCAGATCTTCATTACACCTGCCAATCTGAATAGGCTGAAACTGGCGCTGGAAAGCTGGGATCACTTCACTATAGATTACCCTATTTATCAGTCTGACATTTTGGGCAAGATTGCAGTTAGAAACCAAACACACGTTAAATTTAGAGTGAATGCCAGGCGCTTTAAACACAAAATGACGTTTCAAATTAAGGAGTCACGCAGCGAAATAGCCACTTTCCTGAATAGTGAAGAAGCTGACCAACTGTTGAATGTTTGGAATGACTTTAGCCAGTGTGTTGCCTTGATTGAAAATGAAGATAAGTCGCCAACCAACAGAGAAATCGCCACCGACAGTGATGCCATTGAAACACTGTGTGCACCCTGGCACCCTCTCGTCCAACGCTATTTTCGTAGTAAAATGCATGAATTAGGTTTTGAACATAACCTAAACGTTCTAAAGCAAGAGATTGAATCCAAGTACTCCATGGCGAGCTCGGAATGGAGCGACATTGATAGCATTTTTGACGTGGTGAGACCGGCTCGACAAGGCCAAGCTGAAGAGCTACCGCCTAACTCGTCAGAAGAGGTTGAGGTTCAACTTATCACGCCTAAATCTTTCAATAAATTTGGTCTAGTTGAACTGGAGCGCATTGAAGCAACATACCGAAATGCACAACAAGTTCAACGTTATAGCCCAGTTAATCCAGGCGATGTATTGCTGTACAAAAGTGCAGACCGAAAAACCGTCAAGGTCGCCTACTATTCCATTGAAGATCAACGCACGTATTTATGCTCCGAGCTGTTTGCCGTGTTACGTGCCAAAGACAATGAACATTGGGACGGCAGACGACTGTTTCTTTTCCTGACCTCACGCGCAGGGCAAAGGCTGCTTGAGTACACATTTCGTGACTTCTCTGTCAACGAACAGGCCCAGATTCGCCTCAGCCCTCGACAGCTCAGCAAACTCCAGATCCCGCAGCTTGACTCGCAAAGTGCAAGTGAGCTTGACGATAAATACAGCCAACTCACCAATTTACTGCAACTGAAAGCTGATATTGAACAGCAAATTGCCGCTTTGATGCAGTGAAACCAAAGCAACCAGAACTCGATTTAAAAAAAGGAACAGTATGAGTTACCCAGAACAACAGGCAACACAGGAAGAGCTCAACATCTTAAAAAAGTTGGACAATATGAATAAAGAAGCAAAGCCGATGTACATCAAGATTGTACCTACATCACCTGTATTACCTCAAACACTGGATGATGACTTATCAGAAGAGCAAAAGAAACGGCTACTAGAAAAATGCCCTAGGATTCACTTATCTTCAGCCACCAGTCATGAACAAATCACGACGTTTTTAATTGAGCTATTCGCCTATTATTTCGAACTTCCTCAAGTGAAGATCAAACCTGGCAGTGACTTAGCCGATGATATCGAGCGTATGGTATGGGCACGGGAACTCGGTGTGTCTTTTAAGGACGTCACCTACGGTCGGATATTTTGTGGTCAAGACGAAGATGGTAATGCCGTCGGTGGTATGGAAGATAAAGGTATCATGATAGCAATGATGTTCATGACGGATTTTTCCGACCTTGTAGGCATTAAAGAAGTGGACAATGCAGCCGACGCGACATTTGAGGCAATGGATGATGAGTTTGGCAGCTATTACGACTGCAAAACGATTGCTGACTTGGCAGATTTGATTTTCACCGTTTGTGAAAAGCTCAGTCAAATAAGATAACAGTGAAGAACTGACAGCCAATACCGTTTGAATTGAATATTTGGCTGTCAGTTTTTGTTGTCTTATTACCTCAAGTACTCACTCTGCACTCCATAAGAGCTAATAAAGAGCTGTGTAATCGCACGAGTAGCTGCTACATGAAGTAATGCCCGTTCATTGAAGTCATGATCTTTTTTCTCAATTGGATCATCTGAATCGAGGATATTAAGCGGTATAACCCCTGAGTTGGCAGAAACAATGAACAGATATCTAAACTCTAATCCTTTAACACGATGCATTGTAGCTAGACGGACCCCCTCTTGATTGGCATCAACCGTATTTGGATTAATTTCAAACACAGGGAGGTCGCAGTTGGATATCGATTCCGCAAAGTCATTTTTTATATTGTTAGTTCTTGCTACAACACAAATATCTTTGAATTCAACACCATTGCTAGACAAGGATTTGATTTGGGCAACGATGTAATCTAGCTCAGCTTGTTTATTCTCAAAATGCTCAATGATTGGCTTTTCACCATGGAAAAGTGACAAGTAGTCTGAGGACTTATCTGCTTCCCCATCTAAATCATCCACTTGGACGTTGTTTAAGATACTCACCGCAAAACGCTTCGTTTCTTCTGTTGTACGGTAGTTAATTTTAAGCTTTTGAGACCGGCGCCCACGAACATTAATTCCACACTGTGACAGTACCACTTTGTTTTTATAAATACGTTGGTGTCCGTCACCAACGATAAACAAGTCATCAGCCTGCTCAGGAACTAATTGACGTAAAAACATGTAGGCTTGATGACTCATATCTTGAGCTTCATCCACGACTACATGTTGATATGATGCCTTGAACTGATTATCCATCAGTATCTGCGTAGCATCAGACATCGCATCTTTTACATCTTTTATGCGATTCTGCATCATCTGTAATCTCAGCTCTTCAAGCACTGGCCAAATTTTAGCTCGCTTTGCCCGATTTAATGTGACTCCACGCCCTATCCGCTTCACCTTAAAGTACTCCGCCTTAGTGGTAACATTTAATTTTTGCACGACATGAAGCCATTCTTCCTTATAGAAGCTATCAGGTAACCCAAGTGCACCGTCACTTAATGCTAATGCGCTGTCCCAACATTTTTGGAGATCGGAATCATTATCAAATACGACTTTAAAGTCATAATTTTGATGTTGTAGGAACTGCCGGACAAACCCATCAATATTGACAACATCGATACGTTCAAGCTCTTCCGTAGTAGCAATCTTTTTAAGGTTTTGCTCAATATCTTTAGCCAGATTTTTTGTAAACGTGGTAAACAGGATTTTCCCTTTGCCACTTTTCACTAAGCCTTTAGCTAAATGAACAGCACGATGCATCGCAACGACTGTTTTACCTGTGCCTGCGCCACCTAACACTCGTACTGGACCATTATTTTGCTTCGCAACGAGTTTTCGCTGAGACGGGTGTAAGAATACTCGCCACATCTCTAGGGGCGCATTAAGCATGTTTTGCAGCTCTAAGTCATCAGTGATGATCGCAAAGCTTCGCTGAGTAACGGTGCGTTTCAATGCTGCGTCAAAGTCATTTGTATCGACATCACCACCTTCACCAGAGTACTCCAAGTACACAGAATCATAGCTTTCTCCAGCAGCCAACAGATATAGGGCCTCGTAAGCTTCTACTGGTAATCGCTTCTCTAAACTTTCTAGCTCTTTTTCATCAACCACATTAGCAACGCGTGCCGCCATTGATTCTGGAACCCCAATAGCAAGAAGTTGGCGCTCTCGGAGCTCTTTGAACAAACGCTCTTCAATTGGTTTCTCTGTTGCGGGTACCTCAGCATCTGACAATATACTTGTTGGAACAATCTGAATTGAACCTGTCGAAGGGTGAATCTTACAAGTATGACGAGATGCCCATTCGTACGCATCATCATGATGGTCTACCCATAACATCACATAAGTGTTACCTGATTCAGGCTTCAATAGAATGCAGCGGTACGCTTGGTCGATTCGCACAGAACGCATGTTGTTATCGCCTGCGTTATTGATCTTCTCGTAATTAATTCCAGAACTGGTTGGATTCTTGTGAAACTTACTTATGAAATCATTTACTTTTTTCTGTTGCCTTGGCGGAATATTCACCAAAGACTTAACAAAGTCTTGCCCGAAGGCAATATCAGGTTTGTGCTGTGCTGTCATTACGATTCACCTGTTAATTCTTTAAGGGCAGTTAGGGATTCTTTGCAAATATCACCAATCACGAAACGAATTCCTTGCTTGTTCAATAGCGTCTCAAGTTCAGTATTTTTCTCAAGAAGGAACGCGATTTTTAATTCAGGCCAATACAGTTCCACTTCTCCAATAGGCTCCAAAGACTCACCTGCAAACTCCTCACCCACAACTGGTGCATCAAAGCCCATTTCTTGCATCAAACGAACATCCGCATCTTCTAAAAGTTCATCATTTAAAATATCGTCCCAAGCCTCACTATCGATTGGGCTTACATGTTCATCAGTGGCTTTCTCATCGCTAGTTTGAGCTGAGGCATAGAAGCTGTAATCTTGAAGCGCAGCACGAGAACTGAAGGTAAAATCAGGTAGATATTGACCGATGTTGACCATACGCCAAAATCCGAACAAGGCTTTTTTGCGATCCGCTTCATTTTTCCCTTCATGTGCAAGCCCAAGAGGACGATCATCAAAGCAAAGGTGCGTTTTAAGGTTTGACGCCAAAAACTCACTCGGTGTTTGTCCTGAAATACGCTTCTGAGCTAATGCTCCAAATACAGAAAAAGGAAGAGTTGTCGACACTTCGACAAACTGGTCATCCCTTTCAGTATTTAAGCTATCTAACCTACCACCAAAGACATATTTACCATCACACAGCTCTGCCACACGATCAAAAGAAGCATTCTCTCGCATCTCGTATTCAAAACTCTGTTTTACTGCACTATTCCCCATGAACTGTGGTTCAAGCATTCCAGCAAAGTAAGCAAGGCCTGCTTGTTGGTAGAATTTCTCATGCTCAGCAGGATTATTGAGCAATTGCGTTAATAGCTGCCAAGAGTGCTTATCCTGAATTTTTCCTGTGATCGTTGGTAACGTATGCTGCAACGCATCTAGTCCACTCAGTAGCTTTCTACCGTTATTTGATAAAATGAAATATTCACTAAAGAATGCTTTACTTGCGCTAGCGTCAAGCTCACCGACTAAGTCATCCCACACCAACGTCCATACGTAGTACTTGTTTGAATTCAGGATGCTGGTGCGTTTTTTAACGTCTTCATCAACAATACTTTCGTGGTAACGATAACCATCCAAGAATATGGCTATTTTCTTGGTATTCATACTTTGGCGAGCAGGCTCTAATACAAAATCTGGCTCTGACCAAGTATCAACACCTTCCACCTCGCCAATTCTTACATGTTGATGCATTACCCATGAATTCTGTGGGTTTTGCTTAGAGTTAACCAACCACACTTTTTTGGCGCTGATGTAGTTTTCAGTCACATTGAAGTCTTTCTGATTTTTCATCACATCGATAAAGAGATTCTCGAGCTCAGAATCAGACACTGTTTCAAGTGAAATATCCGACAACGACTTAATGCGTTTTAAGCTATTTCCTTCATCTAAAATATTACCCAGCATCGATAGCGCTCTAGCTTTTGATATGTGTTTCATTCGCCCGCGATCGCGGTAAGCATACACACACTTATAACAGCCATCTTTACCGTGTTCATGACAGTCGCACTCCATCATTGCTTCTTGAGCAAGTGATAGAAGCTTGAGCAAGTTCTCAGGACTCTGCATCAAGTCCTTAAGCGAACCAGTGCCTCCTGGCACCGTGTCATAGATCACCAAGAAATAACGGTAAGAGTCGCCAGAGTCTTCCGGCTCTTTATAGATACAGCCCTTTAAGTGGTCGACAGAGCCTTTAAAGTAACGCTTCATACCGAGTTGCAACGCAGCCGCTAGCGATGCTTCTGAAACCTTTCCTGTCACTTGGTTGGTTACTGGCAATAGAATGCGGAGCGCCTCTGACTCTAAGTTACGATAGAGGTACAGGAAGTCTTCAAACTCAGCTTCCATCGGCTTAGCAAAATACTTACAGTTATAGTCGTGCTTAACATCACCACGTCCCAAATCTACTTTGCCGCAGTCTTTACAAACCTTAAAACCTGATTTTCGGTGCACATCACCAGCAGCCGAAAACTCTTCGGCATCATTTTTATTCTGTCCAAAGTTAATATCTTTAAGACTTACTTTGTTCAAATATTCAAAGCCAAATGGCAGGTCGTCATTTTCTACTTGATAGGCAAAGTTCACATCGGCTTTATCGAAAGTGACCAACATATGACGCTGAAAGAACGTTGGTGTTCGCGTATCTGAGTCATCAGAGATCTTTGCTTCTTTCGCACTACTTCTTGCATACACCTGTCGAAGTTTAAGCATTTGCACCGACTGTTGAATGTCACCCCACTTATCGTGGCCACATTTCGGGCATTGCGCGGTAGTATTCGCTTCAATCTCCTGAACACTGTGGTTACAATGCGGGCAAAGCCTCCAGGTCTCGATTTCCGAAACCCTCATATCGATTTGCTCAATGGTGACCTTTGAACCACTCGCGTAAAAATTGCTCGAAGGTGCAAACTCAGACAACGCCGAGCTCGCAGGACGCTCGTATTCATACGTCGTAGTAACGTATTTCTTCCCTTCGTGATTTTCAGCTTGTTCGTTTAAACGCCACAATACCGAGCGAAGCGTCACTCCCCCCTCTGGGAAGGCATAGTTTGGCAATAACCCTTCGTCGGTCATAAAGTTCAATGTGCGCTTGTTGTTCATGCTGCGCATCAACGCCAGTAACGCCTGCCGCTCTCGAGTGAGCTCTTCGATTGTCTCGGCATGATTTTGAGGCTTGTCTGGGCGCTGATTTTCAGCATCGATGGTACGCTTTAATTTATCTGAGCGTGCCTTCAACGATTTTCTGTCTTTAACCAACAGTCCAAGAGCGCGAGAAATTCTGCCAAACAAGCTCATCTCATTGTCTTTATGTTTAAGAAATGCTTCGAGCTTCTGGGTAGAAGAATCTGAAAGTGTGTCAAATACCATAGTAAACTGAGCGAACAACGACTCTTCATTACTGCGCACGTAGGTCAAAAAGTTATACGGATAAACATCAGGCGCAGTGCCATTGGCAGAATAGGCCTCCGTTGCATCCAACATCTCCTTGACGTTTTTACCTAACGCTTGTGGTTCAACACCCGTCTTTATCCAGCGATCCATACAAAACGCGCAGAGCTGTCTCTCAAGCACTGCAGATGCATCCAAGAAAACACCAGGAGGGCTTACTGCCCCGGCCATCATGTCTTGTGGTTCTTGGTAGAAATAAAGATCATGGGGGTCAGCAGCCGCTACCGTCATGTTAAACGCATTACCATCTTGACGCCCTGCACGACCGATACGCTGCAGATAATTAGCCTGCGCTGGTGGCACCGAGCACAACAGCACTGAAGAAAGACCGCCAATATCGATACCCATTTCTAGTGTCGGGGTCGCCGATAGTAAATTGACGGATAATGCAGACTTCCCATCAATAAATGAGTTTTCCGTTTGCTCACGTACTTCACGCTCTAACAAACCTGTATGCTCATGGGCATTAACGCGGTGCATCTCGGCACTCTGCCAACTTTTTTCTTGAGGTTGGATTTCTCTGTTTAAATGCCCCAAGCAGCCGGAACGAGTGCACGGCATATCGACATACAGTGGCAGATCTTTTCTGGCAATAACTTTGGTTGACACACACTCTGAACAACCCAGTACCGCGACATCGGTGTTTATAGTCAATGCCGCATTATCAAGACCCCAAGCCTTTTCTCCATCGTACTTCGCCCCCTCTAAGGTGTAGTCTGTCACAACGAATTGACGAGACAGTTCAGAGAGAAGTCTTTGATATATCAGTGGAGTATGATGTGAGAAAAGCAGATCTTGGTTGTGACCCAGGCATCGTATCATCCAGTTTTGGTGCCAAGATGGTGTTGTTTTTGAACCTAGAATTGGATCAAAATTCTTAATGGAGGTCAGAGTCAAGAACTGCGGCACCTTAGTATATTGAGACCAAGGCGGCATAAAAAACTGACTGGCGCTATTTTTGAACGCATGCCAATTTGCCACTAGCTCTACGTACCGCTTTAGAAAAGGGTGATGAATAGCGCCGTTTTCACGCATTCGTTCCAGCACACCGATTGCAAAGTGGGCAATGTTATCTTGGGTGACATGCAAGAAATCGTCGCCTAACTCTTCACGTAAGGCGTTAAAAACATTTTCAATGGCCACATTAAAGCCATCATCAACAAACGAAATCGATGCATCGTGGGTGCGAATAAGGTTTCGACCAAACGAAGACCTGAGACCAAACTCACTGTAAACCGCCCATTCCAAGCGTTTCTTAACGTTGTCTAAAAGCAAACTGCCCGGTTTTAATGCTCCAGTCTGTGTAAACTCAATGTAGTCATTCTGCCACTCCATATCAGGAGCTATAAAATTGGCGACAAAGTCTTCTTGAGTTTGGCTGTATTCCATACCCTTAGTCACAACATCATGAGCAAACTCATCCAGCGTTCTACCGCTATTTTGAGTCGCCACTTTACCGATGTGACCTCGAACCATTAACGGCCAGGTACGGGCGTCAAAAAAGCCAGCACGATGAGCGGCATCTTGAACCGAGTCAGAGAACGTAATCAGCTTTTTGTTCTCATTGAACCGGCTTGCATAGATTTGATTAATAGCGATGGATGAAAGCGTTGCTGACTGAGCACCAATGATGTTTAAACCATTTTTGGCTTTACATACTGGACATTCATTTTTGAACTTAGGTGCACTAGATTGGCCTGAAGTCACTAGCTGTGGCTTAAATACACGAACTAAACCTTCACCATCTAAGTCATTGTCGCAATTTTGGCAGCTTGTCGCCTCCAATGGGCTTTCATTCAAGCAATGTTTACAGATTTTTTGAATTCGGCCTGCACCAACATTTTTTGGTGGTTCTTGCCCTTCCATCAATGGGAACAGCACTCGAACACTAGGAGACTGACTAAAGAAATGTTGGTAGAACTCATTGAGATCGTTTTGAATCTCTTCACGAGCATCTTCGATCACACCAAAGCCAGTGCTATGACAGTCACGGCAATTGATAACCGGGAAATGGTGTTCAAGCGAGTCGTTATCAAACGCTAAGTCATCGGCGAAAGTCAGCGTTGGCGACTTTTCAAAACGCGCCACTAATCTTCGCAGTTCACGTAACCATAACTGCTGACGAACATTCAATAGCGGTAATACCATTCGAGGTTTACCGCTCTGTTCACGTGCAATTCTATCTTCTTCAGACTCCACAATGGGCGCACGAGCAAAAGCAATAAGGCTAATAAAACTCTCAAGCGTACTTTTAGCTTGATCTTCATTGAGTAGAAACGCCGGCGCAATCTGCTGCGCAAGTGAGCCCAATGGTTTTATCTGACCGTTCAGCAGTTTGAGTAGCGTCGTAAAAAACTGGTGAGATTTAATTTTCAGCCCCAGCTCAATGCGCTTAGATCTTGCTGAGTCAGACTCACCATCCGTGCCATCCAGTTTTTCATCAATAAGGATCTTATCCAGCTCTGACTTTGGCAAATCCGCGAACCATAGCGAAATCTGCTCATTAAGATAGTCAATCTGGCTCTGTTCACTGACTGGAATCAGTTGATGCGCATTTACAGCGCTTGGGTAATCGAAGTGCTCTACGACGGAATCTTGCAAGTACTCTTGGTAAGCAAGTCGGTCTTCTTTAATCACTGAAGATTCATCAAATGGCGCATCAAAAATATTGCTCGCGTAATCGATCAATGGCGCCAACGCATCCCCTACTGTTGCAGAGGTACCCACACAGGCAAAATCTTGGTCATTGGCGTTAAGGTGATATTTAAGTCGGCGAATTAGACACGCCAAATCAGAACCTTGGGCGCCATCAAAGGTATGTAGCTCATCCACCACCAAGTATTTTAGGGTACCCTCGGTGTTATGTTCCCACAGTGACTGATCTTGTGGGCGCATCAGCAAGTAATCGAGCATCTTATAGTTGGTGAGCAAAATATCGGGCGGATCGGCACGCAGAGTTTCTTTACACGTAATGACCGACTGCGAAGACATTCGCTTTTGTACGCTGTCTTTATCGCCACCACCTACAAACAACCCAACTCGGACATCTTGCAAGCCTTCGTTTTTAGCGCACTCTTTGGCAAAACGCTTGGCTTGGTCGGTTGCTAGGGCATTCATCGGATAGATGATGATTGCTTTTACGCCCTTGTTTCCTTGCTTAGTTTCACTGGCACAGTGGTTAAGCACTGGGTACAGGAAACACTCGGTTTTACCCGAGCCCGTTCCTGTCGCCACCAGCGTCGATTGCGGTGGGCTTTGCGTTAAGCGATTGTAAGCAATAGATTGGTGCGCATACGGGCTAAACGGCAGCGTAAAATGCGGGAAAAAGTCCAGCGGTGTATTGGATACCCGAAAAGGCAAGGCAATCGACACGTACGGGCCTTTAATCAGGTTGTCCTCTTGCGCCAAAAACTCATCAATGGTGTTTTCAAACCCAGCTGAATTTAGCGTAAACGCCGAGCGCACATAATTTTGCAGCCCTTTAACAACCTGGGTAGATAATATACTTGGTAGCATGGTTTAGCCTTTCAGTTCTTTTTCAAAAAATGCCCACACTTCTTTGTAGTCATCTTCTCGGTTACAACGGGTGAATGGTGCGACGTACTCTACGGTACGCTGAACCACTTGGTTATAACTGCCGTTTTCATCGGGCTCATCAGCAGGGATGGTTTCGTCATCAAAGATCTTGATAACTGTGCCAGATTTCAGGTTCTGCACATCTTTCCAACCAAGGTTCATCGCCATATCTGTCAATGGTGATTCTTCAGAGCCTTCACCTACATCTTTGCCTTCAAACACACCATTAATCAGGCCTGTTTGGAAGCTATTGCGTTTAAATGAGCGATCTAAACCGACGCCCGTTAAACTTTTCGATTTGGTAAACACAATGCGCCCATTTTGATCGTACCAAGTATCTGTTTCGTTATCATGCATAACAGGAAATTGAATGCGGTAAATGGAACAAAGCTCTTCGAGAGTCATACCTAATTCCATTGCAACTAGCACATCTATCTCAACTAAAGCTTGACGACGGGCAAAGTCGCTTCGTAATGCACAATTACGATTCCACTCTGGGGTAAGTTCATTAAAGAAACCGTTTGATAAACGAGGGTCTAATTTTGCCCAGGTTTGTTTATTTAACGACTCCTTGTAACACTCTTTCCAAAGATCGGCATAATGACTTGTCAAACTAACCAGTAAAAGAGCTCTTTGAGCTATGCGTGTGTTTTCAAAATACGGGAACTTTGCCATGTCTGCTGCATAAAGGTCAGTTTTGCCAGTTGATCTTAAGAAGTAATCATAAACAACGGAAAAACTAGCTCCTGCAAAAGACATTAATTTTTTGTTTTCCCTAAACGCCGTGGAAATAACTGTGTTTATATGAGCCACACCTTTCGGCACAACTGCAGATATAAAGGATCTTTCGGAAGAAGCACCAAACATTCGACGATGAACAAATCGGTAATACTCCGTTACTGGTTTAGGGGCGCTTTCGCCTTGTTCGGTCCAAGGTACTTTTGGTATTCGAGAAAAATAATCAACATCTGAACATGCAGGAACATAGTTTGTACGTGGCAAAAAGGAATCAGGAATAACAGTTAGATCGTTGCAATCATAATGCCCTTTCTCTGTACAAACCGCTCTTGGAGTTTTACAAAATGGCAAACCAATTTGAAAGTGAGGTCCTTGTATGACCCAATTCTTTGTCAGTTTTGGAAAATGAGTGCCCTCTTGAATAGTACCATCATCCTGTGAGTTAGTTTGATGCCACATTTCTAACGAATAATATTGTCCACCAAAATCACCAAGCTTTAGTGACTGGCTCGCAAATTTTTCTAGAACAGAAACCAGTTCCTGCGAATGCAATGCAGGCAATCGCGCTTGTAATGCAGGAGTTCCATCAGCATCATAGAGTCTTGCAAATAGTTTCAATGTTTCTTCAGTAATTCTTACAACACGACTACGATGCCCTACTTCATTCCAATCACTGCCATCCTCTGTTTTAATTCCTCCAACAATACCTTCACCGCTGTGTTCTAAAGAATCTTGAATTGTTTTTGCTGAAAACAGGTTCGCAATATTATCAAAGCAAACTTGTTCATTTACCGAATTAGTCGAAATATTAATGCTAAATTTAACCCTATCTCCTATGGGGAATAAAATCCTTTGATTTTGGAATTGTGCATGCTGTTTCAAACGAGAATATATACCAGCTCGTAACGCACCACCTTTTGGATCGTCATAAACACCTTCCGGGTGCAGGAATCCATTAATTCCACCACCAGCACCAATTCGCCATGCTTGCGGTAAAAAGCACTTGTAGAGATTGGTTTGACTCCCCTTTAGTTCTGAGTAGTTACATATAGCATTTAAATACCCTTTCGTGCCTTCAAACTCTGAATATTCATTTAAATAGCTGCTTTCTAAGTTCGGATAATATTCAAATGCATTATCACGAAGTTGTGTCGCTTTAGGGGCACTTAGTTTTTTTACTACAAATAATGGGTCAGCATCACCCATAATGCCTTTTTCTTCCCACTGCACTTTAAGCCAAGGTGGGTTACCCAATATCAGGTCAAAACCTTTACGTTCGGTTGAATTATGAATACCAAACAGATCAGCAAACTCTAAGTCCCAATGGAAGAATTTTTGGCGTTTAGCTACCGCTTTGATTTCAGCTAAATTAGTAACATTGTCGAACTTACCATCAAGCATAACTTCAATGTGGACAATAAATTGCTCACGTGTTGGTAACTTGTCGGCTTTATCAATTGGCCAGAACCAAAGCGCACACCAATAGTCCATGATATTTTTTAAACTTTGGTAACTCGTGCTGCTCTCTTTTTTCGCCAGAATGCTCTTCTCATCGATTGGTTGGCGACTTGGGCGGCTCGTTTCTGGCCAAACTGGGTGCGCATCCGTTAGCTGAGAGCGTAAAGTTGCCAGCAGCGAAGCGACACTTTTCCACTTCTCATCGATTTTTTGCGATAGCTCACCGAGCTTATCAATATCGTTTTGAGTGAACTTCTTAGTAAACTCTTTTCGCCAGTCATTAATTGAACGAACCTCGTCGGGCTTCATTGTTTTAACAACTTTGTCTTTGTAATCCGCCATACCAGTATCAGGTAACAAGAAGTGCCAGATATGGTTATCTGCAAGTTTATGGGCCTCTTTTGGCGGGGTATTTAACCAGTTGGGAGACGTTTTACTGGTTTGGGTTAAATAGCCTGGCGCATGTGCCTGACGGCGAGCACCAATCAATGAGTTACCGGTATGCAGTTGCATGCCAAAGCGTGGGACAAAGCCTTCATCAGAAATAGCATTCAGCCATAGTGATACCTGAGCCAGTTCACCCGCAATTGGGTTCAAATCGACGCCGTAAATATTGTTATCAGCCAAACGCATTTTTACGCGCAGAAGCTCTTTAGGGTAGTCCTCTTGCGAGATACGTACATCGCAAGCAATTTGCTTCAACTCTAAATACTTTTCGGCCAACTGGTTAATCGCTTCATTCAAGAATGCCGCCGAACCCATTGCAGGCTCACATACTTTAAGCGTCAGGATTTTATCTGCTTTTGCGTGTAAATCTTCGATAGGGTCGAGCTGCGTTTTGTACAACTCTTTAAGAGCATATTTCACCAAGGACTTAGTCAGCACCTCTGGCGTGTAGTAGGAAGCCGATTTTTCACGGTCTCGACCTGCCATACGGTAAATAAAACTGCCCTGTGGATACTTAACCAGGTTACCTTCTTTATCGTAAGCCTTTTCGTCTTCGTGGTACTTTTCAAGTTCACTTACGGTAACAAAGTACCCCGTTTCGAGCTCATTAATTGTCTCGCCTTTTTTCTTTACTTCGAAAAGGTCTGTCTTAGCAAAAAAGCCACGGTAAGAAAGTAACGCTTCGTATACAGCGCCCAATTGGTTAATGCCCAATTGTGAATATGAGATGCGGCCACGGCGATTGTTGCGCCCTTTTGTCTCTTTCGACAGAGACATCAAGCGGATCACTTGTTGTAAAGTGCTGTTTTTAAAGGTGACCTTACTTAAATACTTAAGGTTTGCATCATCGAATAAATGGCTGTTCACTTTAGGTATGCTAAAGGTATCAACCAAGCCACCTACTTCACCTTCGAATAACTCATCTTGCTGCTGATTTTCGTTATAACCTTTCGCTACCAGACTAAACAGCATATTTAAGCTGTCATGAATGTAGGTACCGTTAAGTGACTCTTCCGTTGAAAGATCCATCATTTCAAGATCTCGCAAGCTTTCTAAGCTATAACCGTGCAAGTACGCTGGTGCATCTACTGGCGCATACTTGAGCTCAGGTCTTGCCTCAACATAGAACATAAACAGTAGGCGATACATATAACGTAAACATTCTGAAGAGAGCTGCTCTGCATCAAGTTGACGCTCACCCGTCATTGAAAGTCGAACACCATCTATCACAGCGCGGTTTTCATGCAGGTAGGCTGCTGCTTCATCACCAAGCAGTTCAATAGACTCTCGCAGTGCACTTTTCAGGTCTTCACTAACTGCAAATGCATGCTTGTGAGAAGACTCATCCAAGTTATCCAGCAATGAACTGCCTTCATGAGGACATAGCGAGTCTCGGTGTAATAGAGCTGCCATGGCTTTAAACGTATCCACTTCACGGCGACCAAAAATTTCATCTAAGTCAAAACGTAAGATACGGTTTTGCGCCCACTTGGTTCTATCCAGAAGCACTAGCTGGCGGTTACCAAGTAAGACGACAAAGCGTGGTGGCTCCGCTTGGTTAAAGATGTATTTTGAGCCGATATCTTGCCAGGTAACCTCTTCACCTTTATCGTTAACTTGAAGCGCCTTTCTAGCTTTTTCATCCAGCTCTTCGCCAACGAGTTGCTCTTTAAGCAAACCTAACGCCAATGGGTCAAGGCAGCGGTCAGACTCCAAATCATGCGCCTCAACGACCCACAATAGCGGTGTTCCATCGCTGTGATTAATCTGCTTGAGCACAGGCAGATAACCGTTTTCAAGTACGGCAAACTGCGCTTCAAACATTTCCCCTGTAGACTCGTTCTCAAAACCTAATGCCTCAAAAATAGGCGTAAAGCGAGTACGTTGATTAAATAAACGTTTCTCCGCTTTGGTTTCATGCTGAGCTGCATTTAACTCGCTAAAGTACTTGCCAGCATAGCTTTGCAGCCTGGTATAAGGCGCTCTGTAACCGGCCTCTGGCTTTTCACCTTTTTCGCGCGCGATTTTCTCCGCTTCACGAGCGGCTTTTTCTGCACTATCCCAGTTACCAAGAACATCACGTAAATCGTTAACAAATAGCTCAGTTAAGTAATGATGTGAGTAGAAATCATTTTCACTATTAATGCCAATAAGTGCCATCTGTTAACCCCTTGCTCCGGTTAGTACCGCGATTAGCTGAATATACGGTGTATCTTGTGTTTCTAATGTTTCTTTAATCCACGTCTGATGCGCTTCAAAAAGCTTATTTACTTGACGTGTTTTGGTATCACGCTCATTTTGTGCACGAGTTGCATGTAATTTACTTTCACCAAAGTCAAACTCGATTTGCTCTAAGTGCTTAGATTTGAGCGCTTCAAGGCCTGCCGTTTGCGCTTGAAGTTTATCTGAGAGTGTTTTAGCAATTTCTAGGCGACGAGCCTCCATATGTGGCTTAGCTGCGTCGATTGCCAAAGGCAGTAAGCTCTGCTGATAGCTCGCATCACGCAGACCACCTTGGTTTGATAAGTCAGCTTCATGCAAGCGAGAACTATCAATGAAATCTTGAAATCGCTCAATTCCTGTTAGCAATCCTTTGTTAAACTTGACAACAATCCAAGGGTTAGCCACTGGATACGAGCGTCGGTTTGGATACATTCCCGATAAAATGAAATAGTCTTCTTGTGGATCAAGTTTTCCGGCCAATCGAAGAACGGGAGCTTCATGACGGCCGAAAGCATTTTGCACCTTGTCGTTGAGCCAATTCGACACTGGATGCACCGGCCATAGGTAAGATACTTTTGGCCAAGCAACACTGTCTGACTGAGCTCTCTTGATCTCTCTGTTGATTAAGCTTTTGTCTTGGCTTAAGTGCAGTTGATAATGAGTATCTTTAGATGGGCGAACTTCTTTTGGCAAAAACTCAAACCGGCGACGTAAATCCTCGGGCGCATAAAGTGAAATCAGTTGTTGATCTACTGTGAATGAAAGCTTTGAATTCTTCGTCTTTAAGAAAGTTAAACATGCTTTTGCATAATCGTGATCATCTTTGAAGAATGAGACGTCTGAGACTGCAATTTGGCTTTGTGACTGAGCATCATCACCTTCATTAAAGTCCATACCTGCCAAAAAGGCTGTCATATCGAACTCGTCTTCATCATACTCTTCTGCTTGCTGGCGGCTCTCTTCAAACTGTGCATTCAAAGTTTCCGTTCCACCAGCGGTTAGCATAACGCTGCTGACTTGCGCCTCTTCTTCTTCACTATTGTATGACTTAGTAAATTCTGCACTGTCACCAATGTTTTCAACCGTTTGTTGATCTTTTTCGATCAAGAGCTCGAGCGTGCGCGTATCCCCTTTAATTTGAGGGTTATCGGAATCTGTGAGTAGGTATCGGATCTGTGGCTGTTTTGTTTGACCATAACGGTTGATACGACCATTACGCTGTTGGAACGTCATCAACGACCATGGCACATCAAAGTGAATCATCTTATGGCTTTGATGATGTAAGTTGATACCTTCTGACGCTACGTCAGAACAAACTAGCACGCGAATTGGGGCGCTTTCCTGGCCGAACTCTTCAACCACTTGCATGATGTCTGTATCCGCCATGCTACCGTGCATTTTTTTGATTTGCTTGTCGTTAAGCTTCAGATCTTGCTTGAGGTTTTCAAACAAATAATCCAATGTCTTAATACTTTCTGTGAAAATAACGAGCCTATCATCAGATGGCCCATTCTTCTTCCAAGACAAGTCATCCTTAATGGTCTCAAGCAGGTTATTGTATTTACTAAATGCTGATTGGGTGCGAATGATATTCTCAAGACTGAGTTTGAATGACTCCAACTCATTTATATCCTCTATAAACTCACTCGCATTTCGACGATTTGATAGGTTGTTGATTCGATTTTGAACCACTGACAAACATGCATGCGGGCTAGAAAACAGCGCCTTCTCTAAGCTTACTTTAAACAAGTGGCTCGATTTTCGTCCGTTATCTGAGCACTCTAACTTGAGGTCAACTAGGCGGGCAAACGCGGCTTCTTCTTCTGGTGATGCTGTTTTACTTAGACTTTTTATCACTCGCGGCGGAAACTCACCGGCGATTTCTTCACGAACATCTTTTTGAAAACGACGAACTATTAAGTTTTTATCTTTGAAGTCTTCATGAGTGTAATGACTCGGGTTCGCAATGGCGGTCGCATCCAACATATTCATTAGTGAAGCGAAGGACTCCGCTTTACCATCGTGAGGGGTGGCTGAAAGCATAATCAGCGCATCTGAACGTGTTGACAGTAGCTTCGCCAATTTTGAACGCGCCGAGTGCGACTGTTGAGAGCCTCCACGTTCGGCTACGTTGTGAGCTTCATCGATGATGATGATGTCCCAATAAGCCTTTTCTAAATAGTGCGAGTACTCTTGGCTTTGCTTTAACGTATCAATGGAAACAATGGACTTGTCGAAGTAATTGAACGGGTTATGGTTGGTCGGTATTTTAGATCTAACCTGAGCCAACCCTGTAGAGTCAAGTCGTGTTAGTGGGATAGAGAAACGACTCCAAAATTCTTTTTGAAACTGTGTCAGCATCGATTTAACGGTAAGCACTAAAATTCGCTTACCTTTGCCTCGGCGCATCAACTCAGAGACCAGGATACCGGCTTCCAATGTTTTACCAAGGCCCACGGCATCGGCAATCAAAATACGAGGACGCGGCTGCTTTAATGCCATTTTGGTTGGTAGAAGCTGAAAGTTCATGCTGTCCATCGCTGCTTTGTCACCAAGATGAATATTTTCATCTACAGGAACACGAGCACGAATCTTACTTTCGATATACAAACGCGAGTTTAGAAAGCCAGGAGAATCATCTTCAACCAGTTTGGTTTTTTTCGGGTCAAGTACTTCAATACCTCGACCGTACTGATTTTCAAGCGTATCTAAAAACTGTGCTTCTTTGTCACGGACCAGCTCAGAAATACCAACACATGACAGTAAAACTCCACCGCCCTGAGCATTATCGGCTTTTCTTACCATCCACTCTGCGTCACGCACAACGATACGCATGCCCGGTGCAAACTTTTGACTTTCAACTGCCATTTCTACATCCAAATTTCTTTTACAGATCTGCGTATTATACGTTGAGCTCGTGATAAATCCTGTGATTTATTAGACGGTTGGTACAATTCGCGACCAAATAAGTTTCATATGCACAAAATATCACCCATTCAAAGGGGCAAGGTCGATGATCAACGAGTCCTTCACTCGATTAAATTCTTCACTTTCTATATCGCAGGCTGTGAAGCTTTCCAAGAGCTCTTGCTGTCTCGGTTGTCCAAACGCTAAGCGATAGAGCACCAGTATCTTTTTTACTTCCGAATATTTTGCAACTTCTTTACTCATTGGGTAAGTCGGCACAATTCGTTCAATTTGAGCCTTCCCATTAGGAGTAAACCAGAACGGCTCTAAGTCACTCGTTTTATTCGCATCATCATTGGCTGCTTGTGCGAATAGCTGCTCCCAAACATCCGCTTTGTTGCCAAAATCTGGAGTGTGGTTTTCTGCTATTCGCTGACGAACGACAAGCGACTTATACCTGTTCACCCGCCCTTCTCGTTGCTCAATATCGATGGGGTTGTTGGGTAAGTTCCAATGAACGACTCGACGGCAATACCAATGAAAATCGAGCCCTTCTTGACCTATTGATGTCGAACTCAACACAAATGGTCGGAATGGGGAGTTAAACGCGTCACGTACGCTCACTACTCGTTTCAAGCCACTATCATCATTGAGTTTTTGATTACCGAGCGGAACAGCAAAATGACAACGCATTGTTGTCCTTTTATCTTTTGGACTATTTTTCCTATCTTCCCAGAAATGAACATTCTGACTTGAGCTTTGGATCCCCATAGCGTGCTCAAGCTTACTAGTTGCTGTACCAATATCACTGCCTGATGTAGCTAGTAAGTGACAGTATTCATCTAGCATTGATTGGTAATTACCATGTGTGCAATAGACCAAGACCTTATACCAAGCAGGAGAATCCGTTCGGCCAGATATTAGAGTGTCTTTAATACTGCGTTTAACTATTGGAATGGCGTATTCATGATTAAACAGTCTGGTTGTAAGCTCCGCAAACTGAACAGAGTAACTAATCGAGTCGAGTTCAGAGAGTTCTTCTGACCATAGAGTTTGAATGGTCCTCATTGCGCAGGTAGCAGGATTAGCTAGGCTTGAATAAGCCAGCACTTTGGCTAAGTCATCAGGCATTTTACCTAGAGAGAGTGACTCACTCCCCTCAAAGTACTGCTTAATTTTAGCAAAATGCTTAATACGGCCTTCTTTGCTCAAGCGAGACTCAATCACCTCTAACCACTGCTCGAAGTGACTTGTATTCCCGGCTAGTCTATCCAACAACATAGGAGCGAGTACGTACCAGTCGCTATTGGTCTTATCTTCACTTTCATATTGCTTTAAACAGGCCAATTTACTCTGAATTAACATGGTTTGTTGAGCCAAAACCTCATCTAGGCTCCCATCCAAATACGACACTTCCGCTAGCGACTTACATGGATAAAGTAAATGCCATACGTTAAGAGTCGATTGGCCTTCAAATCGAAGTAAAGGTGAAGCGTTTTTACCACTATGGTACTGCGGTCTTTTACCCTTCCCCTTTAGTACTCGACGTTCTGCCTCATAAGACCATAGGCAACTTAAAGCCTTTGGCACAAGCGCCCAAGATGAAAATAACAATGTCTTGGTAAAAGAGTCATTCCCTTTAAATACACCGTCAAATTGGTAATAAGGTTTGCAAGGTGGGGACCAAAGCAAGTTCTCCGGCGAACCTTCGAAAATGACTTTACTTAACGCTTTGATCTTTGCGTTCGGGGCACTTTGTTCAACGTTTAATTTATAGTTTTGAACATTGTTACGAGATAACCAAGCGTGAATCTGCTCGCTACTTTGGGACTTATCTACCAGCTTTTTTACTTCAGGGTTATTGATATTCCGGCGGTACCGTTCTTTAAAAACATAGCCATTGAGGAAAGACATCGCCCAAGGTGCTGACTTAGCAAACTCGATAAGAGATACACCTCCATGCCCTTTAGGCAGCACTGCGTTTAACGCTTCGATCGCTCGGTAACCTTGGACTTCTTCAACACTAAAGTCGGAACCACAACATAGTTCAGTGGAATGAATAAGCTGCTCAAAGCCTTTGCTAATTTGGCTCCGCTCAGTTCTGGCAATATACTCTCGCAGTAACTTTTCGACTGAACGCGCATTCGTATCGCTGATAGACTCAAAATCTGCATTGCCGGACGACAGGGTTAACATATCCCCATGAAGCAGATTACGATTCATTTCGTATTGAGAAACAAAATCCACATCATTGTGCGATAAAAAGTAGAGCAACTTATGCAGTTGTTCATGATGACTGCTTTCATCGTCCTCATCGTTAATTGTCGTCATCGCTTTAAAAGGCGTTGCCGACAACAAAAGTACTTTGGGTTTTGCTTTTTTGGCTTTGCCCTTATCACTAAATACCTGACTAGCAATTAACGACTCTTCGGAATCAGAGCTTTGATCTGTTAAAGACTGAAAGCGTTGGAACTCGTCTAGGATGAACAAGTCTGCTTGCAAGCTTCCAGCACAACAGCGCGCCACCAGTCGACGAATCTCCACTCTAAAATGGTAAAATAGATGGCTATTTTCATCGGTTTCGCCTGAGTCTTTGTTCCAACAATTAGCTAGGTAGAGCGCTGCATCTTGAAGCGATGAAAAGTGTTCTCTTAACACTGTAGATTCGCAAGGCTTGCTCAAGCTGCTTTCAAGCTCTAATAACACCGACGGTTCAGTGTCAAAATCCTTATCCAGTTCCCCCAATTCTTTTTCCCATCGGCCCTCTTTGGTAATCTGGTTGGTTTTGAATAGCTGACGAATTGGTTCCACAACTTCACATAAGTTCGTCGTTTGAGACAATAGAACCGCTAAGATCGCTCTTTCCCGGCAGTTACCCGATCCAGCAGTCAACGTAAAAGAAGTCGAAGGGGTTAACGTACAAACTTCAATGACATGCTCATCGTTTAATTCAGATTTTTTCGGTTGTAAAGCCAGTTCAACCAAACGCCCAAATGTTGATGGTTTAACCCATCGCTTTGCATCTTCACCATTAAAGAGCGCCAGCTTTTGGCGATTTTCATCTGCCAATGCAAGGTTGGAACAGATATAGATGACACGCATCGGTGTAGCCGTGTTGGTCCCTACATGTCTTTTCAGTAATTGAGCGATGACACCTTTCGCGACGATAGTTTTTCCTAACCCCACTTCATCAGCAACCAGTATTCTGTGGCTATGTTCGGGTATTTGATACTTATCTATAACTAGGTCTACCGTTGCCTTTTGAAAATCTTTAAGGCCAGTCAATACACCGTTTAGTTGCTCTAGGATCGCTTGTGTCATTACTTCGTGTTCTTATAATTCTTAAAACTATTTATTAACTACTACTTGGATGGTACAAATGACGAGAAGACGCCCCATAACGTCTTGAATTCATCTGGAATGATCTTTTCATCGACTTGCGCTTGTAAACGATCAATTCTTTCTAACAAATCCGGACTTAACGCAGCCGCTCGCATCAACTTTTCGTAGATCACACTATCTTTGGTAAAGAACACGCCACCCGCCCCCTCACCGTCTCCCTTGCCCTCACTGTTCATCAAATCTTGCTTACTTGGGTCGATATGTAAAAGCATCGCGATATAACTCATAAACTGTGAGCGGTTTTCGAGCAATTCATTAGTAATTGCCTTGCCTCGATCCAATTCAAAATCATTCGTTATTTCAGCTTTAACTACTAAATTCTTAACCACTGAATCATTTTCTGATATTTCGAGGTGAACTAGTGCACTAATCTGGGAGAGTTTAAGGCTATCCCAAATAACCTCTCGAGCTAGGGCTCGAGGCTGTGACGCACTCAATGTCGAAACCTTAACGTCAAAACTCGACGGGATTTCAACCAAAGCCCCATTCAAGGTCAGCTGATATTCGTCATCACCACATAAATCAACGTTGAGCTTCCAATCTGCATTAATTAGGCTGAATTCTAAAAGACGAAGTGCTCGATCAGAGTCTTCACCTTCAGTTTCTTCTAATTCGCTGAACTCATGTTTTGTAAATAAGCCTGTGCCATGCTCATTAACCCATTGCTTGATCAGTGAATGAACACCAATTTGATCTTTGGCGCCCGTTAAACGAAGCATGAATTCACTGTTTCTCGGGCTATCAGAAGCACCTCCCATCGCTGCTTGAGTTGTATTCGCAGAACCAAGATGCCAGCTGGAAGTGGAATCAGTTTCGTCGACAACTAATAACTTTGCATGCAAGTTGAGGTCGTTTTCTACAAATGGGGACTGGTCCATTTCCTCATTTTCTTCCGCATCGATAAGGTGTTCGTTAAGTGCATAGCAGTGCCAACCGTCCAACGCTTTCTCGCCCGCCATATCAAGCTCTTCTTTACGGCTAAATAAGTAACGTTGGTGATCAGGAGCAAAGGTACTAAGCCAATCTAAAGTACCTACTTTGCCACCACCTCGAATAAAAGGTGATACAGCAAGCATGGCTTGATTACCATGCTCTAAACGAATTGGACGCTGTCGTTTATTGCCATCATCAAAAACAGTAGAGAGAAAACCAAGTTCAGTGATGTTATCTGGTTTATCCCAATGCACCCTCACTAGCTCTTCTGGATCAATTACTTCATCAAATGATTGCGTTGATGAACCACGGTAAACCTCATCAAAAAAGTCCATCAATGGACGATTGGCTGGCTTGCGCTTCCCTCTTGATTCTCCGTTAATGACAGCGCTGAGATCCCAGCTGCGGTCAAACGTTAAGTTACGTGACAACACTATCAAGCGGTATTTCACATTTTTAGTTCCATCTGGGCTTTCGAATCGAAGTAACCACAATTTCGGGTGAAACGACGAAAACGCTGAATTTGACTCTCCTGCGTTTGGAACTAAAGGCACGAGGCTGTCTTCCAACAATCCAAATAAGCTGTTGTACTTATCTGGCAACTTAATATTGCCTTGTTGGTAGAAAACCGTGAGTTTATCTCCCAACATTCCTAAAGCTTCCAATAGCGCTATTCTCATGTGTTCAACCGAGCCTTCTAAGGTATGACCAAAACACATGGCAATTGGCACCGTCAACAAGGTATTTAGGTCCAAGCTATAAGTCGTGGCGATAGCATGAGTAAGCTCATAACCTTCGGGAGCGATAAGCTGTTCGCCATAATCTAAGCGATTCTTATCCGGCACTAACATCTAGCCCCTCCTGGATATCTTGTAAAATGACTCTGGCAGAAGGCCAACGAAATTCTAGCTGGCGCATTCCAACCCACTTTTGGTTTTCACTGAGGGCCTTTTTCAGCAAACACCGAGCGCCTTTATTTGCTATCGCTTGGTGCTTAACACATTCATCCAACTTATCTACAGGGGCATTCTCGCGAATCAAGCTACACCAGTTTTCGATAAACTGACGTGTACGATTGTTTGCGCTTTTATGTGGTCCGAAAGCAAACTCGTACCAGTTATCGATGCTCTGCTGTTCAAAGCTCTTGGGCTGTTTATGAGCTTGTTTCAACCAAACATCAAACTCTTCATTCAACTGTTCAATCTGTTCGATATTCTTGGCACGTTGGGCTATGAGGATGTTGTAACGAATATGCGCGCCTTCAAGAACAAAACTAAATTCCAGCGCGTTTTCAAAACATGTTTTCGTTTGCTCGGCAATAGGAGAGTCTTTTAGCTTTTCATAAAGGGCTTCGGCCTGCCATCCATTATGGACAACCATATCAGCCACTTGCAAAGCTTCACCAACAAGGTTGTGCTTGAATAACTGAGCGGGGACACTATGTTCAATCTTACTCGATAGCTGTAGTTTATTTTTGAGGTAATCAGCTTCTTTACGTGTAAGTTTTATTGATACTTGGTTTAACCAAAATTCACTGTAACCATCGGGTTTAGTCATCAGTTGCGCAATATCAGAATGCGGCCCATCGTCATCAATATGGGCTTCGCTCTTATTGTTTGCTAGCTCTTGGTACTGATTAACAAACTCTCTTAACGACAGTTCTGTTTTAGCGATGGATAACTGGCGTAGTCCATTCCAGTAGACTGAAGAAGGCTTACGAGCTACCCCCTTTTCTAAGCTATCTTTTCCAATGATCCCATAGGGCATGTCATGTTGATGGTTTTCGACTAAACGCTTGGCCAGTTTATCTTCTTGCTGGCTAATGTATTCAGCAAGAGGGGGCCTCTCATAGGGCTCTAACTTACGGTAGTCGTGAAAGATATATGGGATAGTGACAAAGTACTTAGCGCGGGTTTGGATAGTAGAAAAACCCGGAAAAAGCTGATCCGCAAAAGCATCCCTAATTTGTCCTATACCCAACTCATCAAGTGTACCTTTCTCTTGTAACATGGATAACACTTGAGATACACGCTCTCGCTCTGTAGATGAAAAATCTATCCAGCCAATTAGACTTTTTTGTCGGCTCACTACTCACTCACATCTTTATATTAATTTTTTATATAGCAACAGCCACTTAAAGCTCCTGCATACCACATTGTTTCAGGTATTCGAACGTTTCCTGGTCATCACACTTTATGACCAAACCACTACGCCCACGACTGAGCAATACTCTATAACTACCCTCTGTGTAATGTTCGTACTGGCGCCGGTCTTCAACCACCAGCTTTCCGTTGCGATAGACCATATCCTGCCCCCAGTTAAACAAAGCAAGTGATAGTTCTAAACCTTGACAACTAAACTCAGTACAAGCCGCTTCAAATTGACAACATGAATTTTCAGAACTTGGTGGCTCAACGTACCAAGGGCCAATATGTTTACCTGGTTTGCATTTATCTTTCTGTACTTCCTCAATAAACTTGCCACCTTGGCTGGACATCAACCAGCCTGTTCTAAAGGCATCTTGAAGCTTGTTTCCTTCGTGCATAGTTTGTTGTACACCCAGAGCATAAGTTTCTGCAGTTTGCCGGTTTTGAGTCAGTCGCAATGGGTAGTAAGCCTGAATATCCAAAGCGACTTTTTGAGCTAGGTCAGAATTGTTAGACAGAACCGCTTCAATCCACTTGTCTAAACTCTCTGTATAGGCCTGCCGAATGGGCGTTTTAAGGTTATACACGTCTTTCTTAATTGGCGTAACGAGTTGCATTTTACTGGCGTGCAGCGATGGCATAATAGGGATGACTTTGCCGTTTTGCGCTCTTATTGCTGCATCTAGGTCTGCTAGCATCTGATCTAACTGCATCTCATTGCGATGGATCGCTTGACCATCTCCTACCAAAAGCACCAACACTCCAAACGGTTGACAAACAAGCCAGTTACAAAACAACATTAACTCAGACGGTGATTGTAATTCTCTAGGGCTTGCTTTGTCCCACGCTCGTTGTGCTTCATCAAATACGACAAAAGTCTCTCTGCGTGATGTTAGTGAGCGCTTCAGATCCTTCTTGAACGGGAGCAGATCTTGGATCATCACTCGACCATCAATGACCTTATCTCCTGTTCGGCCAACTGACTGCTTACCACTATAATCTAACGTATGTTGTAGCACCTGAACGAGAGGTCCATTGCCAGAAAGAAAAATAGGTTCACTCTGCTTTGCGCTCTCACTACGTGCAATTTCCGCAACAGAACTAATGCCCAGTAGAGTCTTACCGGCACCAGGGCGCCCATGAACGACAACAACATATCTTTGCTGCTTATCCCTAGCATGCTGATAAAGCTTTAAAAGTGCCGTACGTGCCTGGTCAATATTTTCACCGGCTGAGGTTTTTAGCGTAGGTATTTTAGCGTCGAAAAAGACCTGAGCAGTGCCATGCAATATGCTTGGCTGGCGATAAAACTCACCTTTTGCCCACTGGAGTACACTATAGTAACTAGGTTTACTTAATGACGTTATAAGCTGTGAAGCGAACTGGGGAGCCAGCCCATCATCTGCGATGTCACACACAAGGTTTGGGTGTTGGAACGGCTTAGCACCAGGTTTGGTGAGAACAACAAAACCATGACCGACTAGGTCGATAGATTCACTGTGATAACGTCGCATTGTTTGCAAATCAGAGTTTGCTCGAAGAATCTCGTATTCAGAGGCTTCTTGCTTATGTTTGAACTCGACTACAAACAATTCGCCAGCTGGAGTAACTAGGTTAACATCCGCCGCTCGTTTTCCGCCTTCACCAATCAATTCTTGTTCAAAGGCTATCCAGCACTTCTCTGGTTCCACTTGAGTTTCTGTAATAACGTGATTAAGGGTAGACGTCATTACATCGTATTCAGTTTCCCAAGCGAAGCGTTGCGCAGGATCGAGATCTTGCGTCCAACTCAAACTAGAATGGAAAGATACTAACGACTCTAGAAAACTAGCTTTGTCTGTAGAAAGAAAGTCTTGCCAAGTCCCATCCCAGCCTGCTTTTAAGTCCATCTTAGTTATCCCTCATAACGTAGACTGGAGCTTTTCAACGGCCGGTATATCAGCCGCAGCCCAATCAACATCCCAAAGTTGGTCTTTGGATAACCAACGAGAGTCAATATGCTCTGTAAGCTCAAGTTCGCGCGTTGGTACCTCAATAACAAAACAATGCATGGTGAAATCAAAATCAGGGTAGCTATGCTCAATCGTCAACAAAAACTGTGGTTCAGTAACGGCAATTCTTAACTCTTCATCTAGCTCCCTGGTAATAGCTGCAACAAGCGTTTCGCCTGCTTCTACTTTCCCTCCTGGGAACTCCCATTTCTCGCTAACATAATCTAGCTTTGATGGCGCTCTTTGTACGGCTAGGAATTCGCCTTCATTTTTCAGTACAGCCGCAACAACTTCAATGCGTTTCTTACTCATTGATTTAGCTCTTCTAACAATTTATTGCTACGAGATTTTAAAACCTCAACATCCTTTGCGTCATCTACGATGTGCATTTTCTTGTGGCAATTGGGGCACAATGCGACTGTGTTTTCAGCCGTATCGTCTCCACCTTTGGAGAGCCAAACGATATGGTGTGTCTCGAGATAAGGCTCGCCTTTCGCATTTTTAAATGGCGCAGGTTGTAGACAAAGTTGGCACTGACCTTTAGCTAGGCGTTTAGCCAGTTCTGCTACCCAAACATTTCGTTCATAGCTGGTGGATTGCTGTTGGTATCGAGTAGCGGTTGTTCCACCTTTGGCCGCCAAAGACTGAAGCTCATCAAGCGTCAACCTCTTGGCCTTGCGAACTCGGACGCTCTCAACGTTATCTCGATCTTCTTTTCTAACCTGGCGCTCACCCGTTACAAGCTTTAGAGGGAATATATATGCCTTTCTTGGATTACCCTGTTCATCATCTTGCGTTTCTGAATACGGCTCACCGTCGAGAACGACTTTGCCAACATAGGTGTATTCTTGGTCCTTAAATACCTCAAATAAGTGAACAGCGACACCATTGGTTCTCGATTCGGCTAGCGTCCTATTCTGCTGAAACGTTAGGCTTTGATCGCCTTTAGAGCCCATGCCTGTATAGTGGAGAACGTCACCTACCCACCGGTCATCATAAATAGACTTTATGTGGTTCGATACAATGACCAATTTATTGGTTTTATGCGAGCGGCGCATGCCGCCTTGTGGGCTACAACCGAAGAGTTCACATAGGTCTGTGTTGTTAAGTTTTGCGCCTATTACAGGTAGTGAGGTAGTATTCATAACTGATTATTATCCTTTTTATTGCTCGCTAACAACTGTGACATTAGAAATCCATCATTTCACAGTTGCTCCCAGCCAAACGCTCTCTTGTTCAAGAGCTAAGCCATGTTTCTTCATTTCCGTCATGAGTCCTCGTAACGCTGGAGACTGCTCCAAAAGTCTTTGACTGTTTTGTTCAAAAGATTCAAATTCGCGTGCAGTATCATTCCAAAGCTGGTTTTGCCCGTATCGGTTCAGAAGCTCCTTCCAATTCGGCATCATCCAAAATTCTGCTCTTTCTTCTAGCTTCTCTTTTAGGCGACGGTAGTTATTTAGTCCTACTCCATCATAGTCGGCAAAAAAGTAGACCATCGGCGCCCTTTCTTGCACCGATAGCCAGTCAATCAGTTTGTTGTGTAGCTGCCCTCGGTACCAAATAATAGTAGTGGGTTCGTTAATGGGCAACCAATCTAGTCTGTCAAATAGTGCTTGGTTCTCTACCAACCAAATAGAATGATGACTGTGAAGTTTTTTATTTCTTTCCCCACCCACTTCAAGCGAAAAAGCGCCAAACTCTTCTGTCGCTACATTTAAGTGATCAGTTAGTACTCCAGAAACCTCCCATAATGGGTTGGCAACCGTTTTAGCCAGCACGTAGGTTACTTCGTCCTTGTTTGCTACTGCGTATGGAGGCTATGTTTGCCGCGCGTTGCGGCATAGTTGGTGACAAGTCTTGGTTTGGTGCCAACTGCTCCAGTGTGACTTTAACGACATCCATATTTTGAATGCAGTAGACAACTCCACGGCCTTTAGGAGTAACTTGTACACACTGTGTTTTGCGGATGAACTCTTCAAGCTGCTTCTTCTGAGATGGCGTCAATATGCTTCCGGCGATGGAAGCAGGGTAAACCTCGACTAATCGCGTTAATGCTTTAGTCAATGCCTGGCTCATAGTGATGGTTCCACTTGTGACTGCGGCAGTTCTTGGCTCTCTATTGGTTCGAAAATCTGCCAGCTAGCTCGGCTAATATGGTTCTTGCCATTCGCTTGGTGGATTGGAACACAATAACGAGCGGTAGTTAATGGTGCTGGTGAAGCAAATATCAACGCAAAACCGAATTGATCAGCAATCTCTATCAAGTTAGCTTGGTTCTTGGTATCCAATGCTAAAGCCTCATCCAAATAACATACTGCTTTCATTTGGTGACGTTTATCTTGCATTAGATACAACATTGCTAGGCCAGTCACAAGTTTGGCCATCAACACTGTTCCGTTAGAAGCCGCACTATCGATATCTTCAAATGACTCTTCTTTCTGATCTGTCTTGGCAACAACGAATTCAAGTCTAAACAAGTCTGCTACTCTCAGACCTTGGCGAACATTACCTTCTTCAATCAGCAGGCTCTTCGCTCGATCTAACTCCGCATCATCAAGAATACTGCCTTAATCAAACAGCTCGAAACTCTGACCACTTTCGGTTTGCTCTGCTTGCTGTATCAGTACATTCATCGCATCGACAAGCTGATTCTCCTCAACGGGTTCAATTTTGAAGATTTTAAGGTCAGACAACTGCCTGTGACTGATTAGTCATAATAAGTAAGGGGGAGAGATGACCCTCCCCCTCACTCCCGTTACTTACTGTTTTTTGCAGCCGCAGATTGTGCTCTTGTGGCGAAACTTCCCTTGGCGATTTGACCACCATTAGCTTTTGCTTGAGCACTTTGAATACGTGATGCTGCCGACGGCGTCATTGGTGTTGGTTTTGCTTTTGACATGTTCATTTCTCCTTGTGTGTTTGAACACAGACAAGTTATCAACAACATCAAAAGTACACATCTGGGTAAGTGGAGAGTTTTTTTTATTAATTACCTTGTACGCGCTAAACAGACACTAATTTTAGATTCGGCTATGTAAAACTTTTTCCATCCACTCTTCTACTTCACTGTCAATCCAAGCAACGGCCCTATCACCCAAACTTACAGTTTGTGGAAAGCTTCCTTCATCCATCTTCCTGTATATCGCTGAACGGCTTAGTGCAGTCTTTTCGATTACTTCTTTTAACTTTAGAAATCTCATGGGACGTCCTCCTATACTGTGTGTTCCCATGGGATTGACTGGCACGTAGAAAAATACTGTTTTTTGCCCCCAGAGCTTTGTCTGCAAAGCTATAAAATTCGATAACAACAAAAAAGAATCACTTGCTGGAACTACCAGCAAGTGATTCATTATCATTACAACTGACGCTTCGTCGCCAGGAGAGCGTATCTATAAGCTGCATCTTTTCCTGCTGAACAGGCAGCGACTTTTCTCACCTCAACACTCTTCTCCGCGCTTCTTTCATCCACCAGTCGCCAGAGCTCTGCATTAGCTATCGATTCTTTATTTGCTTTACGCCAATCTCGTCGCTTCCAGCCATCTAACCACTCATTAAAGCCCTTGACGCAATAATCGTTGCTTGAATAAATAATATCGCCATCTCTCGCACGCTTTAATCCAAAAGCAAGCGCCGATAGGTCTAGATAAGCTTGGTCTGTGACATAGCCAACAGGCTCCCAATCTTCATCATCAATACATCCATCAGCATCGAGTGCTATGTACGCAATACCACCAACAAGACGACCTCTTTGCTTTCTCACCATGGCCGCTTCTACATAAATTTCTGTCTTCATTGTCATACTCTCCAGAGACTAATAAGCCGATACATTCTTTGATTTGGCTTGATTGTTAATAACTTGCTTTACAGCGATTCCTACATAACAACGGCAAGTCAGTTATTTTTTACCTGTCTCTGGGCACGCTTGCTTTCTATCCTCCAATTCCTAACAAGCCTGATTTAAAACCCTTTCAGATATATTTCATCAGTACGCATAACCAAACAGATAGTCTAAGGAGCCCTTATGCGTACCCCAAATACTGACCATGACTACCCCTTTGAGACTTCAGAACTCAATGAGCTGCTAGAGCGTGCAGCCGAAGCTCTAGCTACGAAATACAAACGTGAAGGCACGTTCACTAATCCAGCCAATGTTAAAGAGTATTTAAAGCTCAAATTAGGAGCACATGAGCGTGAAGTGTTTGCCGTGATGTTTCTTGATAACCAACATCAATTGATCAGTTTTGAAGAGTTGTTCTTTGGCACGATTGACGCCGCTTCGATTTATCCACGTGAAGTATTGAAGACAGCACTAAACCACAACGCTGCCGCGGTGATTTTTGCCCACAACCATCCTTCCGGCATTGCTGAGCCTAGCCAAGCCGACAAACGCATTACTCAGCGACTTATCGACGCTCTAAAGCTCGTGGATATCCGTGTCTTAGACCACATCGTGGTTGGTGAAGACTGTGTCTCATTTGCTGAGAAGGGATTGATATGAGTGAGTTTATTGTTCCCGGACTTAGTGATGAGCTCGTTACTCCAATGCATTGCTTTCTTAATGCCCTCCTATTGGACAGCACCATTCCTAATACAGCTGAGCGTTTGGCGTTAAACATTCGTTCTCAAGAGACTGACCAACGATTTCAGCCCATTGAAATTCAACTAGAACGCACATCCAGTGATTCGCCCTGGCAGCTTCGCTTTATCGCAACCTTTGATGTTGTCATCACAGGCTCGCCACAAAAAGAGTTATCGCTGTATTTCAACTTCGCAGGGTGTTGGTTCTATCACCCTGAAATTAAGCAGTGCAGCTTACAACGGCCAGAAGTACAAACCTTACTCGCCAGTTGGCTTAAAGCAGTCACTCGCTCGCTCATCGCACACTCTGCAATCTCAATCGACATTACCTCCATTCGCTAATCTCCATTTCCCTCAAAGAGGTCACTATGAATCAAGCTGCTAACCTGGCTATGTTCGCATGCAAGCGAGCCAAGCCTTCACACCAACTCAAAGACTTAATCAAACGTTCTATTCATGATGTTAATTACCGAGGACGGCTAACTATCCGATTTAAGGACACCAGTTACCACCCGAAAGATGGAGGGTTTCATCCTGTCTCTATCACTATCGATATTAAAGACAGCCATATTGCCATTAGTGAGATAACGGACCGCGTTTATGTGGGCGACGAAATACCGGAACTGGTTCCCGACCTTACTTTTGATTTTGCTAACAACGTCGCTTTCGCGCGCTTTAGCGGCTGGCTGGGCATGCACCTACAAGAAACCACGGAGCTGTATGAAATGTGGGAGTGTAACTTTCTAGCTTATGTAGCAATGGACGCTTACAACCAAATTCAGATTAAGTGTGGCTAACAACCAAAGCCAATCCACTTACTACCCCAGAACACTCCCCTTCCCTTACCAAACATTCAATAAAACCACCCGCATAGAGCTAAGCCGATGTCTGCTTCCCATATTGTTAAAACGGGAAGCTTCAATCCCTTATTGCACAAGGGTTTCTTGATATCGTCGGCTCTGTGCTTCTCAAAACATCCTTCTACAGACAAAAAAGGAAGCAGATTATGGCTGAGGTCCAAGCAATAAAAGACGATGACACCATACGCCTGGTTGGTCATCTATTGAGTATTCGTTGTCATCCACAAATGGCCGATGTGTGGCATATCGGATTAAACCTCGCACTGAGGATTTCTGATTTGCTATCGATCCGCTTTGAAGACATTCATGATGACCGACTCATTATCCGTGAAAGCAAAACCGGCAAACTGGCAAACATTCAGCTCAATACCAAAGCGCAGCAGCATATTGCTAGATTAAGGGAGCAGCACCCCGACCACATCTACTTATTTCAATCCCACCGATGCCAACAGTTGAAAAACAAACCACCGCAGCCAATCACGCGACGTGCTGTGTCCATGGCATTTCAACAAGTAGGCCAAGAGCTAAATATTGCGTTAGGTACTCACTCAATGAGAAAGACGCGAGGCTACTTTCTTTACCAATCTACAAAGGATATAGGCCGTGTCATGAAAATGCTTCGTCACACATCTGAGGGCGTCACGCTTCGCTATATCGGTATCACTCAAGATGAAGTCGATAAAGACTTTGTTTCTCTTGAACTTTAAACCGGGTCATTTAGTGAGGGGGCGGGACCGTCAATCCCTTATAAACATTAGGCTCAGAGCCTTTTTGAGTTTCGCAATTATTACATTTGAGAGCAAATAACATGAACCCATATCACGCAATAGGCAGCTTTGTTGTAGGCAGCTTATCGAAAAGTTTAATCCAAAACTTATTCTGGAAAACCAATCAACCAATCAGAGGCAGCATTGTGTATTGCGATCTCGCATTTGGATATGCTGAACATTCAGGTGTCTACGTGGGAGATGATCGTATCATCCATCGTAATGGCAAAGGTCTTATCGAAGCCGTATCAATTCATCAATTCCTAGCAGATACCACAGCCCTTTCCATTTACGTGAGTTGTAATGCGCAAGGTAGAGCCATTGGCAATGAGTTTACCGCTCAAATTGCAGAAGCCATGCTTGGCATACAGACAGACTATTCCCTGTTAAATGAAAACTGCCATCAGTTCTGTAGCTACTGTCTAAGTGGTGACATCTTCTCAAACACCTTCACATTGACTCAGCTTAAACGTGACGCTCGTACGCACATTCAAGCGAGTCAGTGGCGCGTATGGGACTTAAGGTATCGTCACAAAGGATAAGGGGAAACGAATCCCCTTTTTTTGTTTAAAAACGAGGAAGTAAACTTTCTTGCAACAACTCCCTAAAGAACTGATTATCTATTTCTTTTTGGGTGCGACGACTAGTGCCGAATGTCCTACCACGCCCGAACGCTCTTGTTCTCAACTTGGTTAAATATACGGCACGGTTAAACAACTCATTGAACATTTTATCAAAACTGCCCCCCTCATAGTCTTCATCATCATAATCATCAAAAGGGTGACGTTCTATTACGTAGTAAATTGGGTTCTCGGGGACATGTACTGCCCCATACGCTGCTTCCAAGTCAATATTAAGCGCCCGCGCCCATGCACACACCGCCATTTGATAGAGCGTTTTACACTTATCAACACTCTCCAGGAAGCTAAAGTCATTGTAGTTCCCTAAGCACCGAAAGTTATCCTTGTTCAAAATAATCACAATGTGGAAGTGAGGATACGGTGACGAGTAGATCTCTTTACACCAGATAAAGCGTAAGCGCTCTCGGCTTACTGATGATTTTCGCCTTTTTCGTCGTTTGAGCTCCTCTTTGATTTGACTATTTAATGAACGGAAAAAGTAGGTAATTGCATTGGGAACTTCATCGCCATCATATGAATCAGGGTATCGAAGATCGAGCCTGATGGCCGTTATTCGTGAGAACTCCTCGACCGCATCCGTCAGTACGTCATGGACCTGAACTAGGTTTTTATACACCAAAGGGAACTGTCTTGTTCTTAGCTCTATTCCTTTGAATATATTCGCGTTGGTTGTTCGTGGTTTACGTCTTGTCATGATACTACTCCTTAGTTTAAGAACATATGAGTAGTAGCCATGTAAAAACTAACTGTATCAGTAGTGCTCTACCTACTGATTAGTAATAGGTAATATATTAAACATTTCCGACACCAAAAACGCCCGCCACAATAGATACTGATTGGGCTAGAGGACAGGATTCAACTCGACATTTAGTTACATTAATTATCGCACCCAATCATGCTTAACCTGACCAAACTACTTAAAGAGGGACAAGGTTGTTGATTCATCACAAAATGATACCACCATATGATTTGTACTTAAAAGTTCATGCACATCATCTGTATTACTGAGGTAAGATAGTAGACGCTCAAAGCTCACTTCTGCAGCTCTAATAATGACTCGATAGCTCCAAAGTCTAGACATTGTTATATTTTTTTTCGAAAACATTGAAAACAACAGATCATTCAAGACTTCTTCTCTTACAATTGTATGGTTATCTGGTTTAATCACTTTGCCATCCTTAATATATGACAATTCAAAAATTCTAGACAAGACAACCTCAATAACCTTGAGATAAAAATCATATTTCTGGGGGTTAATGTCATAATGAATAGCATCCCAAACTTTTATTTCCCTCTTAGTAAGCTTTTTGCTCAACCATGTAGGGAGAGTGCTATTTCCTTGAAAAAAAGGGAGATTTCTCATCACTTCTTCTCTTTTAAAGCAATTTAAACCTAACAATACTGGGTTTATTCTACAAATAGAACAAAACGTACCATAATCGTTTTTTACTCCAGGAGAGTAATACACAATCAACATTTCATCGTCCAAAAACTTTAACATTTTATAATTTAGTGATTTAAAAATTCTTTTGGCTGTTTGAGTACTTTTAGATATCACGGTGGACATGACTTTTAAAGACACCCCACAAACCCAAAAATTATCGTTCATATTATTAAACAAATAAAAAACTAATAAAAACTCTTGAATAGATAGGAAGTCCTGATTTACAACTTGATGTCCATTATTGCCCTTGACAATTTTTCTTTTTCTCAACTTACCGTCTGAGATAATTTCTTTTATCACCTTGTTCAAATTTTCATCGGGCAATGAATAAAAACTTCTCTGAAAATCCAACTCTAAATAACCATTTTCATCCAATGTCCAAGATATAAGCTTTTTTTTACTCAAAGATCTCAGGGACGTAGAAACCATCGTTTTTGACGTACCGATCCTATCAGCAAGTTTCTCGATAGTTGCTCTGTAGCTTTGATCTTGCTCTTCCATAAGATAAGACAGCACGATAAATAAATACTTGCTCTCAGCACTCATCTCGTTGTCCAGCAACAGTTCATTCATACCAACCACATAAATTCACGTTTTGATACCTATCATAACATATTAAATCAAACATCATTGAATCATTGTTCAAAGTTTGAGTAGCTGCACATTCCGAATTAATAGTTCTTCTTAAGTTTCACAGCTTGCAACATAGACACCCAACTCTTACACTATCACTAAGTGATATAACAAAGCATGAGTTATGAAGTTTGATATAGAGCATCTAGTAGAAAATGGGATACACGATAAAAACTGGGTGATAAATTATTTATCTAATAAGGTGGGTTACAAGAAAAAAATTAGGTTAGAGAATAGAAGAAACATTTTAGAAATAAACAAAATAGTGAACAGGAATTATAATGATGATGAAATAAAGCTTCTTTGCAAGAAAATTCGAGGAGCTTGGTCATCAAAAATCCATCGAGAAAATAAAAAACACCAAAGACCAAACCAAATAAATATATCGATTTCAGATAAAAGTAAGAAAAAACTAGACAGGTTGACTAATAATCTTGAAACTAGTCAGGATGATATAATCGAGAGAGCAATAGCTATTATGTTTGATAACTTACTGCCTAGTAGAATCATTAATAAAAGTATACCATATGTAAATCGAGATATAATTCAGCTACTAAATAATCAAATTAAAGAAAAAGATAAGATTATTAAAAAACTAAAGAGATTTAATGAAGATGGATAATTTATCTTAGTTAAGATTCTGATTATATTAATTTATATACTGTTTCTCGAGAACAACGATACTAACTTGAAACCTATTTACAAAGAAGTTTCATCTACCCAAAATTAAAGGTGAATCATAGAGAAACCAGTCAAAGAAATGAGACGAAAACAAATACAATTATAGTGGGCCTAACGATGGTACACACTTAGCCAACATCTTAATAAAACTGTATCTAGATTAACGTCTAAGTCGAATTTTTTGAAAACTTCCGATAAAATACAAATTCCATAGTTCATTTTATGAGCGCTACATTTGTTGATTTCGGATTGATACTGAAGTGGAGTTCTAAAAAGATTAGGTGTCACTCAAATCGCTACACCGTTATAAACTGTTTTAGAAATTACGTCTGAATTGCCGTTGATATGCAAAAGGCAGATCATCACTTCCAGTCGTGAAAACATTGACTTAAGCGGTAGCTATTAATAGACCCTCTTTGAACGCTGACAACTCTATAACGTTACATAAGCTAAGAACAACCCTTCAACCCCAGACTTAAGAGAAGCATTGGTATAAATAATCACTTAAGAGCTGAACTTACGTTAGCGTACCGAGATAGACAGATTAAGCCAGAAAAATAAATCTCACTAATCGACTTGTTAAATTTTTAAAGTGACGAAGATTTTCGTCCTAACCGTTAAAGTGTTAAAATGATCACAACATTGCTGTCGTGGCTTCAGGTGACATTTAAAGTACTTCTAGTACCCCACTATCTGATTTTTTCTTTTGGTACCCCACTTGATACCCCACCGGCTTAACCATAAAAACAAAAGGCATATTTTTCAAATGGTTAACAACAATATTCAATGGTTTCCTGGCCACATGCACAAAGCACGTAAAGAGATCGAAGAAGCAATCCCTCAAGTGGATGTGATCATCGAAGTACTGGATGCTCGTATTCCTTTCAGTAGTGAAAACCCTTTGATTTCTCAAATCCGTGGTGACAAACCTGTCGTTAAAGTTTTGAACAAACGTGATTTGGCCGATCCAGAGTTAACTCAACTGTGGATTGAGCACTTGGAGCAAGAGCAACATGTAAAAGCAATGGCGATCACGACTTCTGAACCACAAGAAGTGCATCGAATCATGGAGCTTTGTCGCAAACTTGCCCCACACCGAGAAGAAATTGGTAAAAACATTCGCACCATGATCATGGGCATCCCAAACGTTGGAAAGTCGACGATCATTAACACCCTCGCAGGTCGAACAATCGCTGTAACAGGTAACCAACCCGCGGTTACACGTCGTCAACAACGTATCAACCTGCAAAATGGCATCGTATTATCTGATACTCCAGGGATTTTATGGCCAAAAGTGGAAAATCCACACAGTGGCTTCCGCCTTGCGGCTACTGGCGCGGTAAAAGATACAGCGATGGAATATGACGAAGTCGCATTCTATACCATTGAATACCTAGCAGCTCATTATGCAGATAAGCTTAAAGAGCGTTATCAAATTGAAGAGCTTCCAGAATCAGATATCGAGATCATGGAAGAAATTGGTCGTCGCCGCGGTGCACTACGTGCAGGTGGACGTGTTGACTTGCACAAAGTATCAGAGATCTTATTGCACGAACTTCGCCAAGGCACTTTGGGCCAAATTACATTAGAACGCCCAGAAATGATCACTCAAGAACTGATTGAAGTCGAGATTGAGACCGCCCGTAAAGAAGAAGAAAAAGCGAAGCGTAAAGAAGAGCGTCGTAAGCGCTATTTACGTAATAAGCGATAAGCTTGTCTTTTATCTACTCATGTTTCAAGGCGCGATTTTCGCGCCTTTTTTGTTATCTAATGCGCCCATTTTTTTCACTTTTCAAACTTTATATTCCTCATCCAAAATCCCAGATATGAAGCACGAAAAAACACCGCAAAATCGCCGTATAAACTTTAAGCACAAACTAGTTTAGACCCCGGGCCCCTATAGAGTTACAGCCACCATCCAACCCTCAAATGTCGAGTTTGCAAGGGTCTGCAAACTTATGCAACCTGGTTAGTGACACTCTCCCCAAAATCCGCAATATGAATAAGTGTCAGCGCTGGCGTTTTTCCATATGAAGAAGAGATTTATTATGAGTGAAACTATACAAAGCAAACCACTTCCCTCCTTTATCGAGGAACGCCTAGATTTTTATATTCAAGATCTAATCGAACCGAATGAGAACAAAAAACACCTTGTTCTTGGTAAACGCCCACCGTGTAATGCCGTTGTCCTGCAAAGCAATGATTACCTTGCACTGTCTCATAATAAGGAGATTCAAAACGCGCATCGTGATGCGATTTCCCAGCACGATGACAACGTCGTGATGTCCGCGATTTTCTTACAAGACGATGAATCGAAACCTGTATTTGAAACGCAACTAGCCAGTTTCGTTGGTATGCCTAGTTGTCTACTTTCTCAATCTGGTTGGGCTGCGAATGTCGGTTTATTGCAGACTATTTGTGCACCGAACATACCTGTGTACATTGATTTCTTTGCACATATGTCTTTGTGGGAAGGCGCACGTATTGCCGGAGCACAAATTCATCCGTTCATGCATAACAACACCAGTCACCTAAGAAAACAGATTTCACGTCACGGTTCAGGGATCATTGTTGTGGATTCGGTTTACAGCACTATCGGGACCATCGCTCCTCTACGTGATATCTACGAAATAGCACAGGAGTTTGACTGCGGCCTGGTTGTAGATGAATCACACTCTTTAGGTACACACGGTCCACAAGGTGCGGGGATACTGCAGGGTCTTGGCTTAACTCATAAGGTAGATTTTATTACCGTTAGTCTTGCCAAGACATTTGCTTATCGTGCTGGCGCGATTTTAGGCCCAGAAAAACTGGCGAAGACGCTTCCATTTGTGGCGTACCCTGCAATATTTAGTTCTACCGTATTACCGCAAGAGATCATTCGGCTAGAGAAAACACTGGATGTCATAAGAAAATCAGATGATAAGCGAGATATTCTGTTTGAAAGAGCCAAGTCTTTAGCCGTTGGTTTAAAACGCATTGGATTTACTATTCGCAGTGAATCACAAATTATCGCATTAGAATGTGGTAACGAGAGAAACACTGAGCGAGTCCGCGACTTTCTCGAAGAGCGAAATGTTTACGGCGCAGTGTTTTGCCGCCCTGCAACTGGAAGGAACAAAAACATCATCCGTTTTTCAGTCAATGCAGACATGACAGCTGCTGAAGTTGATCATGTACTCACTGTCTGCCAACAAGCATTTGCACACCCTGACTTAGAGTTTGTGTAAGTTAGTGTGTAGATAAAACTAAAGAGCTCAACAGTTTTGCTGAGCTCTTTATTCGTGTTATTCGTTGTGAGCAACTCGCCTCAAGAAAACAAGTCGCGAATGATTAGATCCAGTTTGCGATTTTATCGAACAAACGATTTTTATCCGCCGGTTTTACGATGAAGTCAGACATACCCGAAGACCCAATTTTGTCCAACGTGACAGGTGAACTATCCCCTGTATGCGCAATAATAGGTACCGACGCATAGTTTTTATCCGAGCTTCGAATTCGCCTAGACGCTTCTACACCATCCATAATTGGCATTTCGATATCCATCAGAATGAGATCAACATCTTCTTGCTCTAGTGTATCCAGAGCCTGCTGCCCGTCTTCTTTCTGAATCACTTCAAAGCCTTGCTTTTCAAGTAACATTGCCGTGAATTTACGCAAAGATTCATTATCATCCACGACCATAATTGTGCGCTTATTTGAATTATCTAACGTCACCGAGGCCGTTGGTGTCGATACATAGCTTGAATCATATAAGAGACGCTCAATAGTTGGTTTAGTATTCAATAACCAGGCTTGCGTTTCGATCCAAATAGGTTCATATGCAGCCTTACGTGCTCTCTGAGTCGGATGATGCTCAAAAAGATAAACTATGCGTGCTTCAGTGAAAGACAAGAGAGATTCTAATCTATCCAATTGGTTTGCTCTTGGATCTAAGCTCTCAAGATCGATAAAAATCAGATCGAATTCGAACTCGTACTCTTTCTTTTTGAGTACTTGGTTGGCATCTAAAATCGTCGAGTCAAAGCCCATAAAACGGCTAATATCTGTTACTTTAGACACCAAGATATCTTGGCTAGTCACCGTTAGAATGGTTTTGAGTTTAGTCAGATCGTTTTTGATTTCAGTAACGGTATCAGATGTCGTTAGTGGGAAAGTTAACGTAAATTGAGACCACTCCCCTAACTGAGATTGACACTCAATGTTCCCCCCAAATGAACGCATGACTTTTTTACAAAACGGTAGACCCAAACCATAACTTCCTGATTTGCCAGTGGTGTAAAAGTCTTGAAAGATATTGCGTAGAACATCAGGAGCAATGCCAGCACCATTATCGGTTACAACAATTTGATTAAAGCGTTCTGAACTTATCATGGATACATGTATGTGAAAATCTTCAGATTTACGGTGATGGAAGGCATTCTTGAAGAGGTTATACATAACGTATTTAAGTAATGTATCACTACCTAGAAACTCAAACTCACTTCTCGCATCCAGCGATATGGCAAATCGATCAGTGGCACGTTTATAACTGAAGCTTTCAATTGCCCGTTCAACGACCGAGTGAACTGAATATTTTTTGAAGCTAGAACGAGAAACTCGATTTTCATCAATCGAAGTTAGCAATAAATCGATGGTTTCATTACCCGATTGGATAATGTTCATTGCATCCTGACTCACTTCACGTAATAAGGTGACATCCTCTACACTCATGACGTACTGCTCTTTTCCTGCCTCTTTCATGTTGGGCAAGATCGACTGGATAATATCTATTGAAGTGCAAAGCCCACTCAACGGGTTACGCATTTCATGTGCGATCCCTGCCCCGAATGATTTTGCCAGCGAGACTTTCGCTTCATGTTCAACTTGGTTACGAAAATAGAACAAATTACCGAAGACATAAATAAACAGAAAGATTGGCACATGAGTCCAATCCATGGTCAAGTCAAGATGGAACCCTTTTGCAACCCAAGCGAAGAATGTTGCTAAACCTATCCCAGCAAAGGTTTGAGCAAACATGACCCTAGTAACATGAACCAGTAAAATGTGTAAGAAAATTGCAGACATAAACGACATAACCCATACATTGGACCAGTCATTCATCAGTAACATATAAAAAAAGAAAAACGGTAAGCACAGCGTTATCGTCACTTGGTAGTAAATAGGAACATAATCTCTCCAAGTCGATGATAAGCGGTTTCTAAAAATGATGCCGAAAAACAATAACGAGCAAAACAATCTAAGAGGTAAATTTTCATAAGCCTGTGGAAAGGCAAACTCCCAGACAAAGTAGTACAGCGGAAAGCCAAGAAACCCCATCCAGCCAACGAGAGTTAGGTTTGGTTCTGCATATTGATAAACCTTACGTATCGAGTCCATATAATCTGTTTTGCTTACTCCGCCTGACGCACAATAGTGTGATTTTGATTCACTTTTATCGTTTTATTATTAACTAATTATATATTAATCATCATTTATAAGCAGCGCGAAATGACGTAAACAGCTCGCAATACTTATCTTTAGTTTCAATCTTTTAAGACAGCTACACTTGATTTACAACCAAATAAACAAAGTTGCATATAGTTTAGTGCAATTTTGCGATAATCGCTCTGTATCCAATTGGATGTTAATCTCATTTTGTGTAAGAAACTTAAGTCGCGCCTTTGGCACGACTTTCCAACGATTCAAAAACAGCACTCACCGCATATAGCGTGGTGAAGAACAATTGGCTTGGGGTGTGTTATGAATTCTGTCCAGATAAAAAATGTCATTTTTGATGTAGGTAATGTGTTGGTACGCTGGTCTCCAGTAGAAATCGTTCGCTTAACATTTGGTGGTTCCGTAGAATCAGAGAAAATGGCTCAGATGCTATTTTCATCACAAATCTGGAAAGATTTAAATAAAGGGACGATCTCCGAAAGGGAAGCAAAACAGCGTTATCAACGTGAACACCAAGTAACGACGGAAGAAATGGACCGCTTCTTTTATTATGTAAAACACACTCAAATATTACTTTACGGCAGTATAGAGCTGTTAAAACGAGTAAAAAGAGCCGGATATGGCGTATATGCGCTCACAGACAACATCAACGAAATTGTGGAACATCTTCGTACTACCTATGAGTTTTGGCCACTGTTTGATGGAGCAATCATCTCTTCCGAAGTTCAATTACTAAAACCACAAGCGGAGATCTACCAAACTCTACTTTCAAAGTATCAGCTTAACCCCGAAGAGACAGTATTTCTTGATGACATGCCTTACAATGTTGAAGGTGCCCAAGCAGTTGGCATGGCTGCTATTCAGTTTGAAAATGCTCAGCAATGTGAGCTCGAACTAAAAGCCATGGGGGTTAACTTCTAGAAAGCTTTCAATAAAACATAACGTTAGGGTGCATAAACAAAAAAGAGCAGTGTTGAGACTGCTCTTATCTAATGTTTTAGAACGCTAGGTTAGGAGTAAATCACGTTTTCCTCAATCCCACTAACTAATGACTGGGCGTTCTTCCAACGGAATACTTTTTCTAACACCTCTTTGCCATCAGGTGCGCGCCAAGTTCGCTCTTGATCCTCTTGACCACCAATGTGGCGATAGAATTCAATCGCAGAAATGTTTTGCGACACAACTTCTAAATAAAGACCTGTGTCTTTAAAGTACTGCTGTTGCCATTCTGCGACAGCAAGTAATAGCTGCTTACCAATACCACGACCACGGTAACTGTCATCAACATGCAATGCGTCAATAAAGGTTCCACGCTCGAAATCATGGTTGCCGAACACACAAACAAAGCCAAGTAGCAAACCTCCCTCCTCCGCCAAGACAATGTGCTGATTGAATGGTGGGTTGGTCAAACGGGTTTGCCAAATCAGTAGTTTGTCGTCAATCGCTTCTTTCTCAAGATAGTTATCACTAAGAATGCCACGGTAATGACGCTTCCAGCTATCCGCATGAAGATGCGCAATGCGCTCGTAGTCCTTATATTCCGCTAATCGTAAATCCATTACGTATTCCTATTTTCTTACATTTTTGCTTCTTTATAGAGTCTCGGTATATTCCACCTTTATAACACTTGTTTCTTGGCAGATTTTATACACCTTAAGCCAGAGCTCATTTTTTAATACTACTCATTATTCAATTAAAAGCAAAATATCCCATCAAGTTCCTTAATCTACACCCAAAGGAATAGTCACATTTGTCTAACTTTAATTTGACTTACATGTGTACGCTGATATTCTGGCGAACAGTTGTTAGCTCAAAGTTAGGGATACACCTGTGACTCAAAACAAACCACCTGTTATCTGGTTGAATACATTGATATTTTCTGCCAGTTTTGTTCTGACTTTTATTGTAATGCCTTGGTATGCATATCATTTTGGACTGGGTTGGGAACATCTAATTTGGGGAGTGATTGCATTTAGTTTTACTAACCTTTCTATTACAGCAGGCTATCATCGTCTCTGGAGCCACAAAACGTACGAAGCTCATCCTATTTTGCGCGCCATTTTTGCGATTGGAGGAGCATTTTCTTTGCAAAATAGTGCATTACATTGGTCTTCTGATCATCGTGTGCATCACAAACATGTCGACAATAACGATAAAGATCCGTACTCAGCCAAGCGGGGTTTTTGGTATTCTCACATTGGGTGGATGTTACGTGATTACAATAAATCAAAGGAAAACGAATATACAAACTGCCGTGACCTAAAGCGCGACAAAATCGTCATGTGGCAGCATAAGTATTATGTTCCACTTGCCCTACTGACTAATATTGGTTTCCCAGTCATGCTCGGACTGATCTACGGTGATATCTGGGGGATGTTATTGGTCGTTGGTGCGGCTCGACTCTTTATGAGTCACCATACGACTTTTTTCATTAACTCCCTCGCACATATTTGGGGTAAGCAAACTTTCACAGACAAAAACACTGCTCGCGATAATGGTGTACTCGCCTTTTTCACATTTGGAGAGGGTTACCATAATTTCCATCATATTTTCGAGAATGACTATCGCAATGGCGTGTATTGGTGGCATTACGACCCAACGAAGTGGTTGATAAAGTCATGTTCTTGGCTAGGACTCACATCTAAGTTGCGCACAACGCCTACATTTAGAATTGAAAAGGCCCGTGCGAGTCAACTTTTGAAGAAAGCAAGAGAAAAGCTAGAATCGAAACCGAACACGCAAACGATCCTCGATCAGCTACAGCACGAGTTTGATACTCTAGTTCATCACATGCAGGAATACTACGAGATGCGCAAAGAAGTACTCGGTGCCAAAACTGCCAGTGTGGTAAAGAAATACGAATGTTCTGTAACGAAAATGAAGTACCAGCAAATTAAAGCAGAGTTCGAACGGCAGCAACGTAGTTGGAACCTTATGGTTCGTCGATACGCATAGTTTATCCTCATTCTTACGATTACTTAGCTTCGCTTCGGCGAAGCTTTTTTGTTGTGAAGAGTGTTTTCCAATAATTGCTTACTGAGTAAAGTCTTTTTCCTATTGTGAATCAATTCACTCTTTATTCATTCACTTTCCTAGTCATATTTTCCTTCCTATAAATAGCTTCAAACCAGCACATAACACTTAGAAAACCAAATTCCAACAATACAATCTAACGAAATTATTTATTAAATTATTATTTGTCTCAGATCATGCAAGCCCCATATTTGTCTCGTGCCACAGCTAAGAATTCTGTAAATTCCTTGTCATAAACTGAAACAGTTTCTTTCTTTTTTACATAACATTCGGAGATCCCTATGTTAGAGCTCTTAATTGGCTTAGTGGTTACCATTGCGGTGGGTTACTTTATTGTCAAAGGCTATAAAGCTGCGGGCGTGTTACTGACAGCTGGTATTGCTTTACTTCTTATGACTGGCGTTTTGGGGCACGACGTGCTGCCGTCAAAAATCACCTCAACTGGTAACATGGTGACAGATGCGCTTGAATACGTGAAATACATGCTTCAATACCGCGGTGGCGGTCTTGGTATGCAAATCATGCTGCTTTGTGGTTTTGCGTCATACATGACTCATATCGGCGCGAACAACGTGGTAGTGAAACAGTTCTCTAAACCGCTTTCTGTCATCAAGTCTCCTTACGTCCTTTTGGTAGCGGCTTACATTGTGGCGTGTTTAATGTCTCTTGCGGTAAGTTCTGCAACAGGCCTTGGCGTACTATTAATGGCGACACTATTCCCTATGATGGTCGCGATGGGCATTTCTCGTCCAGCAGCCGTTGCAGTGTGTGCCTCTCCAGCGGCAATCATTCTTTCTCCTACTTCTGGTGATGTTGTTATCGCAGCAGAAAAGTCTGGTTTAGAGCTTGATGTGTTTGCGGTACAAACTGTGTTGCCTGTTTCTATTTGCGCAATCATCGTCATGGCAGCGGCAGCGTTCTTCTGGAACAAATACTTAGATAAGAAAGAAAATACACCAATGGAAAAAATTGATGTATCAGAGATCAAAGCTGACGCACCAGCGTTTTATGCAGCTCTTCCATTTCTACCTATCATCGGCGTTTTCCTATTCAACGGTCGTACCATTCCAGGACTTAGTCTAGACATCTACACTATTGTGGTTGGTTCGATTTTCCTTGGAGCTCTGATCCATTATGTTGTAAATAAGTTCGATGGTAAGAAATCACTAGAAGATTTAGATTCTTGCTACGCAGGCATGGCTGACGCGTTCAAAGGCGTTGTGATGCTTTTGGTTGCCGCTGGGGTTTTTGCACAAGGTCTGATGTCTATCGGTGCTATCGATAACCTACTTCATCTAGCAGATAATGCTGGTGCAGGCGGCGTTGCTTTAATGCTTATTCTAACTGCATTGACAGTTGCAGCAGCAATTGCAACGGGTTCGGGTAACGCGCCTTTCTATGCGTTCGTGGAGTTAGCACCATCTTTAGCTGCTAAAATGGGATTAAACCCTGCGTTCCTAATTATCCCGATGCTTCAAGCATCAAACCTAGGCCGTACTATCTCACCAGTATCTGGCGTAATCGTTGCGACATCAGGTATGGCAAACATCAGCCCGTTTGAGGTTGTAAAACGCACATCCGTTCCAGTTCTAGCAGGCCTTATCACGGTGATTATTGGTACTATTGTGCTTGTTCCAATGAGTGCCTAACGGTATTGCCACGATCAAACTAAAAGCAATATCCGAACAAAATTACGTTTAATTAAAAACGCCAGCAAATGTGCTGGCGTTTTTTTATTCTAATGTGATGATTTACGCTGACTTAAATCGGTCAGGAATCTTAGTGATGCTCTCTCTGTAGCTAAACCATAAGTAGGTAACGGCAAGCGAAAAGAATAAATATGAAAGTGCGAATACGATTGGAGACGTGATTAATTCCGCGGACATTCCCCACATCACACCGACTACGGTTATCGTCAACTTAGAAAGCATACCGCAAATGAGTAGGAATAAAGCAAGCTGTGGAAAGCGCGAGCTGCGAAATGCGAAGAAATAACAGCTACCTACAGCTAAAGAAGCAATAGATAAGCCCAACATAAATGAATGGATGTGGTCTGCTGATGCGATACCAGCGGATACCGAAGCCATGAGTAATAGGAACAGTTTCATAAGTCACCTCACAACAAATCTAAAAAGCATCCCTTCATAAATGAAAACTCATTTTTCACTATATTCTGCGCCTAAAATCAGCAATTACAAGTTACTTTTTTGCTCACTTAATGTACATAAAAGCTAATCAGCTTCAATTATTACAAAAGGTTAACAATTAAGAATTAAGAAACCCTTTGCATCTGATACTTACGACAGTCAGATGATAAGTTCGCCATTTTTGTTACAGATGGTTAACATGGAAACATTTAGAAATTTTTTATTTGAAATGTGAACTGTGCACTCAACAGCGTAAAACCTCTCTCTCTTGACTCATCATTCGTTATTAGTGAACAAAAAAATGTCACTTTTTTACAACGTTCTTACTACATACAAAACCATGAATTCACATCCACTTTTAATGTTGCAAATTATTTTATCAGTAACCGTAAAAAGAGATTCCAATCACATATTTATTGGTTATAATCCGCGCTCATTGCGTTAAACGTTGAAAAACGCAAACTAATTTTGAGAAAAAACATCTTTAAACCAACCTTCTTTGCGGCATTGCCAATAAGAGGAAAAACTGAGAATAAAAATGAGCAAGATTGATAAAGCTATGCGCATCCTGTTAGCAGGGTTCTGTATCAACCTTTGTCTTGGCATCCTGTATGCTTGGAGTGTATTCAACAAGGCACTGGTAACTGAATCAGGCTGGAGTGCTGCAGAAGCTTCTGCACCTTACGCAACTGCAACCATCACTTTCTCTATCTGTCTTCTTATTGCAGGTATTCTCCAAGACCGTATGGGCCCTCGAATGATCCTTATCCTAGGTACTGTTCTTACAGGTCTGGGCATGATCGCGTCTGGCTTTGTTGACACTCCACTCATGCTGAACATTACCTTCGGTGTGATCACAGGTGCAGGTATCGGTTTTGGTTACGCATGCCTATCACCTTCTGCGATGAAGTGGTTCCACGCTTCGAAGAAAGGTATGGTTAACGGCATTATTGCGGCAGGTTTTGGTCTAGCGGCTATTTACCTTGCGCCAGTAACTTCTGCGCTAATAGACAGCATGGGCATTCAAACTAGCTTTATGGTTCTTGGTGTTGGTATCCTAGCGATTGCGGTTCCTCTTGCAGCAACCATCAACAACCCACCAGCAGACTACACACCTGCGGAGCCTAAAGTAAAAGAAGGCCAAGCACCTAAAGCGGTGAAAAAGTCAGATGACTTAACTTGGAAAGCAATGTTGAAAACGCCACAGTTCTACTCTCTATGGATCATGTACGCGTTTGCAGCTTCTGTTGGTCTAATGATCATCGGTAACATCACGACAATCGCAAGCGTTCAAGCAAACTTGCCAAACGCGGTTTACCTAGCGTCTATTCTTGCTGTATTTAACTCTGGCGGTCGTGTTGCCGCGGGTATGCTTGCAGATAAAATCGGCGGTGTTCGTACGCTTCTACTCGCGTTCGTTCTACAAGGCGTAAACATGGTGCTGTTCGCGACGTTCGACTCTGAGTTTACACTGATCATCGGTACAGCAATCGCAGCGGTAGGTTACGGCACACTTCTAGCGGTATTCCCTACTCTAACGGCTGAGTTCTACGGTCTGAAAAACTACGGCACTAACTACGGCGTGCTTTACACAGCATGGGGTATCGGTGGTGCAATCGGCGCAGCGGTTGTTGGTTTCTCGATGACAAATGGCGACGGCTACACCTTGGCTTACACAATTTCTTCAGCAATGATGGCAGTATGTATCGTACTTGCGTTCATCACTAAGCCATTGTCTGAAGCGAAAGTAGCACAGCTAAAAAACGCATAATTGCGAATTGATTTGATAGCAAAAAGGCTTAACCTATGAGTTAAGCCTTTTTTGTTATCGGTCGTTTATGGAAAGCCCTATCGAACTTGCACCAGACTACTATCTAGAGAACTTCTTTAAGCTGACTCATCACGCAATAACTTGGTACAGCGATTTACTGACCAAGGAAGAACACGCATGGTTTTGCTCGTTTGATTCTTTGAGCAAACACGCCCAGTGCCTTTTAGTGCGTTTATACAGCCGAAAGGGGTGTTGGTTTCGAAGTGATAAGCTGAGTTATCCAGAAATACCTTCTATCAATGAAGCACTGGCAGAATTGAGTCAGCATCAGTTTGTAGCCCTTTCCCCACCCCTTTCTCATCAAGAGTTAGCGGCCAATTTACTGACCAAACCAGAAATCTCTGCGCTTTATCCCGAACTCCCGAAATCACTCAAGAAAGACGCCCTTGTCGAACGTTTGAGTAATGCGGAATTTGATCGTATAGAGAAGCTTGAGTTTACGATCGTCAAACTCAATTCAGCTCATATGATCGACGTGTTGCTCACTCTGTTTTTTGCCAACACCCATCAAGACTTAAGTCAGTTTGTGCTTGATGACTTAGGTTTGCATCAGTTCGAGCAATATCAATTGAGTAAAGTGCGCCGTTTCTTTGATTCACGTGAGCAAATAGACCGTTTAATTGAACTGAGCCAGTTGGCCAACCTGTACTGGCAATTTGACCGAAAAGACAAAGCCAATCTCGACTTATTAATTGAGGCAATGCCTCAGCCCGTTAAACACCGTTACGTAGATCGTAAACGCGAGCACATGTTGAATGACATAGCACGTGATTACGAACGGCTTAATGATCTAGAGACCGCCCTATCTCTATTTGGGCAAACTCAACTCACACCGAGCCGAGAACGACGCGCACGTATCTATGACAAATTAAACCATGATGATTTATTTGGTGACATTGTCACAGATATGCTTAACTCACCGATCGATGTGTCTGAGCTCGAAGTTGCACAAAAACTTGAGCAACGGTTAAAACGAAAACAAGGCGAGAAAGTACCAAGAATGACGAAGCCAACCTGTTCGGAATACCGCCTTGAACTGGATTTATCTCAACAGAGAGTCGAACTTGCCAGCAAAGCGTATTTTGAGTCTTTAGGCTGGACCGTATTCTACGCCGAAAATGCACTGCTTAATGCATTACTTGGTCTCACTTTTTGGGATGCGATTTTCGCTCCCATCGAAGGCGCATTCATCAATGCCTATCAACATCGTCCTCTGGATTTGTACCATTCTGATTTTGTTACCAAGCGCCAAGCTTTGATAGGTGCGGCATTTGACGAATTGGAAACGGGTAGCACTCATACGTTATTGACAAAGTACGATGAGAAGTTTGGTATCAGCAATCCATTTGTGCATTGGAGCTTAATAAGTAAAGAACTACTCGAAACAGCACTCGATACAATCCCAACTAACATGTTGATGGCGCTATTTAAAATACAATTGAGTGACCTAAAGCTTTACCGCAATGGGATGCCTGATCTGATTGCTTTTAAAGGAAACGAGTTCGAATGGATTGAAGTAAAAGGGCCGGGCGATAAACTCCAAGACAACCAATGGCGTTGGATTAAAGAGTTTACTCGCCTTAATGTCCCGTTTGCGGTGTGTTACGTCGCAGCAACTTAACTTACTCTATATAAAGAGCTTGGTGTTTGTTCACTCAAACCGCCCCTCGGTTATCGCACCTTGCTCTTTTTCTAAAATATTTTTGTTTCTTCACGATCACTTCACGCTTCATCACACACAATGCGCTTCTACTCATTAAGTTGATTTGAAGAGGCAAAATAAAATGAACAAAACCATTCTTGCGTTACTCGTTACCTGCTCAGTTTCGGTATCTGCGGCTCCTTATGTAGGTCTGGAATATGGACTAGGCACCACTGACCATGACTTGGAACCTCACTTTTCAGCTGAAAATGTAACACTTAACCCAGAACTTGAGGATGGTATTTTCTCAGGATTTATCGGTTACTCGTTTAATGACAATTGGGCAATTGAGCTAGGTTACAGCCAGTTTGACCTTGATGACGGCCGTTCTAAGGACCTTGGTATCAAGACAATTGATGGCAAAGATTACCATCATGAAATGGATTGGGATGCGTCAATCAAAGCCAAGCAAGTGTCGTTGGCTCCTGTGTTTAACTATGCATTAAATGATAAATGGACAACAAAATTCAAAGCGGGTCTAACGTACACGGAATACAACGCCAAGGTTTCTAAACATCAAGAATACGAACTTGTCACGAACGACGATGTGGAAATGACCAACACGCTTTTCCATAGCGCGGAGAAAAACAACGAGCTAGGCGCAATGTTCTCAGTGGGTGCGGAATACAGAATTTTCCCGCAGCTCACCATAGGTGTAAACGCAAAATATCAACTAGACCGATACGCGAACACTGCATCCTTTAACGTAGGCACAACTTATTACTTCTAATATAAGGAGATGATAATGAAAAGAGTATTGTTAACATCCATGCTTGCCCTACTTTCAAGCTCGGTTTTCGCCGCGTTTAATGGTCCAGAAGTCAGTGCAATCAATACGGTGAAAGAGGCGCGCAACGCAACCGACGACAGCGCTGTAGTGCTAACCGGGCATATTGTTCAATCATTTGGTAACGAGACTTACTTGTTCAAAGACAACACTGGTGAGATCGAAGTAGAGATCGACAACGAAGATTGGATGGGTCAAGAAGTGACACCAAAAGATACCGTAATGATTCGAGGAGAGGTTGACGCAGATTGGACAACTACGCAAATAGACGTTGAGACCATTCAAAAACGTTAAGAATTTGACTAATACCTCAACACAAACAACACAGCCACATTTTAGTGGCTGTGTTACGCAATAATCATGGAAAACGCTCGTTTAGCTAGTCAAGCAAGGGCAATCTTGCGGTACGACTAATCGTATACTCTTAGGCTGAACATCAAATCTAATGGTTCTCGAATGATAAGGTTCTCCATCTAAATTAAGAGGCAATGGATTCGGAAAATCTATCTCCAACCAGCTTGCTTTAGTGTACTTCACAAACTCTCCTTTCTCACTCGGGTTATTGATCTCGTCGATTACTTTAGGCAGCTCATGAGGTAAAAATGGGCGCACCAATGTTAGATCCATCATCCCATCATTAATCATCGCTTTTGGAGCTAACTCTTGCCCACCTCCAGCAAGGCGCCCATTACAAAACGCACCGAGCAACATTTCTCCCTGATACGCGCCACCTTCAATCGTTATTGTTCCGTCATATGGTTTAAAGCCAAGTGCTTTTACAACACCAGTTAGCGTGTAAGCTCCGCCGCCAAGAAAGTTTTTGAGTTCAACAGGCGTTTCTGCTGTAACTTCTGCGCCAAACCCTGCTGTTGCCACGTTAATAAAGCAGCGATCGTTCGCTTTGACGCAATCGACCAAAGCGGACTGCCCCTCAACAGCAAGAGATAAAGACGCCTTAATGGAATTAGGTACTTGAATAGCGGTAGCAAAGTCATTGGCAGTACCAAGGGGAATAATGGCTAACTCAGGGCGTTTTACTTCGTCAATTTGAATAATCGCAGAAGCCGCCTCATTGACAGTCCCATCGCCACCAGCGACAACAATACGTTCAATGCCTTCAGCAACCGCTTCTTTCACTAGCCGCGGCATGTCTTGAGATTCCCACGTCACACGCACCTGTACGTCGATGCCTTTTTCTCTCATTTTCATGATTGCATCTCTTAACTCTGGATTCCCAGCTTTTTTTCCGTTAAGGATGGCACGTATTGTCTTTTTCATTGCACTTCCTATTGGTTGATGACTTTTCCTGCTTGCTTAATCTGTGAACGCAACCATTGATGGGCGCTGTCGTTTGTGCGACTAGGATGCCAGATTGTGCAAAGCTCATACATTTGTTCATCAAATGGCATTGATAAAGATTTAACATGATAGGTGTTATTGAACAAGTTGATCATCGACTCTGGCATTAAACCAATGTATTCACTACCACAAATAATTGGGAGCATTTCTAGTACGCCTGAGGCTCGATACTTAATCTTTCTCTTATCCAAGTCGACAATGTCATCGGCGTTTAACAAGCTCTTACGACTCTGCCACTGCGAAACCACTACGTGTTCTTCTTCAAAAAATTGTTCAGCCGTAATCTCGTCATTCAGGCGTGGATGCGCTTCGCTACATACCACCACCAAACGCTCCGTAAGTACAGTTTCCAGTTTTAGCACCGTTCTTGCTCTTGGTGTGATATCAATGATCAAATCGTATCGTTGTAACCGCAGATCACTTTCAAAATCTTCCGTAAAAAGCGGATGCACTTCTAATGCAACATTTGGCGCCGACACACGGATTTGTTTCATGACTTGAGGTAGCAACTCAAAACTTGCAACGGACACACAGGCAATAGAAAACACTCTATTCGACACTTTAGGGTCAAACTCACTAGAGGCCGATAATGTCGAAGTGAAATTTTGTACTGAAGCAAGAAGAGCAGGATAAATATCCATCGCAAACGAGGTAGGCTCGACACCTTTAACGCAACGATGAAACAATGGATCATCGTAGATATCACGTAGCCTTGCTAGCGCTTTACTCACCGCAGGCTGGGTGATGTTTAAACGCGCCGCCGCCCGAGACAAGTTACGCTCTTCATAGATGGCAGTGAAAATGGGAATAAGATTAAGGTCGGTCGGTTTCATGCTATTAAATTTTTCAAAAGTCACTTTCTCTATTTTAATCTAACAGCATGATCCTTCACGTAGCCAAGTGCAATAAATGGGCGGTATCGCCTGTTTTAATGAGTTTTAACTCAATTTTGACGCACTTCATTCACCACATAAACTGGCACCGTAGTGCAACGTAAAGCTTGGATTAGGCTTTGCCTAAGTAAGGGGTAAGAAACTCGCTGACTTCCTCGCCGCACAAACCCGTTTCTACCTCTATACCTGCTTGTTTTAGAATCTCGATACCTCGACCACTGTTGCGCGGGTCGGGGTCCAATATGGCTACGACGACTTTGCTTATGCCGGATTTGACTAATGTCACCGCGCAAGCTGGCGTGCGACCAACAAACGAACACGGTTCCAGCGTAACGTATGCCGTCACCGATTCTAACGAGCCTTGATACGCATTCAGCGCTTCCACTTCCGCGTGATTGCCACCAATCGCTTGAGTATGACCTTCAGAAACGATTTGATTGTCTTTCACTAACACGCAGCCAACCGGCGGGTTGGGTTGACATTCAGGAAGCGCATTTTTGGACACTTCCAATGCGCGGCGCATAAACTCTTGGCTCATTTGAACTCTATTCTCTAATAAAAACGAGGCGCTATATTAGCGCCCCGTTTTATTCATTGCCATCTCTTCCAATGACTTTGTCCAGTTCTGGTAACGCTCGCGGAATACGGAATTTAAAGCGTTTTTGTTTGGTCTGGACTTTGCGCCACATCGACTTCAGTAAATGAGCGCTATTTTCACCATTTTGCATTCGCGACGCACTTTTTTGCCACGATTCACTCGTATCGGCTTTGTTCATTTCCAGCTCTGCCGTATTTAAACGCAATTGTTTGTACAATATGGTCCTTGCTTCAGACCAACGTTTAGCCTTTAACAAACGGTGGAACGTCAGCCATGCTGGTGTCGGTCTGTTGCGGTAGTAACGTTTAATGGCTACCAATGAAATAATCACAAAACCCAGCAACACAAGCGTGGAAACAATCCATGCAAAGTATGTTCTGATAAAGGACTTCAACGTGTGCTTCGCGGCAAAAGTTTTGCCCTCTAACATCACCGTTTCCACTTGCTGAGTCTTACTGTTCCACCAACGGAACTCATAATCCGGCAGGGTTAATTCACCACCTTGTTGAATCACGTACACGCTCTCTTCTGCGCGTGTTGACTGGTAATCACCACGTGTTTGCGTATCTGTCAAACGGTGGGGTTGAGGATACGCTTGATAACGGGTTGTTGATTCTCCTTTCAACAAGTCTGGTAGCAATACAGATAGTGAATCTTGAGCAGAAATGGTGATTTTACGCGTGATTGCATCCCCAACTTTGAGTGACTCAGTGGAGGTATCCCAATCTTGCTTTACCTCTACATCTGTTGCCGCAAACCAAGGTGTCTCACCACTCAGCAGGCCCGATGGCAATACGGTTTTGAACTTAATCGGCTGCGTGTAAAGTGTGCCTGACACCTTCTCGCCGTCCGGCGCAGACACCTGAACGCCCACTGCGACAGGTGGAATCACAAAATCACCAGAAGCTTGAGGATACAAAGTCACTTCCCATCGTTGACGCGACCAAGTTTGTCCCTCTTTTTGCTCAGTAAAGTTGGTTGCTAGTTGATTACGCTGTTTGGCGATAACATTGGGCATTTCAATATTGCCAATTCTCGTACCACCCGTAAACCAACGCGGCGTTGCCACTTCGATGGTTAAAATAACTTGCTCATTGACGCTAAAGCTTGGTGTTTTACGCTTCTCTCCAGCCGTTGGTTGTTGACCAACCCACGCTTGTAACTCTACACCATGCTCTCGTTGAACGTCACGAATATCTTGAGCTAACACACTACTGCTCAGGAGGAAACCGAAACAGATAACTACCCACAAGGGTAAAGCAAAGGGCGTAAAACGGTGGCTTTTCATCATTGCACCGCCTCCTCTGTATTTTCGCTCGCAGTAGAGGTTGATTCTCCGGTTTCTATTGAACGCAATTGAATCTGAAACTTCGCATTTAAGAAGTATTTAGGATCCGCTTCGACTCGCTTTAACCATTTGTCGGCTAATTCTTGGCTACCTATGATGTCGTCTGCATTTAACGTCTCTTTAATCATCAACTCCGCTGACGTTTTTTCATCCGCCCCTTCTGCGGTTTGAGGGTTATCGCCTAGCTCGGTTGATGCTTCTTGCTCTGTTCCTGCCTGACTCTCACTCATCCGGTTGATGTCCTCTACAATACCACCAATCACTTTCAAGTTATGCTCAACATCCGGTCTTAGCCTCTCGCTCAACGTTGGCTTGTTGGCTAGGGATTTTAACAAGTCACGTGCAGCCAAATATTCACGCTGACGCGCCAATGCACTCGCCGCATTATAAAGACCGTAATCTCGAACCTCTTCGGACGGGTCGTTTTGCATTTCCAAAAACGCACTGTGGGCGAGTTCAAACTCGCTAGCGTAGTAGTACGCCGTGCCTTTGCGTAATGGATTGACAAAGTGTTTCGCGGCTTCTAAATACGCTTGTTTGTTAAACAAACGCTGTCCTTGTTGGTCTGGCGTTAGCCACAAATCCCACCACCATTGCGCTACCTTGTCGAAAGCCGTCACTTTTTGCACAACTTGTGGCTGCTCGGCTTTAACAGAAATGTTCTCCGCCAACGCACTGGTTGGCATCAATAACGTGCCGCTCACCATTACAATCACGCACCACTGCACTAACCACCCTTTTCTAAACCACAGCATCATGATCAGCGCGATTGGGAACAGAAGCTGATATCCCATGTCTTTCCAAGGCATTGAAGATTCGCCATTAAGCTGCATATTGCGCTCAACGTATCGGTTCAGTTGCTCGATATCACTATTATCGACGGTCACTTCCACCAATCGACCGTTAGTCTGACTAGCCAGTTTTTGTAGAGAATCCAAATCCATTGGGTTGTTACTCACAATGTCAGCATTCCCTGCCGCAAGAATTAACAGTTGATAAGGTTTGCCCGAGAAATACGCTTGGTATTGCTCAATCGTGGCTGGATTAACGCCATCACTCACCAACAGAACAGTGGAGCCTGGTTGACCTTGCAATTGTTGGTCAATTAACGGCAATGCTTTTTCGGCAAGCTTACCTTGCACGGGCATAATTTCTGGCGTAATGGCCGCCAAAAACGGGTCAAATACTTTGCTGTCTTGAGTTATAGGCATCGCGACATGAGCACTGCCCGCGAACACGACTAAACCCGTTTTTCCGCCTTTTCGCGCGACTAGCAAATCGCGTATTTTCTGTTTGGAACGCTCAAGGCGGCTTGGTGGGAGATCTTTTTGCAGCATCGAGTCGCTGTTATCAAGCACCACAAGCATAGAGGCTTTATCTTCGCCAAAGGGAGAAGACTCTCGTTGCCACGTTGGGCCTGCACAAATCACAATGGCGATGAACACAATCAGCATCAAGAGCTTAAGCGGCAGTTGCTTACGCCAGCCTCGCTCACCTATCGTCAAAGCATTGCGTAAATGTTCGGGCAGAATATCCTTCCAGCTTGGCTTGCTTTCTTCTCGCCAGCGTAACCACACCAAGAAAAACATGGGGACCAAAGCCAGTAACCACAGTGGTCGAATAAAATGAAACTGCGTAAAGAATTGCGTCCAACTAAGAGAATCAAACATCGCTCTCTCCTAATGATGATCGTGTTGCAGCCCTTCTTTTGAGTGTTGCGACGCTGAACGCGAGCAAATGCATGATGACCACTAACGCCATCAAGTAATGGTGAAGGCTTTGTTTTGGGCGGTATGTGGTGCTTTCGTAAAGTTGAGGTTCCAGTTTGCCAATTTCGTCGTAGGCAGCCGATAGTTCATCACGGTTGAGTGCTTCAAACGCTTCACCGCCGGATTCTTTCGCAATGCGATGAATCGTGTCCATATCCAACGCGGTTTCACCTATCGTTTCCGGATCACCCATCGCAATCACGTGCACTCTCACGCCTTTGGCTTTCGCAACTTTCGCCGCATCAATCGGTTCAACAAAACTGCCCGTGTCGTTACCATCGGTTAATACAATCGCGACTTTTTCACGGTTTTGATCTTGTTCTAAAGCACCACGCGACTTATCGCTTTGCTCAAAAACTTTAATCGCTAAGCCAATCGCATCACCAAGATGGGTACTCTGCCCTGCCATTGCCACATCGGTTTGGTTAAGCAGTTCGAGCCACACTTTTTGGTCTGCGGTAAATGGCGTTTGTACGAAAGCAGCATCACCAAAAAGCACCAAGCCTAATCGGTCACCTTTACGAGACTGAACAAACTCCGACAGCACTTCTTTTGCCGCATCAAGACGAGAAATTTTTTCGCCTGTACGTGAGGTGAAATCTGGCTCGGCCATGGAACCCGAAAGATCCACCACCACCATCACATCGCGACCTAAACTCTCGCGAACTTGAGGCTCGCCTAACACGGTGGGTTTTGCCATCGCACACACCACCAAAAGCCATGAGAGAATTAACGTTGCTCGTTGCCACCAACTCGGGGTCAACTGGCTTGCACCTTCTGATGGCGTCTCGCCAATCGCTTCCACCAGCTGACTAAAAAACGGCACTTTGATCGCCATTTGCTTAGTGCGATATGCAGGCACCAAGTAGTACACCACCAACGGCAAGGGCAAAACCAGAAACCACATTGGGTGAGCAAATTCAAAACCAGACAAACCAGTTATCGATGCAAGAAGATCATTCATGTTGACCTCCCTGATGTGATTTGCGTTTCAATCGTGGTGATTTCTTTGCCGCGCTTTTTTGAGCATCACCACGGTGTTCACTCACCCAGTTTTTCGCACGAGCAATTAGCGTTACACGATCTTCGTTGGTTAGCATAACGCTTGGGTCGACAATACTTTGTAGCCAGCGCTTTGAAAGCTCATCGTTAAAGACCACAAGCGAGTTTGCTTGAGAATCTTCGGTTTGCGGATACAGCGCATCGAGCTTGCGCAGAAAGGCGGTATCAAACAATTTCGCGTTGCGGCTATCAATATGAATCAGCACTACTTTAAGCACAGAGAACAATACTTTTGGCATGTCTTTGTCGCTCGATTTGATTTGCGAAATCGCCAGTAGAGCTTCTTTTCGGTAACGATTATGCCACCATTGCCGAGCCAATCGATATACGACATACACCAATGCAATGAGCACAACCGCCGCTAAAATTTTCCAGCCAATAGTTTGCGGGTACCAACTCACGCTGGGTGGTACAGCCACATCATGCAGCTCTCTGAGTATGTAGGTACTCGGAGGCGTAGGAAGATCACTCATTTAACGCCCTCCTACCAGTTTTTGGAATTGTTTAATGTGCTCACCTGTCGTATCGAGTTCGATGTGCGGAAGGTGTTTCATCGCCATAAGTTGAGAGAGTGATTGACGCTGTAAGCTAGTTCGAGCCTCAAGCTTTGCGCTCGCAGCTTCTACCTTTGCTTTGCTGTCTAAATTGAGTTGATACTGCCCATCACCAACCACCCATTTCGATTTTGCCAAATCGTCTGGTAGCGCTTGTTCTAATGGGTCACTGACCATCACTGCAAGAACATCGTTGTGCTGTTGTAGCTGTTTAAGGTGATCAAGATGGTGCTCCTCGCAGTCGCTCCAGTCGCTGATAAAAATCAAAGTGGATTGCTTGAGCTTCATGCGTTTAATGAGCTCAATCCATTGACTGAACGTTACTTTTTCGGAGTTGCGGGAGTCCACATTAAGCGATTGATTGGCTTTAGCGAGACGTTTAAGTTGCGCCAGAAGATCGTTTTGCGAACGCTGTGCCTTGCTGTGAAACAACGCCTGCGGGGATGCGATGACAAAACCGACTCGGTCGCCATCTTTTAATACTCGCCACCCACACATCGCTGCGATCTCTGCCGCGACAACCGATTTCATTACTTGCGTCGAAGCAAAAAACATTGTGCTTCTCTGGTCGACACACACGATTACGTTGCGATCTTTTTCTTCTGTATAGCTGCGCACGTGCGGCTTACCTGTACGCATCGTAACTTTCCAATCAAGGTTACGAATATCGTCACCCAATTGGTAATGGCGCAGCTCTTCGAAGTTCAATCCACGACCGCGAAACAACGAATTGTGTCGGCCAGAGAGTACGCTACCCGCTTTTAGATGAGGAAGTAAACTGAACGATTCTGCTTGTGCTTGCAGACATACTAAACGAGCATAATCGCAGTACAAACGGGGATCCATCCCCTGTGATGTTGGCGCAAGAGTTGGCTTAGCCATAATGCCTCCCACTTACCCAATTTCTACACAATCTAGCAGCTCTTGTACGACTCGTTGATGATCGACCCCATCTGCCAGTGCATCGTAGGTCAAAGAAAAACGGTGGCCCAATACAGACGGAACCATGGCACGCACATCGTCAGGAGTAACGTGGTCACGTCCTTGCATCCACGCATACGCACGAGCGCATTTGTCGAGTGCGATGGAAGCACGAGGACTAGAGCCAATCTCAATCCATTTTGCTAAGTTTGAATCGGCATAACGCTCTGGCTTACGAGTCGCCATCACTAACGCAACGATGTAGTTTTCCACTAGGTCTGATACCACGATGTTTGGTAACTGACGACGCGCTTCTAGCACCACGTCTGGCTCGATGTGTTTTGGCGTAATAATTTCGCTGCTGGTTTCCGCCCCCAATTCTTCACTGCGCACCAAACGAATGATGTCACGTTCGGCGTCATCTTCTGGATAATCGACGGTAACCTTCATGATAAAGCGGTCCATTTGCGCTTCTGGCAGCGGGTACGTGCCCTCTTGCTCTACAGGGTTTTGCGTTGCAAGCACCATAAATAAGTCTGGCAATACGTGAGTTTTATCGCCTACCGTGATTGTGCCTTCGGCCATGGCTTCAAGCAGTGCCGCTTGTACTTTGGCTGGTGCACGGTTGACCTCATCAGCAAGTACAATGCTGTTAAAAATTGGCCCTGGCTGAAAGTGTAGTTGCGGCTTGCCATCCAGCTCTTGATAAACCTCAGTGCCCGTCACATCAGATGGTAAAAGATCCGGCGTAAACTGGATTCGACCAAAACTGGTGTTTAACAAGTTCGCCAACGATTTTACGGAACGTGTTTTTGCCGTTCCCGGTAAACCTTCTAGCAGAATATGCCCATTTGTTAATAACCCGATGACTAAAGCTCGAACCACGTGGCTTTGTCCAATGACGCTTTTTTCTGTTTGTTCGATGAGTTCTTTTATCGCTTGTTGTGCGTGGTTCATAGGATACCTTTTCAATGGTTTAAGCCGTCTTTTCGATAGTTAAGTATAAGAACAAATGAAATAACTTAAGGTTATATTCACTATGTTATCTTTGCGGTTCTTGAGATTGGAGAAGTTGTGCAAGACCAACCAACATCGGTAACGCATAATCAAAGAACATTTTGACTCCCGAACACAAATAGTTTAGACCACTCTCACCATTCGGCGTTTTGATCAAACGGTTTTTTGGGCACTCACCCCAACAATAAGGCAAGTAAGGGCATTGCTTACAATACGTCGGCAATGAATCGCGTTTTGCCATGCCAAAAGTATATTGTCTTGTAGAGAAGGCCATTTCATTCAGTGAGTGTTCATGAATGTTGGCGAGTTTGTATTCTGGATACACATAGTGGTCGCAACTGAACACGTCGCCATTGTGCTCAATCGCCAACCCTTTGCCACAAAACTCCGCCGTCACGCAAAGCTGAGACGGTTTCCCCATTACTTGCGCCACCGCGGTTTCAAACAGATTAACCAGCACACGGCCAAGATCGTTATTCACCCACTCTTCAAAGGTCGCCATTAAAAAGCGTCCCCAGTCTTCAGGATCGACTGACCAATCCGTTACAATCGACATTGGATGCCCCGGTTTAGCCAGATCACTGCCTTTGGTTGGGATCATCTGTTCGTTCCAAAACTGCGGCGCGGTTGTTTGGAAGTTGTTGGCTTCTACCACCGGCGCAAACTGAATATAAGTCACACCCAATTCTTGGGTTAAAAATCGATATACTTCGAGCGGGTATTTCGCATTGTGACGATTCACCGTGACCAACGCGTTGAATTTCACGCCATGCGCTTTGAGCTTATCTACCGCTTTCATCACGAGATCAAACGTTGGCTTACCGCTGCGGGTTTTGCGATATTTGTCGTGCAGCTCTCGTGGTCCATCAATCGACAAGCCAACTAGGAAGTTGTGCTCTTTTAAAAACGCACACCACTCATCGTTTAGCAAAATGCCGTTGGTCTGAAGGTCGTTTTCAATGCGAACGCCTTTCGGCTGATATTTCTTTTGCAAAGCTACGACATTGCGGAAATAGTCCAACCCAAGCAGCGTCGGCTCCCCGCCCTGCCATGAGAATACAATTTCTTCGCCATCCTGACTTTCGATATAGCTTTTCACGAACGCTTCCAGTGTTGCGTCGTCCATTTTTGGCTGCTTTTCTTGGTGCAGTAGATTTTCTTTATGCAGATAAAAGCAGTACTGACAATCGATGTTGCACTTTGCTCCACCTGGCTTTGCCATCACATGGAATCGACGGTCATACGCGCCCAGAACAGGCGCTTTAGACGCCGTTTTAAGAGGAACAATAGGCATAGTAGTAGAATGGCGAGGGGAAATCTTACTCATACGTTTCTCACTATTACATATACCCAAATAACCTCGTGAGCGCTGTACAGCAAAAGTGAAGCTATTTGGGTATATAGCGCTCCAAAAAGCGCTATATAATCTTAATTTACTTAGAAGACTTAGGTACGAACGAACCTGCTTCCATACGAGGCGGGAATTCTTTGAATGTACCCATCACCTCTTTCACTGTATCCATTGCTGGCATCATTAAGAATGAACGCTCGTACATCCAACGAGAATAACCCATGCCTTGATCGCCTCGTTCAAATGGATCAATGCTCAAGTCAAAGATCAGTGGCACACGAAGTTTAGTGAACGGCTTACGCCATACATCCATACCCGTTTCATTCTCTTGAATCATAAAGTGGAACTTGTACTTTCCTTGGCGCAATGCCACAAGATCGCCGTCGTCGCTCCAGTAAACGAACTCATTTCGTGCGGATTTGTCTGACTTACCCGTTAAATATGGCAGTTGGTTGTAACCGTCTAGGTGAACTTTGTAGTCCATATCGCCAACTTTTTTGCCTTTTAGCAGTTCGTCTTTAACTTTGGTATCACCTGCCGCAGCAACTAGTGTCGGGAAAAAGTCCTCTAATGACATCATGCCGTTGAATGTTTTACCTGCCTCAATTTTTCCAGGCCATTTAATCAACATTGGCACACGGAAACTCCCTTCCCAGCCAGTGTTTTTCTCTGAGCGGAACGGTGTCATCCCTGCATCCGGCCACAAATCAACCATAGGGCCGTTGTCAGTGGTGTAAACAATGATTGTATTGTCATCCACACCTAACTCTTTGATCTTGTTAAGTAGCTGACCGATTTGGTCATCGTGCTGCTTAACACCATCCGCGTAGAAACCGGCACCTGTTTTACCTTGGTATTCTTCAGGAACATGTGTGAAGTTGTGCATGCGAGTGGTGTTAAACCAAGTAAAGAACGGCTTGTCCGCTTTTACTTGCTTTTCTATGAAGCTCTCTGCGGCATCAAGAAACTCACCATCAACATTTTCCATACGCTTACGCGTTAGTGGACCGGTATCTTCGATTTTGCCGTCAGCGTAAGAATGGATAACGCCACGAGGGCCAAATTTCTTCTTGAACTCCGGATCTTTAGGGTAATCCACGTTCTCTGGCTCTTCTTCTGCGTTCAAGTGGTATAGGTTGCCGAAGAATTCATCAAAACCGTGGTTGGTAGGAAGATGCTCGTCTCGGTCACCTAAATGGTTCTTACCAAATTGTCCGGTTGCGTAACCCATTTGTTTAAGCACGGTTGCAATCGTCGGATCTTTTTCCGAGATACCTTCCGGAGCGCCTGGTAAGCCCACTTTTGATAGACCTGTACGTTTTGGCATTTGACCAGTGATGAATGCAGAACGGCCTGCTGTCGAGCTTTGCTGTGCGTAGAAGTTAGTGAACTTCGCACCTTCTTTAGCAATGCTATCGATGTTTGGCGTGTTGTACGCCATCATGCCTTGGTTATAGGTACTAAGGTTCCAGTAACCAACATCATCACCAAAGATGACAAGAATGTTGGGTTTGTCCGCTGCATGTGCAACTGCAGATGCAGCGCCCAAAGCTAACGTACATGCGTTAAGTACGAGTTTTTTACTGCTCGTTTTGGTCGCATTTTTCATATTATCTCCAAGAGTTCGCTAGTGCGTAAAAAACGGTATTCGCTTTTCAATACCATTGTTGATATAAGATAAAGCACTAATTTCAGGCGATAAATGCAGTCAAAATTAGTTAACCTATAAATTAAATTTATGAGTGACGTTATGGACTTGAATTTGATCCAAACTTTTCTTGTTGTTGCGGAGTTTCAATCTTATACAAAAGCCGCGGAACAATTAGGGCTTACACAACCTGCTGTGAGCGCTGCAATAAAGCGTTTAGAGCAAGTCGTAGATAAGCAATTATTCGTTAAAAAAGGACGAGGTATCGCACTAACCTCCACCGCTTATCAATTACTGCCGCAATTCCAGCAAGCGGTTAGTATTATTGACAATGCGATATCTGATAGAAATCATTTTGAAGTGTGTTGTTCGGAAATTTTGTTGCACATTATGGACCCGATAAAGAACACTATTTTTTATGAATCACCACCCGAAAAATTCCTATTATTTGAGCTGTTAAGACAACAAAAAGTCGATCTAGTAATCGATACGGTGATCACGAAAGATGCAGCGTTTATTATTGAAGATGCCTATGAGGAAGAAGCCGTGGTTATCTGTCGTGAGAACCATCCCCGTGTACACGGCACGCTCACAAAAGAGCAATTTTATGAGGAAACTCACTGTTTATTTTCAGGAAAATGGAACAACATGTCGGGGTTCGAGCAACTAGCAAAGGAAACAATTCAAGAAAGAAAAGTCGACTTGATCACATCTTCGCTAGCGGGCATGGCGCTGTATGTCGCCCAAAGAGACAGTTTAGGGATCGTGTCTCAATCTTTTGCAAACAAGTGGAGCAAAGCGCTCAAACTTCAAATTTTGCCCTGCCCCATTTCGATACGCTCTATCCCTTACAAGTTCGTTTACCATAAGCGAGAGGTAAACAACCCAGCCCACATCGCTCTACGTGAAAAAATCAAAGCCAACTTAACGGCAGCCCACTACGAACCAATTTGTTTATAAATCTTGTCAATTGAAGCGTTAGGCGTTTTCGTCATCAAGCTTTCTACAAACCTTAATAGATAGAATTTTACAGATAAAAAAAGAGGCTCACGTTAATGAGCCTCTTTCTAGATGTGTGTGCCGTCCTAAATAAGGTTGACACTTTCCACCCCCAAAATTGGAGAGTGTTATGAAATCAACAACTAAAAGAACT